>NZ_CP055481.1:4521915-4823376 GCF_013705725.1 Klebsiella sp. RHBSTW-00484 | reverse complement strand
GCCACGCGGGTATCCGGTGTGACGAGGAACACAATGGCGCTGACGGTGGTAATGGCGCGCACAAAGCTGTAGATCAGCGCCGAGAGGATCGCCGGACGCAGCAGCGGCAGCAGAATATGCGTAATGGTGCGCAGGGAACCGGCGCGCAGGCTGAGCGACGCCTCGTCCAGCGACTTGTCGATCTGCCCCAGACCTGCGATCCCGGCGCGAATACCCACCGGCACGTTACGCATCACCATCGAGATAATCACAATCGCCGCCGTACCGGTGAGGTACACCGGCGCGCTGTTAAAGGCGAGAATATAGGACACGCCCGCCACGGTGCCCGGTACCGCGAAGCACAGCATGGTGGTGAACTCGATGGTCTTTTTGCCTTTAAACTGCTGGCGCACCACGATCCACGCGATCAGTAACCCGAAGGCGGCGGTGATTGGCGCGGCAATCCCGGCGTACAGCAGGGTGTCGAGCAGGGAAGGCCATGCTCCGTCGCTCATTCCCTGGCCGAACAGCTTGATAAAGTTATCCAGCGTCAGGGTGTAATCCACGCCCCAGTTGACGGTGAAGCTGCCGTAGAAAATGCTGCCGTAGAGCAGGGCGTTAAAGGCGATCCATACCGCCAGAATGGCGATCACGCTCCATACCAGGGTGACCGGCAGTGGTTGTACGTCGCCACGGTAGGACTTACCGGAAACGGTGACGTAAGAGCGCTTGCCGATCCACATATACTGAATGCAGAACACCAGCAGCGAGAACAGCAGCAGGAACGCGCCGAGCGTGCTCGCCGCCTGATAATCGAGCTGCGAACCGGTGATGTAGAAGTAGATCTGCGTTGCCAGCACGTCAAAGTTGCCGCCGAGCACCAGCGGGTTACTGAAGTCGGCCAGCGACTGGACGATGACGATTAAAAATGCGTTCGCCAGCGCTGGTTTCAGCAGCGGAACGAAAACGCCGTTAAAGGTCTGCCAGCGGCTGGCACGCAGGGTGTACGACGCCTCCTCCAGCGACGGATGAATGGTCTTAATCGCCCCATCGAGGATCATAAACGCCATCGGGGTAAACGCCAGTACCTGCGCCAGCCAGATGCCGGTAAACCCGTACAGCCAGTTGGTGTTGGTCAGCCCGAACCAGTCGACCATCAATTCGGTAATGTAGCCGGAACGCCCCATCATCAGGGTGACCCCGAGGCCGACGACAAACGGCGGGGTGACGATCGGCAGAATCGAGAAGATGCGGCCAATAATCGCGCTGCGTTTGGCGATGCGGGTGGTGTAGATCGCCAGTACCAGACCAAAGAAGGTGCAGCCAACGCCAACCGCCATCGACAGGGCGATGGAGTTGAGGATCACCTGCACGATATGCGCCTGCGACAGCACGGCCATAAACGCCAGCGGGGCAAATTCGCCCGCGTCGTTAGTGAACATCGGGATGAAAATAGCGATGCTCGGCCAGACGATAAACACGCCAATCAACGCCACGATGGTGACCAGCGAACCAATCACAAAACGGTCGCCGCCCAGCCATTCCAGGCGGGTCAGCGCCAGGGTCATAATCGCGCCCAGCGCCACAAACAGCACGATGGTGGCGTAGCCTAACCCGCGGCCTTCCACGGTGGCGCTGATGACGATAAACGCCATACAGCAGAACGCCCAGCCTGCATCGAGATAATGACGGCTGCGCTGCTCACGCCTGGCTTCCTGCCATGGACGAATCAGCAGCAGGCTCGGCAGCAAATACCACAACCAACTGATGTTGAACTGTGACCAGCCGTAGGCCGCGAGAATTTCATCGCTCGTGGACTCCAGCAGACCGTAATCAAGGCTCCAGCTCGGCAGCAGGGCGAACGCCAGCCAGCCGAACAAAACCCAAAGGAATATCGCATCCCGTTTTTTCACGGGATGGAGTGCAAGTGTGTGTGACATAAGTTTTCCGGTGTTGTGTGTAGGCCCGGTAAGCGTGAGCGCCACCGGGCATTAACCGCAAAATGTGGGCTTATTTACCCATCTTCACTTCGCTAACCCACTTATTGATAAGCTGCTTACGGACTTCGGTAGAACCGTATTTATCCATGTCGTAGTTGATAAGCTTCAGGTCGTCGAGCTTCAGCGAGTTTGGTGAGGTTTCGGCGGCGGTGTTGGTCAGGATCTGATAAGACTTGCCTTTTTTCCACGCCAGCTCCTGGGCCTCTTTTGACAGCGCCCAGTCGACAAACAGTTTGGCGTTGTCGAGGTTGCGTGCGCCCTTCAGGATGCTGATGCCGCCAATTTCATAGCCGGTACCTTCGCACGGAGAGATAAGCTCCAGCGGCGCGCCCTGTTCTTTTTCCAGTGAGTAATCGTGCAGGAAGCCGATACCAATGGCCGTTTCGCCACGGGCGGCGTTACGCGCCGGGGCAATACCGGATTTGGTGTACTGGGAGACGTTAGCGTTGAGCTGCTTCAGGTAATCAAAGGCCTGATCGTCCCCCCACAGCTGGGCGAAGGTAGCCAGCGCGGTGTAGGCGGTACCGGAGCTTTGCGGGTCGGCAATCTGGATTTCGCCTTTATATTCCGGTTTGGTCAGGTCCTTCCAGCATTTGGGCACCGGCAGATTTTTCTCTTTCAGCCGCTGGGTGTTCACGCCAAAGCCGAGAATGCCGACGTAGACCGCCGAAGTGTAGTTGCCTTTCAGCTTCGCCGGATCGCGGAATTGCTCCATCACCTGCTCAAGATTGGGGGACTTATAGGGTTGCAGCAGGCCCATTTCACCGGCCTGGGACTGCGG
The DNA here is from genome assembly GCF_013705725.1 of Klebsiella sp. RHBSTW-00484. NCBI lineage: Bacteria > Pseudomonadati > Pseudomonadota > Gammaproteobacteria > Enterobacterales > Enterobacteriaceae > Klebsiella > Klebsiella sp. RHBSTW-00484. The sequence continues at coordinate 4,820,616 of NZ_CP055481.1, read as the reverse complement.
GTCGAGGGTACCGCCGTACCAGACGTCCGCCTGCGGGTTTTTCTTCTCGGCATCGACCTTCGCCAGCGTGCTGCCGGAGCCGTTGCGAATAAACGAGGTTTTCACATCATATTTTTCGCCGAAGGCTTTAGTTTCAGCTTCACACATTTCGTTGGTGGCGCTGCAGTAGACCACCAGTCGACCTTTGGCCTGTGCTGTGCCGCTTAACGTCGCCAGCGCAATGCCGGAAGCAATCAGGGTAGTGACCAGAGTTTTTTTCATTATTTTATCCTTTGAGCAGGAGAGGTAGTAATGCTCGCCATCAGCAGCGGCATCAGCAATAAACCCATCAGGACTGCGGCGACCGAAAGCAAACTGAACATGCCCGACCAGCCGTAGCGTTCAATGACCAGCGACAGAGGCCAGCCCGCCAGCGCTGCCCCCAGATAGGCGAACAGGCCGAGAAAACCGGTGATTGAACCCGCCGCCGCTTTGTGTCCGCACTCCACCGCCGCGAGGCCAATCAGCATTTGCGGGCCAAAAACGAAGAAGCCCACCGTAAAGAAACAGACCGCCAGCAGCGCGTAGTGATGCACCGGGGCCAGCCAGAGCGCGGCGACGGAAACCATCAGCCCTAGCGTGAACAGCAAAATCATCGGTGCCCGCTGGCCGCTGAACAGCAGATCCGAGCCCCAACCGGCGAACAGCGCGCCGAGCAGGCCGCCCGCTTCGAACAGCATCACCGTGGCGTTGGCGCTGAGCAGATTCACGCCGTGGCTCTCCGTCAGCCAGATGTTGCCCCAGTCGTTAAGCGCGATGCGGATCAGATAGACCAGCACGTAAGAGATGGCCAGCAGCCAGATCATCGGGTTCTTCAGCATCGTAGTGCGTAGCATCTGCCACAGCCCCATCGGTGGGCTTTGCCGTTCCTGACGCAGCTCCAGCGGGTCGTTACGCCAGGTTCCCACTGACGGCAATCCCTCTTCCTGGGGCGTTCCTTTCAGCTGTAGTGTTAACCAGATGCCCAATGCCATGCTGATAATCCCCGGTGCCAGCATCGCCGCCTGCCAGCCCCACCAGTGGGCGGCAAAGGCGCTAATCAGCGGGATAATCGCTCCGCCGATATTGATAGACATATTCCAGCAGCCCCACCAGAAACCGCGTTCGTTGCGCGAATACCAGTGGGTCAGCAGCCGGGCGCAGGGTGGCCATCCCCAACCCTGAAAAAATCCGTTCAGCGTCCAGACCGCCAGCAGCAGCGTCAGCGACTCACCAAAGGCGAACACCACGTTCAACAGGCCGGTGGCGAACAGGCCAACGCCCATAAACCAGCGCTGTCCGTGGCTGTCGTGCCATAGTCCGGCGGTAAACTTCGACAGGCCGTAGGTGAGATAAAACAGCGATCCCAGCAGGCCGATATCGCCTTTATCCAGACCAAGATCCGTTTGCAGCGCTGGCAGCACGTAGTTAACGCTTTTGCGCGTCAGGTAAAACGCGGCATACCCGATGATCATGCACATCAGCAGTTGTGGACGCAGCGTCCGGTATTGTTGATTGATGTCGGTTGCTGAGCGTGCGTGCATAGCCGTCTCCGTTTTGCTGACTATATAACCGTCATACTTCAAGTTGCATGTGCGTTGGCTTTCCTCGCTCACCCCAGTCACTTACCGGAGTAAGCTCCTGGGGATTCCCTGCGTCGCCGCCTTCCTGCAACTCGAATTATTTAGGTTATAGAAAAGTTAACTTGAAAAGGGATGAGAGAAAGTCCGCAGTGACTAAGACTTTTTCCTGGTTAGCAGGTTGTTTGTTGCAAATTTGTGGGCAAGTTAACAATTACTCGCGTGCCGTGACGCGATTCCAGCGTTAGCTCGCCGCCCAGGGCGCTGACGCGTTCGCGCATCCCCTGAATACCAAATCCGGCAATTTTGTCGGCGCTGATACCGACGCCGTTATCCCTGACTTCCAGGCGCAATGACTTTCCCTGCTCAAGCAAGGTAATGGCAACCTCGCTGGCCTCGGCATGCTTGCAGACGTTATTGAGCAACTCCTGCAGCAGCCGATAGAGGGTAAAGCGTACCGTTTCGCTCTCCGGGGTGGCGCTAAGCTGGTAGTCAAAGCGGCAGCGGATGCCGCGCTCGGCAAAGGCAAATTCGTTGAGCAGGTGGTGCAGTGCCTCTTTAAACGACAATTCGTCAAGGGCGGGTGGGCGCAGCTGGCGCAGAAGCTGGCGGGTGGAGTGGTGGATACGGCGGGCGAGATCGTTAATCTGGCTGGCGGCGGCCTGGGTTTGCGCCGGATCGCGCGCCCGTTTCACCAGCTGCGACTGAATTTGAATCGCGGTGATGTTCTGGCCTATTTCGTCGTGCAGCTCGCGCGCCAGATTTTTGCGCGTGTCCTCTTCGGTATGGATCAGCTTTTCGGTCAGCGCCCGTCGCGCCGCCAGCTCCGCTTCCAGCCGCTGGCGGTAGTGGTGCAGGTTTTGCGCCAGGTGCTGCTGGCGGCTGATGGCAATCCCCAGACCGATGCCGAGCAGCGCCTGGGTCGCCAGGAAAATCTCCAGTTCAACCAGATTGTTGAACCCCACACCAACCTGGCGGGCAATGGTGATCATCATGCTGCCCAGCAGGCCGGAGAGCACGCCGCCCTGCCAGCCAAACTTCCACGCCATCACCACGTTTGGCAGAAAGACGACGATCAGCAGCAGGCGTTCAATTTCCGGCGACAACACCATCTGGGTGCCGATACCGATGATAAAAAACAGGCTGCACCAGATAATTAGCGAGGTGCGCAGCGGCGGATTGGTCGTATCCAGCCCCAGCAGATGATAGCGGTGCTGCTGGCGCAGGAATTCAAAAATCAGATAGACAAACGGTGTCAGCAGCACGCCGCCGGTAAACGAGGCCAGGCCGAGCATCATTGCCGGGCTTTTCACAAACGGCGAGAGCAGCGCGGTGTTGAGTAATGCGCTTACGCTGACCGTGGCCAGCAGCAGCGTCAGCCGCTGCCAGTAAAGAGGAAAACGGTGCCAGAACTGTTGCGCCAGACCGGCGGGGAGCAGGCTAATCAGCGGCGCGGCCAGCAAAGTGTAGCCGTTCAGCAACTGTTCGCTGTGCAGCCAGAACAGCATCAGCATGGGGGGCAGCACCAGCGCGGGCCAGTAGCGGCGGGAAAGCAGGATCAGCAGCGCCAGATAGACGCCGTGTGGCAGAAACAGCGCCGCCTGCTGGCCGTTATGGGTCAGGTAAAAACCGAGCGTCCACAGCATCAGCCAGCCGCTACCCCAGGCCAGTACGATGAACAGCGAAATGACCCGGTGGCGAAGGCCGCGCGACATTAATGCCCTGCCAGCAGCTGGTGGTCGAGAGCGAAGTGCACCAGCTCAATCGTGCTCTGGCATTGCAGCTTGCCCAACACGTTGGCGCGATGGACGTGCACCGTCTTGTGGCTGAGGTCGAGCTTAAAGGCTATTTCCTTGACGCTGTCGCCTTTGACCAGTAAATCAAACACTTCGCGTTCACGTGGGGTGAGCACTTCCAGCACCTGCGCCGGTTTTGCGCCGCCGCGCAGCGCCCGTAGCGCATCGGCGCACAGATAATGACCGCCCATCCCGACGGAACGTACCGCCTGCACGAGTTCTTCCGGGCCGCAGCGTTTAGTGAGATAACCGCTGGCCCCGGCATCGAGCGCGCTCTGCACAAAGGTGGGCGCGTCATAAATACTCAGAATAATGGCGCGAAATTGCGGCTTTTGCGCGCGCAGGCGCTTGAGCAGGCTCAGGCCGTTTTCATCCGGCATGGCGATATCCATCACCGCCACGTTGACGTCATCGCGCAATAGCGTTGGCCACGCCTGTGCCGCGCTGCTGAACTGACCAACAACGTTGAGGTCTTCTTCGAAGCTGAGCAACTGTGCAAAACCGGAACGCACCACCACATGGTCATCGACCAGCACCACTCGAATCATGTTTCTACTCTCTTCGCGGATCATGGCCCTATGATGCCTGCCGCCGCTGTGCTGGCAATCGTCGGGGTGTGGATATGCAATGAATGTAACAAAATCGCAATAAAAGCGATGAGATGGTTTTTGTGAAAATTAACTAACCATTGCCGCTTTTTTTCTAAAAACGCTTTGTTCTTAGCAAGAATTTTTAATTACTTCATCAAACGCATCGCGCCGGAAATACTGCATCCATACACATTCATACCCCTAAATAATTCGAGTAGCAGGAAGGCGGCAAACTTGGGCATTCCTGGAGCATAGATAACTATGTGACAGGGAAGAACGAGTGCAGCCAACGCACATGCTACTCGAAGTATGACGGGGATAAGGGAAGCAGACACTATGGCACTCACATCGCGTATCACTCTTATTGCCGCCCTGGCGCTGGCGGCATTCCAGGCGCAGGCGGTTAACGTCACCGTGGCGTATCAGACTTCCGCTGAGCCGGCGAAAGTCGCCCAGGCGGACAACACTTTTGCCAAAGAGAGCGGGGCCACCGTCGACTGGCGCAAGTTTGACAGCGGCGCGAGCATCGTGCGGGCGCTGGCATCCGGTGACGTACAAATCGGCAATCTCGGATCCAGCCCGCTGGCGGTCGCCGCCACCCAGCAGGTACCGATTGAAGTATTCCTGCTGGCTTCAAAGCTCGGTAACTCCGAAGCGCTGGTGGTGAAGAAGAACATCACTAAACCAGAGGACCTGATCGGCAAACGCATCGCCGTACCGTTTATCTCCACGACGCACTACAGCCTGCTGTCGGCGCTGAAGCACTGGGGTATCAAGCCGGGCCAGGTACAGATCCTCAACCTGCAACCGCCAGCGATTATTGCCGCCTGGCAGCGCGGCGATATTGACGGTGCCTACGTCTGGGCTCCGGCGGTCAACGCGCTGGAAAAAGACGGCACGGTGCTGACCGACTCGTCGCAGGTGGGTGAGTGGGGGGCGCCGACGCTGGACGTTTGGGTGGTACGTAAAGATTTTGCCGAAAAGCATCCTGAGATTGTGAAAGCCTTCGCCAAAAGCGCCATTGACGCCCAGCAGCCCTATATCGCCAACCCTGACGAGTGGCTGAAGCAGCCGGAAAACATCAGCAAGCTGGCGCGCTTAAGCGGCGTACCGGAAGCCGATGTGCCGGGGCTGGTGAAAGGCAACACCTACCTGACCGCCGCCCAGCAGGCGCAGGAGCTGAACGGGCCGGTCAATAAAGCCATTATCGATACCGCGAAGTTCCTGAAAGAGCAGGGCAAAGTGCCCGCCGCCGGCAGCGACTACAGCCAGTACGTTACCGACCGTTTTGTGAAGTAAGGAGGTCATGATGCTGCACATCACGCATCTTTCCGCCGACTACGGCGGTAAACCGGCGCTGGCGGATATCAACCTGACGCTGGACAGCGGTGAACTGCTGGTGGTCCTCGGGCCCTCCGGCTGCGGTAAAACCACCCTGCTGAACCTGATTGCCGGATTCGTGCCTTATCAGCACGGCAGCATCACCCTTGAAGGAACGCGGGTTGAAGGGCCGGGGGCCGATCGCGGCGTGGTATTTCAGCACGAAGGGCTGCTGCCGTGGCGCAACGTGCAGGATAACGTCGCGCTCGGATTGCAGCTAGCGGGCGTCGACAAAACGCAGCGCCGGGCAACCGCCGCGCAGATGCTGAAAAAAGTGGGCCTTGAAGGGGCGGAAAAGCGCTTTATCTGGCAACTCTCCGGCGGTCAGCGGCAGCGGGTAGGGATTGCCCGCGCGCTGGCGGCCAACCCGCAGCTGCTGCTTCTTGATGAACCGTTTGGCGCGCTGGATGCTTTCACCCGCGAGCAAATGCAAACCCTGCTGCTCAATCTGTGGCATGAGAGCGGTAAGAAGGTGCTGCTGATTACCCACGATATCGAAGAGGCGGTGTTTATGGCCACCGAGCTGGTGCTGCTTTCGCCGGGGCCAGGGCGCGTTCTTGAACGTCTGCCGCTCGATTTTGGCCGCCGCTTTGTCGCCGGGGAATCCTGCCGCAGCATCAAATCGGACCCGAAATTTATCGAACAACGCGAATACGTCCTCAGCCGGGTATTTGAGCAACGGGAGGCTTTCTCATGAGCGTAGTCATTAATGACAAACCGCGTCAGCGGGCGCTGAAGTGGCGCTGGCCGTTCTCGCGTCAGTTCACCCTGAGCGTGGCGACCCTGGCGGTGCTGCTGGTTATCTGGTGGGCCGTCGCTGCCCTACAGCTGATTAGCCCGCTATTTTTGCCGCCGCCGGGGCAGGTATTGCAGAAGCTGATATCCATCGCCGGGCCGCAGGGCTTTATGGATGCCACCCTCTGGCAGCATCTGGCAGCAAGCCTGACGCGTATCGTGATCGCGCTGCTGGCAGCGGTGCTGATCGGCGTACCGGTAGGGATCGCCATGGGGCTGAGCCCAACGGTGCGTGGGATCCTCGACCCGCTGATCGAGCTTTATCGCCCGGTGCCGCCGCTGGCTTATTTACCGCTGATGGTTATCTGGTTTGGCATCGGCGAGACATCAAAGATCCTGCTGATCTACCTGGCGATATTCGCGCCGGTGGCGATGTCGGCGCTGGCGGGCGTCAAAAGCGCCCAGCAGGTACGCATTCGCGCCGCGCAATCTTTAGGCGCCAGTAAAGCGCAGGTGCTGTGGCTGGTGATCCTGCCCGGCGCGCTGCCGGAAATTCTTACCGGACTGCGCATCGGGCTTGGCGTCGGCTGGTCAACGCTGGTGGCCGCAGAGCTGATTGCCGCTACCCGCGGCTTAGGTTTTATGGTGCAGTCCGCCGGTGAATTCCTCGCCACCGATGTGGTGCTGGCCGGGATCGCGGTGATTGCGATCATCGCCTTTTTACTGGAACTGGGCCTGCGCGCGCTGCAGCGTCGCCTGACCCCCTGGCATGGAGAAGTACAATGAGTGAACGTTTAAGCATTACCCCGCTGGGGCCATACATTGGCGCACAGGTATCCGGCGTCGACATTACCCGCCCGCTGAGCGACAACCAGTTCGAGCAGCTGTATCACGCGGTGCTGCGCCATCAGGTGGTGTTCCTGCGCGAGCAGAATATTACCCCCGAACAGCAGCGCAATCTCGCCCTGCGCTTTGGTGACCTGCATATTCATCCGGTCTATCCACATGCTCCCGGCGTTGATGAAATTATCGTTCTTGATACCCACGACGATAATCCGCCGGATAACGATAACTGGCACACTGACGTTACCTTTATTGAAACGCCGCCCGCCGGGGCGATTCTGGCGGCAAAAGAGCTGCCGTCTACCGGCGGCGATACCCTGTGGACCAACGGCATTGCCGCGTACGAGGCGCTCTCTGAGCCATTTCGTCAGCTGCTGAGCGGCCTGCGCGCGGAGCATGATTTCCGTAAATCGTTCCAGGAGTATAAATATCGTAAAACCGAAGAGGAGCATCAGCGCTGGCTGGAGGCGGTGGCGAAAAATCCACCGCTGCTGCATCCGGTAGTGCGTACTCATCCGGTAACCGGGAAACAGGCGCTGTTTGTGAATGAAGGGTTTACGACCCGCATCGTTGACGTGACGGAGAAAGAGAGCGAGGCGCTGCTGAGCTTCCTGTTTGCCCACGTCACCAAACCGGACTTCCAGGTGCGCTGGCGCTGGCAGCCTAACGACGTGGCGATTTGGGATAACCGCGTCACCCAGCATTACGCTAACGCCGATTACCTGCCGCAGCGGCGCATTATGCACCGCGCAACGATTCTCGGAGATAAGCCGTATTACCGGGCGGGGTAATCTCTGCGCCGGGCAAGTCGGTTTTCTCCCTCTCCCTTTGGGAGAGGGTCGGGGTGAGGGCATCAGGCCGCACATATTCCCCTCACCCTAACCCTCTCCCCAAAGGGGCGAGGGGATCAATCCTCTGCACCGGGTAGGTTGTTTTCAGCGAGTTATGCCGATTTTTGCGCATCCAGATGCACGCCAATATAGCGCTGATAGCGGTTCGCCTTCAGATAGGTCAAATCCACCAGCACCAGACCATCCACGCAGTTATTGAAATCCGGGTCGCTGCCGAAATCGATAAACTGTACGCCGCCCGGTTCGCAGACTTCCGAATATTGCTTATACAGCGGTGGGATCGCGCAGCCGAGATTGCCGAGCAGGGACTTCAGTCGGGCCAGGTCGTCGTTATAATCTTCACCGGCAAACTGTGCCAGCACATCGGGCAGTGAGGCGGGGTAGGGGCGACGAGACTCCGCCAGCGGATGGGTTGCCGGGAACCACAGGCGGTAAAACGCCACCAGCAGATCCCGCGCGGCAGGCGGCAAGCCGCCAGAAATCGACACCGGACCGAACAGATAGCGGTAGTGCGGATAGCGTGCCAGATACGCGCCGATGCCGGACCACAAATAGTCCAGGCCACGACGACCCCAGTAGCGCGGCTGGATAAAGCTGCGCCCCAGCTCAATGCCGTGCTGAAGAATATCGTCCATGCGTTCGTCGTAATGGAACAGGCTGGAGCTGTAAATCCCTTCCAGCCCGCGTTTTTCCAGCTGCATGGCGGTCGGCATAAAGCGGTATGCACCGACGATCTCAAGGTCTTCTTCATCCCACAAAATCAGGTGCAGATAGTCATCGTCGTAACCGTCTACGTCGCGACGTTTACCGCTACCTTCACCGACCGCGCGAAAGGCAATTTCCCGCAGACGCCCCAGCTCGCGCAGCACCGGCGCGTCTTCCTGACCGTGGCGCTGCCAGAGATAAATGATTTTGCCATCCGCCGTGCGTCCCAGCGTTTCGGCCTTACTTAGTTCACGCTTGAGCAGGGCCCGGGCTTCGGGACGAGCGATAGTGCTTTCGGTTTTAAAGATCCCCGGCAGCCCTTTTCCGAGTTGTTCCAGATGACGGTAGCAGCGTTCGGTGAGCTCGCGAGAAGAGGCCTGCGGGTCGAACCAGGCTGACCAGGCAATCTGTTGCCCAATATTGACCGGTAGGCTGCTGTTGCGGCGGCGGAACATTTGCTGCATCAACAGGAGCAGCGGGAGATTTGCCGACACTAGGGTGCTGGCGTAAAACAGCGCGCTGTTGTGCGCGCGTATCCACGCCGGGAGCAGCGGGGCGCGGTATTTGGCCGCTAGTTTAATAAATCCAGAGTGCCACTTTTTATCGCGGATGCCGCGACGGGTCAGGCGTGAAACTTCGCCTGCCGGGAAGAAAATCAGCACGCCGCCGTTTTGCAACTGCTGGTCCATTTGCTGTAGCGCCGCTTTGGCGGTGCGGCCATTAATATTATCGACCGGAATAAACAGCGAACTCATCGGTTCGAGATGGTTAAGCATGCGGTTGGTAACCACTTTGACATCGCGGCGTACCCGGGAGACGGCGTAGAGCAGCGCCAGGCCGTCGAGCGTGCCGGTGGGGTGGTTGGCGATAATGACCAGCGGGCCATGTTCGGGGATTTTTTCGAGATCGTGCGCCGGGATAGCGCAGCGGATATTGAGATGTTCGAGCACCTGTTCGACCGTATCCAGTCCTTTCAGGTGGTGGTGACGTGCGGCAAACTGTTGAAACTCTTCCTCATGCAGGAGCTTTTTCAGCACCTTTTTCTGCCAGGGGGCTGGCCTCGCCTGAGGCCACAGGTCATCGAGTACATTGTCGAGACTAAACATGGTGGCACCTCCTCCGTCCTGCCCAGACAGTAGAAGGCGCAGATGTCGCTCAGATTACAGTTGAGTGAAGATTTTGGGGGGGCGAGCTGCGGGGGCAGGAGCAGGTAGCCCGGACAGGCGCGCAGCGCCGCCTCCGGGAAGGCTATATGTGAAAAAGTTGCGAGCGCTTTTCCAGATTGATGTCCAGTTAATTGCCTTCTAACCTCACCCTCTTTTATCCTGGTGGAACAGGCAAAAAATCTTTGGCAGGGGGCATCCGATGGTCGATTATCGTCGTCATTACATTAATGGAGGGACTTGGTTTTTCACCGTCAATTTACGCGACAGAGAGAGTCGGTTTCTGGTTCATCGTATTGATGCATTACGCCAGGCGGTGGCAATAGTCCGCAAACAGAAACCTTTTCATATTGATGCCTGGGTTGTGCTCCCCGAACACCTTCATTGCGTCTGGACCTTACCTGGCAACGACAGCGATTTTCCATCGCGCTGGCGATCAATTAAAAAGCATTTTTCAGGTTTAACAGGCGCGCAAAGCGTGTGGCAACCAAGGTATTGGGAACACGCCATTCGTAACCAAGAGGACTATCGTAGCCATGTTGATTACATTTATATCAATCCGGTTAAGCACGGGTGGGTAAGGCAGGTACGGGATTGGCCCTATTCAACCTTTCATCGCGATGTAAGTCGTAGTTTGTATCCTGTTGATTGGGGTGGGGAGGTGAAGGAATTATTATGCGGAGAGCGTCGTTAAGGTGACTTTCCCGGAGGCGGCGCGTTGCGCCTGTCCGGGCTACCAACCCACAGAAAACTGTGAGCCCGTAGCCCGGGGACCTGAATTAACGCAGGATTTTCTTTTCGGCCAGATCGAGGGCGAAGTAGCTGAAGATCAGATCCGCGCCGGCGCGTTTGATGGCGCCGAGGCTTTCCAGTACCACTTTCTCTTCGTCGATAGCACCGGCCTGGGCAGCGAATTTAATCATCGCGTATTCGCCGCTTACCTGATAGGCACCCAGTGGCAGGTTGGTGCGCTCGCGCAGGTCGCGCAGGATATCGAGGTATGGACCGGCCGGTTTGACCATCAGGCAGTCGGCGCCCTGGGCTTCGTCTAGCAGCGACTCGCGAATCGCTTCGCGGCGGTTCATCGGGCTCATCTGATAGGTTTTACGGTCGCCTTTTAGCGCGGTACCCGCGGCTTCACGGAACGGGCCGTAGAATGATGAGGCGAACTTGGTGGAGTAGGACATAATCGCCGTATTGGTGAATCCAGCGGCGTCCAGCGCCTGGCGAATGGCCTGCACCTGACCGTCCATCGCGGCGGAAGGAGCGATAAAATCCGCGCCTGCGGCAGCGGCTACCACCGCCTGCTTACCGAGGTTGATAAGGGTCAAATCGTTATCGACACCGTGATCGCACAGTACGCCACAGTGACCGTGCGAGGTGTACTCGCAAAAGCAGGTATCGGACATCACGATCATCTCCGGCACCGCTTGTTTGCAGATGCGGGACATGCGCGCTACCAGGCCATTTTCGTTCCAGGCATCGCTGCCGGTGGCGTCGGTGTGGTGGGAAATCCCGAAGGTCATCACCGAACGGATACCGGCGTTGGCAATACGCTCAATCTCGCGCGCCAGATGCTTTTCCGGTATACGCATCACGCCGGGCATGGCTTCGATGGCTTTGTAATCGTCGATTTCTTCTTCAACAAAGATCGGCAACACCAGGTCGTTCAAACTCAGTGTTGTCTCTTCAAACATGGCACGTAGCGAAGCGGACTTGCGCAGGCGGCGTGGGCGAGTGATTAAATCTGTCATGGTTTGCCTGATTTTGTGAAATGAAAAAAGATAGTCTACCTGAATTGGCGGCGGGATGTTTTGCCAAAACGATCCTGATGAATCGCAGGCAAAACACCCCTAAAGGCTATTGACTGGCTGTCTCAATGGTGGGGCGGACGCCGCTTAATTCGCTGACCAGATCGTTGATGCCGTCGCTCATATTGTTAAAGCGCGTCAACGGCGAGCGGGTGACCACCACAAACGCGCCAACGTTAGCCTGCGGATTCATCGCCATATAGGTGATAAAACCGCCGCCGCCGCCGGTCTTCTGGATAATCCCCGGCTGGCCGTTTTTCGGCTTCATATAGACCCAACCGAGGCCCAGTGCGTCGGCTTTTCCTGGTACGTCCATACCGATAACCTTCGTCAACTGGCTGCGCTGATAGATCAGCGTTTGCATACGATCCGCCTGCTGACCACGAGTGTGGAAGTCAGAAGAGAGGAACTGCTGCATCCAGCGCATCATGTCGCCCGGCGTGGAGTAGACGCCGCCGCTGCCGATAGCGGCCAGGGTGTTGTTGCACGGGCTGGCCCCTTTCTCTGGGATCATCAGCCGCTGACACTGGTCCGGAGAAGGCGTAAAGGTGGTGTCTTTCATCCCCAGTGGACGGGTAATTTGCTCTTCAAACAGCTGCGGATAAGGCTTGCCAGAGGCGGTAGATAGCGCATCGGCCAGTAAGTCAAAGGCCAGGTTAGAGTAGGCGGCCTGCGAACCAGGAGCGACTTTCAGCGAGGCAGTTGTGATCCAGTTCCAGCGCTGCTGACGCGTCGGCCAGACGAACACCGGACGATGCGCCGCGCCGCCGGGCTGTTCACGCGGCAGGGCGCTGGTGTGCGTCGCCAGATTCACCAGCGTGATGGGCGTCCCTTGATAAGTGGGAACTCGAGCGCCCGGCGGGGCGTATTTGCTCAGCGGATCGTTGAGCTTCACCACTCCCTGGTCGAGCAGCTTTACCAGCATCTCGCTGGTCATCAGCTTACTCAGTGACGCGATACGAATCACCGAATCGAGCTGCGGATGCTCATTACTGCCGGGACGCGTCACGCCGAAGCTGCGAAACACGCGCTGATTACCGTCAATGACCACCATCGCCATACCGGTCGCGCCGCTGCCGTAGAAGATATGATTAGCGTAACGGTCGACAACATCAGAGGCGAATTCCGGGTCGACGCTCGGTTGTGCGGCCTGGACCGATGTCCACGACGCCGCGCACAGCGCAGCAAAAATGAGCAGACTACGTTTCAACGGGGGCATCCATCATTGTGAAGAAAAATATAGAGCGTATTTATACTACGAAGCGACGCCGAGCAAAGCGGGAATAACGCGAATCTGTGCGGAAAAACGTAACGTGGCGTAAAAAATCCTTTTTTATGCTTTCGGATAGCCGCTTCTACCTGCGGGCGCGTATGATTACCGTTTGGCTAATGATTGGTGGCGAGAGTGACAATGGCGGCTCAACGGGTGGTAATGGTAGTGGATATGCAAAACGGCGTTTTCGCAACGCCGCGTATTGAGCGCGAACGCTGCGTCGTGCAGATAAACCGCCTGGTGCGGGCGGCGGATACCGTTATCTTCATTCAGCACAGTGAAGAGGGCGGACTGGAAGAGGGAAGCGAAGGCTTTGATTTGCTACCTGAACTTGAGCAACCCGCTGGCGCGCTGTACGTCACCAAGACCGCTTGCGATGCCTTTTACCACACCCGGCTGGAAGAGGTGCTGCACGAGCATGATATCAAGCAGTTTGTGATTTGCGGCTGCGCCACAGATTATTGCGTCGATACCACCATCAAAAACGGCGCCAGCCGCGGCTATGCCATTACCGTCGCCGAAGATGCTCACACCACCGCCAACCGCCCGGCGGCGCAGGCCACCACGCTGATTGCCCACTACAACGAGGTGTGGCGTACCTTGACGGTACCTGGCAATCCTTTACACGTGAAACTCACAGAAACAATTCTTCGCGAATGGCAGGCGAACTAAGCCGCTGACATTCGGTCTCATAACCCGCCCACTTTGCTCCGCTGCGACACCTTTGCGGCGGGCGTTTTCGTGGTACACAGCATAATAAAACGATAAGAAGTTAGCAGGAGAGCATGATGTTTAAATCTTTTTTCCCCAAACCGGGGCCGTTTTTTATTTCTGCCTTTATCTGGTCGCTGCTGGCAGTGATCTTTTGGCAGGCGGGCGGCGGCGACTGGCTGCTGCGAATCACTGGCGCATCGCAGGATGTCGCGATCAGCGCAGCGCGCTTCTGGTCGCTTAATTACCTGGTGTTCTACGCCTTCTACGCGCTGTGCGTCGGGGTTTTCGCCCTGTTCTGGTTCATTTACAGCCCACATCGCTGGCAATATTGGTCGATTCTCGGCACCTCGCTGATTATTTTCGTCACCTGGTTCCTCGTTGAAGTCGGGGTGGCGATCAACGCCTGGTACGCGCCGTTCTACGATTTGATTCAGAGCGCGCTGGCGACGCCGCATAAGGTCAGCATTAATCAGTTCTATCAGGAAATAGGCATATTCCTCGGCATCGCGATTATCGCGGTGCTTATCGGTGTGATGAACAACTTCTTCGTCAGCCACTACGTCTTCCGCTGGCGCACCGCCATGAACGAGCACTATATGGCGCACTGGCAGCATTTGCGTCATATCGAAGGCGCCGCGCAGCGTGTGCAGGAAGACACTATGCGCTTTGCTTCAACGTTAGAAAGCATGGGAGTCAGCTTCCTTAACGCGGTGATGACGCTTATCGCCTTCCTGCCGGTGCTGGTGACGCTCTCCGCGCACGTGCCGGACTTGCCGATTGTTGGTCATCTGCCGTACGGCCTGGTGATTGCCGCGATTGTGTGGTCGTTAATGGGAACCGGCCTGCTGGCGGTGGTGGGGATTAAGCTGCCGGGGCTGGAGTTTAAAAACCAGCGCGTTGAAGCGGCCTACCGTAAAGAGCTGGTTTATGGCGAGGATGATGCCAACCGCGCGACGCCGCCGACCGTTCGTGAGCTGTTCAGCGCCGTACGCCGCAACTATTTCCGTCTCTATTTCCACTACATGTATTTCAATATCGCTCGTATTCTTTACCTGCAAGTGGATAACGTTTTCGGTTTGTTCCTGCTGTTTCCGTCGATTGTTGCCGGTACGATTACGCTGGGCCTGATGACGCAGATAACCAACGTCTTTAGCCAGGTTCGCGGGTCGTTCCAGTATCTTATTAGCTCCTGGACGACGCTGGTGGAGCTGATGTCCATCTACAAACGTCTGCGCAGCTTTGAGCGCGAGCTGGATGGCAAAGAGCTGCAGGAAGTGACCACAACATTAAGTTAACGATCGCAAGGAAGAAATATGGCAGCAGCCTCATCTCGTTTTGTTTCACTCTCCCTGACGCTACTGGCAGGTATGGTGCTTAGCGCCTGTTCCAGTAAACCGGAACCGGTGCTGAAAGAGGGGGAAAAGCCGATTGATGTTGCCGCCGTGGTACGGCAAAAAATGCCTTCCAGCGTGAAAGACCGCGAGGCCTGGGCGCAGGCCATCGCCAAAACGTTTGAAAGCCAGAAGCTGGCGCCGACGGAAGAGAATGTCTGTTCGGTGCTGGCGGTAGCGCAGCAGGAGTCCAACTATCAGGCGGATCCTGCGGTGCCTGGGCTGAGCAAAATTGCCTGGCAGGAGATAGACCGCCGGGCGGAGAAAATGCATATTCCGCTGTTTCTGGTCCACACCGCGTTGAAAATCAATTCGCCTAACGGCAAAAGCTATAGCGAACGCCTGGATAACGTCAAAACGGAAAAGCAGCTGAGCGCGATTTTCGATGATTTTATCGGCATGGTGCCAATGGGGCAGAAGCTGTTTGGCTCGCTGAATCCGGTGCATACAGGCGGTCCGATGCAGGTCAGCATCGCCTTCGCCCAGCAGCATACCGACGGCTATCCGTGGAAAATGGACGGCACCGTGCGTCAGGAAGTATTCAGCCTGCGCGGCGGCCTGTGGTTTGGCACCTATCATCTGCTGAACTATCCAGCAAACTATAGCGTGCCGCTGTATCGTTTTGCCGATTTTAACGCCGGATGGTACGCCAGCCGTAACGCCGCTTTCCAGAATGCGGTGGCTAAGGCGACGGGCGTGAAGCTGGCGCTGGATGGCGATTTGATTCGCTACGATAGCGACGAAGCCGGAACCACCGAGCTGGCGGTGCGCCGTTTATCCTCACAGCTGGCGATGAGCGATGACGATATTCATCGTCAACTGAAGAAGGGCGATACGCTGGCGTTTGAGGAGAGCGATCTCTACAAGAAGGTGTTTCGTATTGCCGATAAGAAAGCCGGTAAAGCGCTGCCGCGAGAAGTATTGCCGGGGATCCAGCTTGAGAGTCCGAAAATCACCCGTAATCTGACTACCGCCTGGTTTGCCAAACGGGTGGATGATCGACGGGCCAGCTGTATGGCACGCCGCTAGTGCTGGCTGCGCCAGCGAGAAGCTATCCCCAATATTCCAATCAATATACAGCCCAATAGAAAAGGGACCAGGCCAAACAGGGTCCCGACCACCAGGCCTATTTCGACCCTGGGACGGCTGCTGTCCTGCATTTGAATTAAATG
This sequence comes from Klebsiella sp. RHBSTW-00484, assembly GCF_013705725.1. Classification (NCBI taxonomy): domain Bacteria; kingdom Pseudomonadati; phylum Pseudomonadota; class Gammaproteobacteria; order Enterobacterales; family Enterobacteriaceae; genus Klebsiella; species Klebsiella sp. RHBSTW-00484. Next base: position 4,804,594 of record NZ_CP055481.1, on the reverse strand, counting down.
CTCAAAAACGCCGGGAGTGTGTATCAGCATGCTCAGCATCTGCGCGCCGGCCCAGAAGCAAAACAGCACAAACAGGGCGTAAGCGATGTTGCTGCTGGTGATAGACCTCCTCTTTTTGCTGCCGTTGGTGGTCTTTGCAAAGGTGAACTCTGCCATATCTACCTCCGTACTTCGCTTTCCTGCCAATTTTTCAGCGATCTACATATACACAAAATCATTCAATATGCATCGAGGCGGCAAGTCTGAGAATCCCCAGGAGCTTACTCAAGTAAGTGACTGGGGTGAGAAGACGTAGCCAACAAAGAGGCAGTTTGAAGGATGATGTGTATAGAGGCTATTCTGGCAATGAGGATCGGATTTCAGTATCAGATTGCTGGTAATTTCCGTCCAGGAATGTTCCTGATTTCACCGGTTTGCGAGTTTGCTACAAATTTGTGAAATTTAGACCGATATCGCAATGTGCGACAATTCTCAACTCGGCTACAGACCGGCGATGGCGGCTATGCGAAGATGCTTTTTTTTGTTGTCGGAGTCGTCATGAAGCTCACTGAAAAAATTCGCCGCGACTGGCACTATTATGCGGTTGCGCTGGGGTTAATTTTTATTATGAATGGCGTGGTTGGGCTGCTGGGCTTTGAAACCGAGGGCTGGCGTTCATACGCCGTTGGGCTGGTGACGTGGGTGATTAGCTTCTGGATTGCCGGGTTTATTATTCGCCGTCGTCCGGTCGAGGAAGCGTGAGCCGGGGAGATAAACCGAAGCTGCGTTGCGAGTTGTTTCCCGGATTGCGGCGTAAACGCCTTATCCGGCCTACCGGCCCGTAAACGGTAATGAACCCGTAGCCTGGCTAAGCGCAGCGCGAGCCGGGAAGCAGCAGCGCCGATGTATCAGGCCCGGCACATTCCCTGCAAACGGCGGTGAACCCGTAGGCCGGGCAAGGCGCTAGCCGCCGCCCGGTAAAGTTAACCGCTATCTCTGATTAATTCATTGATGTTTTCAGCGCGCGATCGGCGGCGTGACGCTCCAGCGCCAGCTCAATCAGGCGGCTAATCAGGCTGGTGTAATCCAGACCGCTGGCCTGCCACAGTTTCGGATACATGCTGATATTGGTGAAGCCTGGCAGCGTGTTGATTTCGTTAATCACCACGTCGTTATCGGCGGTCAGGAAAACATCAACACGCGCCATGCCGCTGCATCCCAGCGTCTGGTAAGCACGAACGGCGATATCGCGGATTTTATCGTTCACGTCGCTGTCGATGGCTGCCGGAACCACCACCTTCGCGCCCTGATCGTCAATGTATTTGGTGTCGTAGGCGTAGAATTCGCTATTGAGGATGATTTCGCCGCAGGTACTGGCTTGCGGATTATCGTTGCCCAATACCGCGCACTCGATCTCCCGGCCTTTAATCCCTTGTTCAACCACCACTTTATGGTCAAATTCAAAGGCCAACGCGACGGCCTGCTGATACTGCTCTTCGCTATTTACCTTACTGACGCCTACTGAGGAACCCTGGTTCGCCGGTTTAACGAACAGCGGCAGGCCCAGCTTCGCCTGCACATCGGCGAAGCTCAGCTGATTGCGGTTGGCGCGAGTGAGGGTGATAAACGGTGCAATCGACAGACCGGCATCGCGCAGCAGACGCTTGGTGACATCTTTGTCCATGCAGGCGGCGGAACCGAGGACGTCGGAGCCGACGAAAGGCAAATTTGCCATCCGCAGCATGCCTTGCAGGGAGCCATCTTCCCCGAGGGTACCGTGGACAATCGGGAAGATCACATCGATGGCCGCCAGCGGCTGACCGCTATCGGCGTTAATCAGCTGCTGGGTATCACGGCCCGGGATTTGCGCCAGCGTAACATCGGATGGACGCAGGGCAATGTGGGCAGGGTCCTGAGGATTGAGCAGATAGTTGCTGGCATCGTTGATATGCCAAATTCCCTGCTTATCAATCCCTAACAGAACCACGTCGAAGCGCGTTTTATCAATCGCTTCCACGATATTTTTCGCTGACTGTAACGACACTTCATGCTCTGCCGATTTACCGCCAAAAACGATCCCAACCCTCATCTTAGCCATTTCAACTTCCATCCTGATTACATCAAAGCGCATAACATAGCATGTGAAAGAGCCGCCTGGCTGCCATAATATTCACCTTGTAAAGCATTGGGAGGTGGCGTGAAAGGAAAAGGTCTTATCGCTCTGTTAGCGCTGCTGTCAGCCGGGTATTACGGATATCGTTATCTTCCACCGCAGTATAATCCGCTGGTGCCGTTGCGCCTGGAAGATCCGCCCGGGTTAATCAGTCACTACAAGCTGCGTCGATTGACGCCCGAGCAGTGCTCTGGCCTGCTAGAGGAGGCCAATCGTAGGCAGATCATAACCAGCCAGCCGGTCGCCGATAGCGGGGGAGAGTGTCCTTTACAAAACGTGGTGCGGGTACGCGATTTTGGTGCGATAAAGCTGAGCAGCAGCTTCCTTGCAAGCTGTCCGCTGGCGCTGAGCAGCGCGCTATATATGGAGCAGCAGGCAAAACCGCTGACTCGTCAGCTACTGGCGAGCGAACTGCGCCAGGTCGAGCATTTTGGCAGCTTTGCCTGTCGCAATATTTATCATCGCCAGAACGCGCGGCGCAGCGAACATGCCACCGCGGAGGCGCTGGATATTAGCGGTTTTCGCTTGACCGATGGGCGACGGATAAGCGTGCTGAAGGGATGGCCCGATGCGCAGTATCACCCCTGGCTGCAAGCGCTGCTGACCAACGGATGCAGTTATTTTGGTAACGCGTTAGGGCCGGACTATAACGCGGCCCATGCTAATCATTTTCACCTCGGGATGCGCGGCCAGCGTTTCTGTTTCTGAGCATATCGCGCTACATACAAGGTTTTTCACCATGAAATTGTTTGCCTGAGCGTAATCAGATGCCATAAAACACCAAACTCTGCGCCAGCGCACCTCTGGTACTACCTCGCAGGAGGGAAATTGCTAAGCTAGTTAATAATTTCCAAAAAATTAATGAATACGCGTAGTTATGGAATCCTGGAAGGTTAATCTTATCTCCGTCTGGTTTGGCTGTTTTTTTACCGGACTGGCTATCAGCCAAATTCTCCCCTTTTTACCGCTGTACGTGTCCCAGCTTGGCGTCACCTCGCACGAAGCCTTATCCATGTGGTCTGGTTTGACCTTCAGCGTCACTTTCCTGGTGTCGGCGATTGTTTCGCCGATGTGGGGGAGTCTGGCAGACCGCAAAGGGCGCAAGCTGATGCTGCTGCGCGCCTCGCTCGGTATGGCTATCGCTATTTTATTACAGGCGTTTGCCACTAACGTCTGGCAGCTGTTTATCCTGCGCGCGGTGATGGGGCTGACTTCTGGTTATATTCCCAACGCTATGGCGCTGGTCGCTTCTCAGGTCCCGCGCGAGCGCAGCGGTTGGGCGCTGAGTACGCTTTCGACGGCGCAAATCAGCGGGGTTATCGGTGGGCCGCTGCTCGGTGGGTTTCTTGCTGACCACGTAGGCCTGCGGGCGGTGTTTATTATCACCGCTGCGCTGCTGACGGTGAGCTTCCTGGTCACGTTGTTCCTGATTAAAGAGGGCGCTCGCCCACAGGCTAGTAAAGCACAAAGGCTCAGCGGTAAGGCGGTGTTTGCCTCGCTGCCCTATCCGGGGCTGGTGATTAGCCTGTTCTTCACTACCCTGGTGATTCAGCTGTGCAATGGCTCAATCGGCCCGATTCTTGCCTTGTTTATCAAGTCGATGGCACCAGACAGCAATAATATCGCCTTCCTGGCTGGGATGATCGCCGCCGTACCGGGCGTCTCCGCGCTGATTTCCGCCCCGAAGTTGGGCAAACTTGGCGACCGGATTGGCACCTCGCGGATCCTGCTGGCGACGCTGTGCTGCGCGGTGGTGATGTTCTTTGCCATGTCGTTCGTCACGACGCCATTCCAGCTCGGGGTTCTGCGTTTTCTGCTCGGTTTTGCCGATGGGGCGATGTTGCCTGCGGTACAAACTCTGTTGCTGAAGTACTGTAGCGATAGCGTCACTGGGCGTATTTTTGGTTATAACCAGTCGTTTATGTATCTCGGTAACGTTGTCGGCCCGCTGATTGGCGCATCGGTATCGGCGATGGCGGGTTTCCGTTGGGTATTTATCGCTACGGCGATTATTGTGCTGATCAATATCTGGCAGCTGGCTATCATGCTGCGTCGTAGTCGCCGTACCGCCGCCTGACCCCTTTCTTTCTCTTCGACCGGTATTGACGTCACTACGTCAATGCCGGTTTTTGATCTTCCTCATCTGTAAATGCATCACCGATCACAAAACGATCATTTTCACCTCTTACCCCCTTCTATTTGTAACTGTTACGCGTATACAGTTACGCGTAACAGTTATTGAAAAAGAGGTTTTATGAGAAATTTATTCGATTTATCAGGGAAACGTGCGCTCATCACCGGTTCTGCTCAGGGGATTGGCAATCTGCTGGCCGGTGGCCTTGCAGAGTATGGCGCAGAGATAATCATTAACGACCGTACTCAGGAGCGGGCAGACCAGGCGGCGCAGGCGTTGGTGGCTCAGGGCCACCGCGCAGTAGGTTATGCGTTTGACGTGACTCAGGCGGCGGAGGTCGAGCAGGCCATCGCCCGTATCGAAGAGGAATTCGGTGCAATTGATATTTTAATTAATAACGCCGGGATCCAGCGCCGCTACCCTTTCACTGAATTCCCCGAAGAGGAGTGGGATCGGGTTATTGAAGTTAACCAGAAAGGCGTTTTCCTTGTCTCGCAGCAGGTGGCGAAATATATGATGACGCGCCGTGCGGGAAAAATAATTAATATTTGTTCAATGCAAAGTGAATTAGGTCGCAAAACCATTACTCCGTATGCCGCATCGAAAGGGGCAGTTAAAATGCTGACTCGCGGAATGTGCGTGGAGCTGGCGGAATATAATATCCAGGTCAACGGGATTGCGCCGGGCTATTTTGCCACCGAAATGACGACCGCGCTGGTGAACGACGAGGCGTTTTCCGCCTGGCTATATCAGCGCACCCCGGCAGCACGCTGGGGAAAACCGGAAGAGTTGATTGGCGCGGCGGTGTATCTGGCTTCGCCTGCGGCAAACTTCGTTAACGGTCATTTGTTGTTTGTGGACGGCGGGATGCTTGCTGCCGTTTAAATACCCGTCATACTTCAAGTTGCAAGTGCGTTGGCTTTCCTCGCTCACCCCAGTCACTTACTGGAGTAAGCTCCTGGGGACTCCCTGCGTCGCCGCCTTCCTGCAACTCGAATTATTTAGGGTATATAAGGTTTTGTTACTTTCAGGCGCAGACTTACAGCGTGAGCCTGAAAAGATAATTAAACTCGTGGATGATATTCATTATCTGAGGATTGCTTATGCAAATGCTCGCGAAATTACCAGCGCGTCGCTGGTGGTATTTAATGCCGATTATTTTTATTACCTATAGTCTGGCCTACCTTGACCGCGCGAATTATGGCTTTGCCGCTGCGGCGGGAATTGAAAGTGATTTAGGCATTACTAAAGGCACCGCGTCGCTGATTGGCGCACTCTTTTTTCTCGGCTATTTCTTTTTCCAGGTGCCCGGTGCGATATATGCGGTAAAACGCAGCGTGCGCAAAATGATTTTCTTTAGCCTTATTTTATGGGGCTTCTGCGCGGCGGCGACCGGGTTCGTCAGTAATATTCCGATGCTGATGGCGATTCGCTTTACTCTTGGCGTGGTTGAGGCGGCGGTGATGCCCGCGATGCTGATTTACATCAGCAACTGGTTTACCAAAACCGAGCGTTCGCGCGCCAATACCTTCTTGATCCTCGGAAACCCGGTGACCGTGCTGTGGATGTCTATCGTATCCGGCTACCTGATTCAGTCCTGGGGCTGGCGTGAAATGTTCATCATCGAAGGTATTCCGGCGGTGTTGTGGGCAGTATGCTGGTGGATCCTGGTCCGTGATAAACCTTCTGAGGTTTCCTGGCTGAATGAGCAGGAAAAAGAGACCCTGCAGAAGGCGATGGATAGCGAACAGAGCAATATCAAGCCGGTACGTAACTATGGCGAAGCGCTGCGCTCGCGCAACGTGATTATGCTGTGCGCCGTGCATGCGTTGTGGAGTATTGGCGTATACGGTTTCATGATGTGGATGCCGTCGATTCTGAAAAACGCCGCGCAGATGGATATTGTGGCGGTAGGTTGGCTGGCGGCGGTGCCATATCTGGCGGCGATCTGTCTGATGCTGACGGTCTCCTGGCTGTCAGATAAGTTCCAGAATCGTAAGCTGTTTATTTGGCCGTTGCTGCTGATTGCCGCTATCGCCTTCTTTGGTTCCTGGATGGTGGGTGATCAGGCGTTCTGGTTCTCCTATGCGCTGCTGGTGATCGCTGCTGCCTGTATGTATGCGCCTTACGGTCCTTTCTTCGCGCTGATCCCGGAACTGCTGCCGCGTAACGTCTCCGGCGTGTCGATGGGCTTGATTAACAGCTTCGGTGCTCTCGGTGCTTTCCTCGGCGCGTGGCTGGTAGGTTATTTGAATGGGATTATGGGCGGGCCTGGCGTTTCTTACACCTTTATGGCGATCGCGCTGTTGGCTTCGGTGGTGCTGATGTACAACGTGCATGCCAATAACGAACCTTCCTCGTCATCGGTCACGGCAAAAAAGGTCGCGGGTTAACATAAACCGTAGCTGCTGTGGTAAGGTTCTCTGCGAGTACATAAGTCGTTTATCGCAGAGAACCCGATGAAAAACAACCGGATGACATTGCAGGATATCGCCAACCTGGCAGGGCTGAATAAGATGACGGTGAGCCGTTATTTACGCGACCCCGGCCAGGTTTCTCAGCGCAGCCGTGAGCTGATTTCAAAGGTCATGGAAGAGAATAACTATATCCCTAATCGGGCGCCGGAAATTCTGCTTAACGCGCGCAGTAAAACGATAGGCGTGCTGATCCCCTCTTTTCGCAATCAGATTTTCGCCGATGTGTTGGCCGGTATTGAATCGGTAACCTCCGCGCATCAGTACCAGACCCTGATCGCCAACTACGAATATGACCCGCAGCGCGAAGAGCGCGAAGTGCTCAATTTGCTCTCCTATAATATTGATGGCCTGATCCTGACCGGCAAGCAGCATAGCGATCGCATGATTCAATATGTACGCGCCAGCGGTATTCCGGTTGCGGAACTGATGGATTTCGGCGGCCAGCAGCTTGATATTCAGGTGGGGTTCGATAACGAAAAGGCGGCGTGGGATATGACTAACGCCTTTCTCGAAAGCGGCAAACGGTCAATTGCCTTTTTTGGTTCGATGGACGACCCTCGCGATCTCAGTCGTTTTCGCGGCACCGAGCTGGCGCTGGAGGTTCATGGTCTGAAGGCGTATCACATGGCTCCGCGCACCATCTCCTCGGTCGCCCTTGGCCGGCAGATGTTCCTGCAAACGCAGCAGTCGCGCCCGGATATCGACGCCATTTTTTGTACCAATGACGATCTGGCGGTGGGGGTATTGCTGGAATGTCAGTCACAGGGCAAAGCGGTACCAAAAGAGATAGCCATAGCCGGTTTTCATGGGTTGGAAATTGGTCGCGCACGTTTACAGAAAATAGCCAGCGTCATTACCCCACGTTATGACATCGGTAAAACAGCAAGTGAAATACTGATTGCCCGATTGGCAGGTAAAGACGCACCGGACAGCGTTAATCTGGCCTACCAGATATATTATGGTGATACGTTATAGTTATCGATGGAATAGCAATATTCCATTTTATTCTTATGTTGATGAATTTGGTTATGAGGCTTATTAATTGCTATTGAGTATATTCCATAGTCTGAATAAGCAATGAGAAAAACGTTTCGCTTAATATGGGATGGAAAGAGATGTTATTTTTAAAATAATACTGGTGTCCGATGGCTAATGTATGACATAAATAGCAGCCTACGGACCTCACATTAAGGATAACGCATTGTGAAGAATCTCATTGCTGAGCTACTGGTGAAACTGGCACAGAAGGAAGAGGAAGCAAAGGAATTAACGGCCCAGGTTGAGGCGCTGGAAGTGGTCGTCACCGCGCTGTTGCGCCATATGGCGCAGGATGCCCAGCAGGCATTAATCAACGATATTGAGCAGGCCATCGAGCAGGCAAGCCCTGGTCCGCTGGTCGATGATCGTGACACCCAGCTATTGCAGCAATATATAAAGAAGCTGTTACAGCATCCTCGTAGTTAGTCTCTGTGACAAGATATGGATGCTGTCATTTTACTGTCACATCGCTTTTATACAGTCTCCCTCGTTTTGTTTTTTTAAAGTATTTTTTACATGGAGACGATAAAAGTGAAATTAAGCGCCCTGTTTATTGCCCTGATACCTCTGCTGGGCTCCCCGATTATTCATGCTGAAACGACACCCGCACCGGTTCTGGAAAATCGTGCCGCTCAGGGCGATATCACCACGCCGGGCGGAGCGCGTCGTTTAAGCGGCGATCAGACCGAGGCGCTGCGTGCTTCGTTAATCAACAAGCCGGCCAAAAACATTATTTTGCTGATTGGCGACGGGATGGGTGATTCTGAAATTACCGCCGCGCGAAATTATGCTGAAGGGGCGGGCGGTTTCTTTAAAGGTATTGACGCGCTGCCGCTGACCGGCCAGTACACTCATTATTCTCTGGATAAGAAAACCGGCAAGCCGGATTATGTTACCGACTCCGCCGCTTCCGCAACGGCCTGGACCACCGGTGTCAAAAGCTACAACGGCGCGCTGGGTGTAGATATCCATGAAAAAGATCATCAGACCATCCTTGAGCTGGCAAAAGCGGCAGGTTTAGCGACCGGTAACGTCTCAACGGCGGAGCTACAGGATGCGACCCCGGCAGCGCTGGTGGCCCACGTCACTTCGCGTAAATGCTATGGCCCAAGCGTGACCAGCGAAAAATGCGCCAGCAACGCGCTGGAAAAGGGCGGTAAAGGTTCTATTACCGAACAACTGCTGAATGCCCGCGCCGACGTGACGCTGGGAGGCGGGGCGAAAACCTTCGCTGAGAGCGCGACTGCCGGCGAGTGGCAGGGTAAAACGCTGCACGATCAGGCAATCGCTCGTGGCTACCAGATTGTAACCGATGCCAGCTCTTTGAGCGCTATCAACCAGGCGAGCCAGGACAAGCCGCTGTTGGGGCTCTTCTCTCAGGGCAATATGCCGGTACGCTGGGAGGGGCCGAAAGCCTCTTATCATGGCAATATCGACAAAGCCGCGGTGACCTGTACTCCGAACCCGAAACGTGATGCCTCGGTGCCGACGCTGGCCCAGATGACGGAAAAAGCTATCGACCTGCTGAGCAGCAATGAAAAAGGCTTCTTCCTGCAGGTGGAAGGCGCGTCTATTGATAAACAGGACCACGCGGCGAATCCGTGCGGTCAGATTGGTGAAACCGTCGATCTGGACGAAGCGGTGCAGAAGGCGCTGGAATTCGCCAAAAAAGATGGCAATACCCTGGTCATCGTTACCGCCGACCACGCACACTCCAGCCAGATTATTCCGGCAGACACCAAAGCTCCGGGTCTGACGCAGGCGCTGAACACCAAAGATGGTGCGGTGATGGTGATGAGCTATGGTAACTCCGAAGAAGAATCGATGGAGCATACTGGCACCCAGCTGCGTATCGCCGCCTATGGCCCGCACGCCGCTAACGTGGTCGGTTTAACCGATCAGACCGATCTGTTCTACACCATGAAAGCCGCGCTAAATCTGAAATAGCCCGCCGCCGGTAGCGAATTTTCGTTACCGGCTGGTTTTTTCTTCATCAGCGACCAGACTTACAGAGATCCACTCATAGAAGGATGGTGCGATGAAAATAACATTACTTGTGACCCTACTTTTTGGCTTGGTATTTATGACGGCGGTGAGTGCCGCGGAAAAAGAGTTGACCCCACAGCAGCAGAAGATGAGCGTCTGTAATAAAGAGGCGTCATCGAAGTCGTTGAAAGGGGATGAGCGTAAGACGTTTATGAGTAACTGCCTGAAGAAAGATGCCACCACGCAGGACGGCAAGGGGCTAACGCCTCAGCAGCAAAAAATGCGTGAGTGCAACGCTCAGGCGACCCAGCAGTCTCTGAAAGGGGACGATCGCAGCAAATTTATGAGCGCCTGCCTGAAAAAACAGGTGTAAGAAATAAGCGGGTGAGGGAAACCTCACCCGTTTCACTGATGACAACGCTGTTTTAAACCTGGTGCCCGCGTTTCTGCCGGGTGGCGGTTGTCGCCTTACCCGGCCTACAAATATTTGCAGTATCAAACCGCGGTGTGGTTTTGTAGGCCCGCGCAAGCGTAGCGCCGCCGGGCATTTCCCGCAGGTCGGCGCTTTGTCGGTAACCTGACGGGTGAGTAAAGCCTCACCCGCTATTCGGCATTTAAATCAGGAGCGGCTCAGCTTCTCTGATTTTTCCATGCATTTGACCATCGCTTCGATAACGGCGGAGCGAAAACCTTTCTCTTCCAGCACGCGGACGGCTTCGATTGTGGTGCCGCCAGGCGAGCAAACCATATCTTTCAGCGTACCCGGATGCTCCCCGCTTTCGAGCACCATTTTGGCGGAACCCATCACCGCCTGTGCCGCAAATTTGTAAGCCTGAGCGCGCGGCATTCCACCGAGTACCGCGGCATCGGCCATCGCTTCGATAAACATAAAGACATAGGCTGGGGCGGAGCCGCTGACGCCAACTACCGGGTGAATCATCTGCTCGGCGATTAGCTCTGCCTGGCCAAAACAGCGGAAGATAGTCAGGATTTCGGCTGTTTCTTCGGGGCTGACCAGTGCGTTTGGCGTGACCGAGGTCATGCCTGCATTGACCAGAGACGGCGTGTTGGGCATGGCGCGAACTATTTTGCGGTCATGGCCCAACGCGCGTGCCAGCTGGTCTAGCGTTACGCCCGCGGCAATGGAAACGACCAGCGAGTCTTTATTCAGGCTGGAGGCCACGTCGCTGAGCACTTTGATCATCACTCCCGGCTTTACGGCGCCGAAAACGATATCCGCCACCTGGGCGACTTCCTGCGCGCTTTGTGCCGCATTAATGCCGTACTGGTCGTGCAGGGCCGCGACTTTGTCCGGCGACGGGGTGTAGACCCAGATTTGTCCCGGCTGAACCTGTCCGCTGGCGATCAGGCCGCCCAGGATGGCCTTGCCCATATTGCCGCAACCGATAAAGCCGATTTTCTTCTCCATCACCAATCCCCTTTGTTTTGTCGTTAGCTCTCTAGCTTACCATCTTGTCGCTTTCACGAAAGGCAAAAGCAGGTAACAATACGGCTTCTCTTTTTCGTCGACAGGAGCCGCAATGGCTATTTGGGTTGATGCGGACGCGTGTCCGAATGTGATTAAAGATATTTTGTTCCGTGCCGCCGAGCGCGCGCAAATCTCAACGACGCTGGTGGCTAATCAACCGCTGCGCGTTCCACCGTCGCGTTTCATCCGCACCCTGCGCGTGGCCCAGGGTTTTGACGTAGCGGATAACGAAATCGTACGCTTATGCGAGCCGGGAGATCTGGTTATTACGGCAGATATCCCGCTGGCAGCTGAAGTTCTGGAAAAGGGCGGCGCGGCGCTGAATCCGCGCGGTGAGCGTTATAGCGAGGCAACTATTCGCGAGCGTCTGACGATGCGTGATTTTATGGAAACGATGCGGGCCAGCGGCGTGCAGACCGGCGGCCCGGATAGTTTATCCCAGCGCGACCGACAACAGTTTGCCGCCGCGCTGGAGAAATGGCTGTTAGAGGTCAAACGACAGCAGAATTAAACCCAGCTGTCGTCGTCGCTGCCGAAATCGCTATCGTCGCCAAAACCGGCGTCGAAATCGGAATTATAAGCACTGTTATCGGCAAGGAACTGTCCATCATCCTGGCGGAAGGTATCGTCTGCCGCGCTGGTGTCCTGTGCCTGGCTAAGGTCCGGCTGCGGTTTATCTTCAATAATATTGACGATCTCCTGTGGGTGCGAACTGCTGAACATATTCGTCAGCATATTCCCGAGCACCACACCGCCAGCAACGCCTGCTGCCGTTTGCAGCGCGCCTGCCATAAATCCCCCGCCGCTGCGTGCCGTCGCCTGAGGAGCATAGTTTTGCGCCTGCTGGGCGTACTGCGGCTGCGTGTTAGCCTGCGGCCGGCCGTATTGCTCTGCGCCAGGAATCGAGTCGGAGCCGCGAGACTGGGCGCCACCAAACAGCCCAGAGAGAAATCCGCCGCTGCTTGGTTTCGCCGCCTGAAGCTGCGTCACCTGACCTTCCAGCGCCTGAATGCGGTCGTTGAGCTGTTTGATAGCCGCCTCCTGAATCAGGATAGTTTGCGCCATATAGTAGGGGGCGGAAGGCTGCTCGCTGACGTGCTGGGCAATCCGCTCTTCAGCGCTGGCATCGCGGGATGCGCTGCGGGTCTCGGCCTCTTTCAGCCGGGAAAACAGTCCATCAATAAGGCGTTGCTCTTCAGATTGCATAATACATTCCTCAGTCATACTAATTAATGAGCGCCAGAGTCTCTCTGAACGACTCATGTTGTAAATATGTTGCCGCGTAAAGCTATGCAGAAATGTGTTACTGTTTACGCCAGACTGCGAACAAAAAATAACTTTTGCGGGAAAGTAAAGCTGGCATAACACCAAATGCAATGATAAGTTTACATGTAAAGTCCTTTCAAATACTAAGGTGAAAGGGTTTGTAGATGGTGTGTAACGTTTATTTTACGAATGTCATTGAGTAAGTTTGCGGTACCATTGTTTCTCTTTTCGCTTTCTTTATATCCGCAAAACGCGGAACCAAGGGGTCTTCGGTAATGGCACAGCTAATTTTTCTTGTCGGGCCTCGCGGCTGCGGTAAAACAACCATCGGTCACGCGCTGGCGCAAGTTCGCAGTTTCCAGTTCGCTGACACGGACCATGAGCTGCAGGAACATGAGCAGCGCACGGTCGCGGCTATCGTCCAGCAGGAAGGCTGGGAACGTTTTCGCGCGCTGGAAACTCAGGCTCTGGAAAGAGTCGCGCAGCCGGCGACGATTATCGCCACTGGTGGCGGCATTATTCTTAGTGAATACAATCGTCAGTTTATGCGTGAGAACGGCGTAGTGATTTATCTGGAAGCCTCGGTTTCTGCACTGATTGACCGCCTGGAAGCCTATCCGAAAGCTGAGCAGCGTCCGACGCTGACCGGGAAACCCATCCGTGATGAAGTGGGTGAGGTGTTGGCGCAGAGAGAAGCGCTGTATCGTGCTGCCGCGCATCATATTATTAATGCCACCGTATCACCGGATGAAGTGGTTGAGCAGATTATGGCGACGGTTTGCGGGGAGACCTACAGCAGTTAAGATTTTGCTTACGGTAAACGGATCGGCAGCGCCTATACTTTAAAATTCTTAAAGTAGAAAAAGGAAGCGTTATGCCGACCAGACCTCCATATCCAAGAGAAGCGCGTATCGTTGCTGTTGAAAAAGGGCCGGAAGGTCAATCGGTGACATGGTATGAACTACGCGCTGATCATCCCACGCCCAATTCGCTTATCAGCGAGCATCCCTCAGAACAAGAAGCTCGAGATGCAAAACAGCGCTACGAAGATCCTGACAAATCATAATTTCCCTATTAATGTCCGGGATTCACTCTGAAAAGGCCCGTTACCGGGCATATATCACATTTTTAATCTATTAACAGTACTAATGATTACCTAAGTTACGGATTTTCAGGAGCGTTTCTAACGCTTCTGGAATCTTTACATTCCATAGCGGCGTTAACCTGCTACGCTTCTCGACGGTTGATTTTTAGTCACCATGGGGCAGATGTTGTTAATAGAAGCCTGTTTTTAAACAGCGGTACTGAAAAGGTACATGATATGAGTAGTGCATCGATGGCTATTTTGACCATTGGGGTAGTACCGGTGGCGGAGATGTTGCCGCTTTTAACCGAGCATATCAGGGAAGATCAAATCACCCACATTAGCCTGCTTGGCAAAATGGCGCGTGAAGAGGTTATGCAGGAGTATGCCGTGGAATCCGGCGAAGAGACGTTACTGACCTTGCTGAGCGATAATCAAATTGCGCAGGTCTCCCGGCAAAAGGTAGAGCGGGATTTGCGTAGTGCTATCGCGATGCTCGACAAACAAAATTACGATCTTATTTTACTGATGAGTACCCATCCTTTTCGCGGCTTTGCGGCGAATAATGCGATCCTGCTCGAACCGCAAAGGATCATCCCGCCGCTGGTGGCATCCATTGTTGACGGTCACCAGGTCGGGGTAATTGTTCCGGTTGAAGAGATTTTGCCGCTACAGCAGGAGAAATGGCAGGTGTTGGAAAATACACCGCTGTATGCCATCTCCAATCCGGTTAGCGGTAGCAAAGATGATTTACTGGCCGCGGCCAGGGAGTTGATAGCGCAAGGGGCTGATGTACTGATGCTGGATTGTCTGTGCTACCACCAGCAGCATCGTGACGTGTTACAAAAAGCGCTGGATATTCCGGTTCTGTTGTCAAATGTGCTGGTTTCCCGACTGGCGGCAGAACTATTAGTTTAACCTGATGTAACGCGTTAATTTTACGTGACAGGGGCAAGGAGCGCCCCCTATATTGTGCCTTCAACACCAGATCATAAGGGCGAGTTTATGCTTCAAAGCAATGAATACTTTGACGGAAAAGTAAAATCTATTGGCTTCACCAGCAGCAGTACCGGTCGTGCGAGCGTGGGCGTGATGGCGGAAGGGGAATATACCTTTGGTACCGCGCAGCCAGAAGAGATGACCGTGGTTAGCGGCGCGCTGAACGTGCTTCTGCCGGGAGAGACCGAGTGGAAAGTGTATGCCGCCGGTGAAGTATTCAACGTTCCGGGGAATAGCGAGTTTAATTTGCAGGTGGCTGAGCCAACTTCCTATCTGTGCCGCTATCTGTAAGACAAATATCCTTCCTGCTCAGGCAGGAAGGAATGAGTGAGATTAACGCTGCGCTTCGCCGCCTAATCCTTCCACCAGATTCTGAATTAGCGCGGCCAGTTCGCCGGTCATCAGAATAAAGTCCGCGTCAAAGCGCTGAGCGAAATCTTCCCGGTCGATATCTTCATTCTGATCGCGCAACTCATCACAGAACTTCAGGCGTTTAATCGAACCATCATCGCACATCAGGAACTGAATACGCTGCTGCCAGTCGAGAGCCAGCTTGGTAACCACTTTGCCGGCTTCAATGTGCACGGCAATTTCGTCGCTGACCAGATCCTGTTTCTTCGCGCGGATCACGCCGCCATCTTCCAGCATTGCTTTCAGCTCGGCTTCATCCAGCAACTGGAAGCCCTGAGCCACGGTACCGGAACGAACCCACTCGGTGAGCGTCAGCTCGATCGGGTTTTCCAGCGCCAGCGGGACGACCGGCAGCGAGCCCAGGGTTTTACGCAGCAGCGCCAGCGTATCTTCTGCTTTTTTGGCGCTGGCGCAGTCCACCATGATCAACCCGTTGACGGTATCGATCCACATCATGGTCTGGCTGAAACGGCTGAAAGCGCGCGGCAGCAGAGAGTGCAGCACTTCGTCTTTCAGCGAGTCTTTCTCGGTTTTCTTTAGCTTGCGGCCCTGTTCGGCTTCCAGCTTAAAGATCTTCGCTTCCAGCGCCTGTTTGATCACCGGCGACGGCAGGATCTTTTCTTCTTTACGTGCGCAGATAACTATCTGGCCATTTGCCGTATGCGTCAGCGCATCGCTGTGCGAGCCCATCGGCGAAACCCAACCAGTTTTGGCCATATCCTGGCTGCCACACGGGGTAAATGTCAGCTCGGCCAGCTGTTTTTCCATCTCCTCGGCACGCAAGGAAATGTCGCGGCTGAGACGATAAACCATTAAATTTTTGAACCACAGCATGATAATTTCCACGGCTTTGTCGTTAAATCCAGCGGGCATGATAGCGAATTGTCGCTATGCTTGCATTGTTAATCGGGGAGAGGAATTTACAGTGCGCATTGGGATTGATTTAGGCGGGACCAAAACGGAAGTCATCGCGTTGAGCGACCGGGGAGAGCAACTATTTCGCCATCGCCTGCCTACGCCAAGGGATGATTATCATCAGACTATCGAGACGATTGCCTCGCTGGTGGAGATGGCTGAGCGGGGTACGGGGCAGCGCGGCACGGTCGGTATGGGGATCCCCGGCTCGATTTCGCCCTATACCGGCGTGGTCAAAAATGCCAACTCGACCTGGCTCAACGGCCAGCCGTTTGATAAAGATCTCAGTCAGCGCCTGAATCGCGAAGTGCGTCTGGCGAATGATGCCAACTGCCTGGCGGTATCGGAAGCCGTAGACGGCGCGGCGGCTGGGGCGCAAACGGTATTTGCGGTGATTATCGGTACCGGCTGCGGTTCCGGCGTGGCGCTAAATGGGCGTGCCCATATTGGTGGTAACGGTACGGCGGGCGAGTGGGGGCATAATCCGCTGCCGTGGATGGATGAAGACGAATTGCGCTATCGCGCGCAAGTGCCGTGCTACTGCGGCAAGCAAGGCTGTATCGAAACCTTTATTTCCGGCACCGGCTTTGCGACCGATTATCAGCGGCTGAGCGGTAATCCGCTGAAAGGCCGCGAGATTATGCTGCGCGTCGATGAGCAGGATCCGCTGGCTGAACTGGCGCTGAGCCGCTATGAAATGCGGCTGGCGAAGTCGTTGGCTCACGTGGTGAATATTCTCGACCCGGACGTCATTGTGCTGGGCGGGGGGATGAGCAATATCGAACGGTTGTATCAAACGCTGCCGAATCTGCTGAAACTCTGGGTCTTCGGCGGCGAGTGCGAGACGCCGATTCGCCAGGCGATGCACGGTGATTCCAGCGGCGTGCGCGGCGCGGCCTGGCTGTGGCCGCTGTAATAGAATTACCCCTTCCAAAAAGGAAGGGGTAAGCGACCACCAGTAGCATCTGTCCATTTTCACCCTCTCGTCCCTTATCCTTTCGCCTCATATCTCAATAATTTGCCTTCCTGTGTGTCTCATCATCAGACGCTTTCCAGAATTATTCAGGTGTAGCGGATCAACCAACTGATTTGCTGATGATTTTTTAAGGTCGCCCTTAGATATAAAATCCATTTAATGAAATTAAAATCTAATTTAAATAAATATAATAGATAAATAATCTATGTTTTCGCTATTTTTCGGAGTTAGATGTCGGCATGGTTTCTGTTGTGTGATGATAATCACGTTCTGCAAGCGAAAGTGAATGGAGCAGAGAAAGTGCTCATGGAGAGATAGCTATGCGCAAGCAGGACGAAAATTATCTTTATATTAATCAGGATATTATGATGTTAAAACAAAGTATAATTGCAGCTTCGCTGCTGCTGACTGCTGGCCAGGCTATGGCTGTGACCGATGCTGGTGTTGCTGGTGGTACGATTACTTTCAGTGGGATGGTTACTGATACAACTTGTAATGTGACCACTAATAAAGGCGCAGATTTTACCGTCGATCTGTCTCCGGTTACGACCGAGCAGGTTGGGGTTAAACCAGGCGTAGTGACTCACAATGCGCAGAAATTCACCATGCATGTCTCCGGCTGTAAGAGCTCGAAAGAGAATGCATCGGCACTGAAAATCACCTTCTCCAGCCCGCACGTATCTGATGATGAATTGTATCTGAAGAATTCGTCTGGTACTGCAGAAGGCGTTGGTATTGCTCTGACTACCGATGGCTCTAATACCATCGAGTTTGATAAAGCAGTCGATACCGGCATCAAAACTGATGTAGCAGGTAATGAATCTGGCGCGGATGTGAGTTTCTTCGCTAACTACTACAACTACGGCGGTAACAACATTGCTACCGGTAGCATTGTAACCACTGCGACCTATACGTTTAATTACGAATAATATCTCACGGGGGGATTTCCCCCCCGTTTTTTTAATGAATAGAGTGAATGAGATAATGTTACGCTATTTTACGCTACTGGCTATTCTCTGTTATTCGGGGTCCGCAGCGGCCAGCGTGGTCATTAATTCCACCCGAGTGATTTACCCGCAAGATACAAAAGTTGTTAATGTACAGTTAGTGAATAAAAGCACTACACCCCATCTGGTACAAAGCTGGATTGATGACGGCAATCCGAGCGTTTCACCAGAAAAAATTGATGTGCCGTTCTCCGTAGCGCCTGCGGTGGTGCAAATAGGTACGAATGAAGGGCAAATATTAAAGTTAATGTCGCGGGATGCGGCGTTGTTGCCGAAAGACCGGGAATCTGTTTTCTGGCTGAATGTTCTGGATGTTCCCCCTGTACCCGAAGTGAGCGAGGATAAGGCTAACTATCTGCAGGTGGCGCTACGTAGCAGGGTAAAGCTGTTTTATCGGCCCAACGATTTGAAAGTGAAATCTGATGATATCGATCAGCATCTTTCTGTACGTCATCAGGACGGAAAATTCTGTTTAAATAATAAGTCCCCATATTATGTTACGTTGATGGAAATGGTAACCTGGCAAGGCGGAGATATTAAAAAAACCGTAAAAGCTAATCTACTTTCTGATACCGCATTTATTGCTCCATTTAACTGCTATGCGCTACCTTCTGGGGTAAGTGGCAATTCTCAATATCGAATTGCGCGTATGAATGACTTTGGTAGCAAGCACTATGCAGTAATTTCCAGCACGCTTTAATATGCAAAAATAGAGCTTGATATGAAAATGAATATTGCCAGTAAAATAAGGCAAGGATTACTGCTGAATGCAATAACCCTTGCCTTGTGGCCATATTACGGTTACGCAAAATCCTTTAATAGTAGTTTACTTGTCGGCGACTCCTCACAGCAGGAGTGGGGCGGCGTTGCACCAGTTATTTCACCGGGCAGCTATGATCTTGATGTCTTTGTGGATGACGAGTGGAAAGGTAAATACTCGGTAAAAGTCAATGGAGTTGACAGCTATCAAATAACAATGAAGAAAAGAGATGTCTTTTTGTTAGGTATCAGCGGTATCGAACACCTTGATGCTAAAGATGATAGCGATGATATTATTATTCATGACATCTTGCATGGTGGTAAAAGCATTTTACGTACAGGCGAACTACGCCTTGATCTGGAAATTCCCCAAGCTTATGTCATGTATAATGATAAAAATTGGGTTGCGCCAGCACTGTGGGATAAAGGTATTAATGGAATATATACTAACTACAGTTTTAATGGTTATAGCGGGCGTGATAAAGGGGCGCAAAGCGATACGTCACGATCGGCTTTTCTGAGCTTGCGTAGTGGCCTGAATCTGTTTGGCTGGCGTTTGGTTGATAACTCATCATGGCAAACCGACAACAGTAATAATTCCCAGTGGTTTACTTCTAGCCGCTATGTTGAAAAGCCCATTGCTCCGCTAACGATGCTCATGCGTGCTGGGGATATGTACACCTCTTCAGATTATTTTGACACTCTCGCTTTTCGAGGGGTCACGCTTAATAAAGACCTGCAAATGCTTCCTGATAAAGATCAGGTTTATATGCCAGTGATTAGCGGCAATGCGACATCAAACGCCATGGTCAGCATTTCGCAGGGTAATAAAGTCATTTACCAGGTGACGGTACCGGCTGGTCCGTTTGCTATTCGCGATCTGATGCCGACAGGGTCAAGAGATGACCTGAAGGTTGAAGTGCAAAATAGCGGCGGTGTGACCGAGCGTTTTACCGTTCCTTTTGCCACGATGTCATCAATGCTGCGCCCAGGCACAGCGGATTTTCGTTTCAATATGGGAAAACTGCGCTCATCAAGTGGAGGCGATCGCGCCTGGTTTGGGCAAATGGACTATACGAAAGGGTTAAATAACTATCTCACCTGGTTTAACGGCCTGACCATTAGCGAGCGCTACCATGCAATTATGCTGGGTAGTGCCATATCGTTTCCATGGTTGGGTTCAGTGAGCGCGAGTGCGGAACAAACTCGCTGGCGTGATGAGCAGAGCCATCATGGTGAAAAATATTCTCTGGCATGGAGTAAATATCTACCCACCAGAACGAATATTGCGCTGGCAACCTGGTATTACCGTACCCGTGATTACACTACGCTACAAGAGTTCGCTGATCGTGATAAACAACCGCAATATGATACTGCCAGGGGAAGTAAACAAGCCTTTAGTCTCTCTCTTAGCCAGCCGCTAGGAGAGGATGCGGGAAGGTTGGCTTTTGATGCCTGGTTTAGAAACTATCGCGAAGATACCAGGCAATATAACCTGACCTACAGCAATCGGTTCCAAAAGGTTAACTACATTTTATCTCTGGGGCGTAGCGAATATAGCCGGTCATCAGGAATCACCGATCAAAATAAAATGCGTAGTGAAACTAACGTGACCTTTTCCCTGACGGTACCGTTCTCTATATTTGATACCCCGGCCAGTATCAACTCTCGTACCCGCATAAATAATGGTCACTATGATTCAACGAGTCTTGGATTCAGCGGTACGGCCAATGAAGTGGATTATAGTGCTGATATGACCCATAGCCGCGATGGTAGCGGCATATCCAGTGACTTGTATGCTGGCTGGAAAACGTCCTGGATGCGCTTGAATGCGGGGGTTGCGAATTCCAGTGACTACCGGCAACTGTCGGTGGGAGCTAGCGGAGGGTTACTTGGATGGCGAGGTGGAGTGCTGGCCGGGCCGGATGCCGGGAATAACTTTGTCATCGTTGAAGCGCCGGGTATTGAAGGGGCGGTGATCAATAGTGATAGCGCTCAGAGGACCAACAGTCGTGGTCAGGCGCTGGTTTCTGGCGCGGTTGCCTACCGTATGAATCAGTACTGGCTTGATACTTCCAACAGCGAAAATCCTGATGTGGACGTTATCGGTAATGTGGCGCACCTTGCCCCTTATGAGGGGAGTATTTCGTGGATAAAATATAAGACGGACACCCGTAAGCTATTTATTCTCAAATTACGCCGTGAAAATAATTCTCCCGTGGCTTTTGGCACAACAGTCTATAACGAATCTGGAGAAGAGGTGGGCTATGTCGCTCAGGGTAGTCAGGCCTTCATAAAAGCCGATTCATTATCTGCTCAACTTCAGATAGGAAATAAAACACGGGCTAATAGTTGTGTTATCACCCAGCCAACAGAGAAGAATATCAATATTTGCAAACCAAAAAAGGTTTAGTTTCATGTCTAAGTTATGGTTGTTAATGGTGTTAGTAATTTCTGGATATGCTACTGGTGCCAGAGCGGATATGGATAAAGGTGTGGTGGTGAACACCTGCGATCCCTACGGTTTTGTTTTTAAAAAAAAACGTGTTCAGGAGTCGTTAAAATCGCTCAACTTATCGACGGCATTCCTGAATAAAAACAAGGTATCATTTACCTGGAATACCAGTTGGACAGGAAAAATGAACTGCCTGGGTACAGCAGATAATGCCTTTTTTTTTAGTGCGATTGGTGATGGGCCATTTTATGTATTATTTACCAGTTCCAGAAATGACTCTTATGACTGGATTAAATTTAACGTCAAAGTCACAGGGCCGGAGAAAACAAAAATCCGCGGGTTACCGGGGGTTTACAGTATTGCACGTTATCAAACTACCTATGTCATGACGGCTGAATTGCTCAAAGAAAGGCCACAAGATGTTGAAGGGCGATTTGTTACTGTTGTTAACGGCAGATTTAATCTGCCTTCTGTGGTCATGAGCGGTCATGGTGGGGCAGATAACGGATATGGTGGGATTACCGGGAATAAATATACCTATGGTGACGAGGTCATGGGGTATGTTCAACAGAGCACACCAGCATCGGGATGGAATACCGATCACTTTATCGCTTTTGAAATGTTGTCCATTCAGTTCGAACCCAATGAGACAACCTGTGACTTACCCCATGATTTAACAGTACTTCTGAACCCCATTTCAATTGATGAACTTCAGGTCAAAAACACGGCTGGTGAGCGAGCGTTTAGTATCCCTGTTGAATGCGTCAACCTTAAGGGGGGGACTCAGGTTACTCGTAATATCTCCGCATGGCTGGCGAGTAATGATTTGATTGATGATGGCGAGACTGGCTATGTGCTGGTGAACGATGACAGCGATGCGTTAGGGGTAGGGATTGCTTTGCGTTTGCCTGGAGGTACAAAGGTGGCCATTGCCAATGGGATCGGGAGTGCGCCAGGCTCTACCGAATTGATGCGCTATTCAGAAGGACAGGAAGTTTCTCCACTCACATCGCTAAGACTCGTTGCTTACTATCAGGTCTACGATAGGTCTGTGCTATCAACAGGCAGTGTGCTTGGAACAGCGCAGCTGATGTTTAATTACGATTAGCATCTCTTGTCCCGACCAGCAGTTGCGCTGGTCGGGATGGTTTCAATGAATGACGGGGATTCGTAGTTCCGACCAGAAGAACCCCTGCGCTAAATCGGCAGATGACTGCAGTACCGCGAACAGATCGTCTTCCGTTTCTATCCCTTCAATCAATATATTGCTGCCATAGCGACGAGCTCGGTTAACCAGTTCAATGAGCATATCCGGTGAATGGCGGTGCATTTGAAAAGCATGGCGGTCAATTTTCACTCCACCGAAATGCCAGTTGAGTTGATTAAGTGCAGCGCTATAGTTTGGATGATAATCATCAAGCCAAATAGAGAGTCCTGCCCGGCTGAGTTTTGCCAATTGTTGGCGCAGTTTCATAACCTGCTCTGCATTCATTGTCAGGAGTATTTCAGGATCCTGCATTTCAATAATAGTATTGCGAGGCTTCCCAGCAAGCTGCTTTTCGATTTCTGGAAGCTGTAATGCGGCGAAAGGTAGATTTAAAAACAACATGCCTTTTATCGATAAAAGTTCCGGCTGCTGTAGTTGCCATTGGTATAGAGCCAGTAGTTGATTGGCAGATTGATGGTGAAACCACGCTTCATTATCAGTTGTCGTAGAAATTTCGGACAACACTTCATAACCAAAGATCTGTGCGTTGTGCAGATCGAATATTGGTTGTAGGCGAATGTTTTTTACTCTATCCATTACTTTGTTTGTACTCTTACGTTCATATTGGATTATTATTCTAGTTATTAGACTTTTTATTGGTGTTATTAATTGAATTAAAGCGAAAAACATAGTTTTTTGTACTGTTATTTATGTTTTTTATGGGTAATTATGGTATTTAATTCTTTTGTTGTTGATACCATATTCGATAAAATGAGTTTTTAACCCATCGGAAATAAAACTGGGGCAAAAATTTGCGGTAGTTGTTTTTCCAGGCGGATCAATGCTGCAAGTAGATGTAAATAGCAATGAATAAATTATACATTATTGAAGGCTGTATTTATTTTGACGAAGAAACGATGGCGTTATCTATTAACGGTGAGCAGGAAAATACGCTTGTCTTGCCCGCGCCATCGGCACGATTGCTTAGTGAGCTTATAAAAACAAACGGAACTATGATCACGCGTGAAGAATTATTGGTGCGCGTTTGGGAAGAATATGGCTATCGGGCATCCAATAGTAATCTGAATAATTATTTAAGCATATTGCGTCGAAATCTTACCTCTTTACTGCCGCAAACGGTATTGATAACGACGTTGCCAAAAAAGGGCATCGTTTTTCAGGCACAAGTTGAAGAAAATATAGTCAGCGCCAGCGAAGAAGAACCTATCTCAAACACCGGGATGATTGAGTATGTCGAGACTCAACCTGAGGTTAAACCGCTTATAAACTGGCGAAAAATAACTCAGGTAATTTTTTTTATTGGCTGCGGCGGGTTAGCGATCGCGGCGGCTATCTGGTGGTTGCCGCCTTCATCTTTACCGGTAATTTCTGAACGCTATCTTTTTACTCTTTCTCAATGCCGTTTTTATTCGGTACAGGATACGCCATTGAGTCAGCATGAAGTTGTATCAATTATGGATAAAGATAATATCAGCTTGAACTGTGAAGGCTACCCACGAGATGTATTTATCACCCATTATGAAGAACCAGGGAAACGGAGAATAATGACTTTTTTTGCCTGGTGTCAGCGCGCAGGTAACGGGAAATACACTCGCTGTGAAAATAGTAAAACAGTTTCATGGAGGGGGGCATGAAATATTACCTTGTCGTTATTGTTGTTTTAGTGGCGGTCGTATTAGTAGTGATGGACAGATCATCGTCAGATTTGGGGATTCGCTGTGAGGCTGAAGTGTTACATACCATTGAAAGACAAGATAATAAAGTGACTCTGGACATCACGGCATCATTATTTATGATGGAAAATGGTAAGGGGTTTGTGAATCTTTATGGCACGCTAACTGACCATAAAGAACTATGGCTGGTCAATCGAAAAATATGGTTTAGCTGGAGCGATGAGCTTAATGGTAATCTATATGACATCATGATCAATCGAGTTGATATTAAAACCGAGACGGATAAAGCCCCTGATGCATTGATGGAGGAAATATATAGTCATCGGTTCAATTTGGGAATGTACCGCGTTGGTCAAAATGGTCTCTATTTACGTGGTGTTTCGACACCTTTTTTTCTTTGTGCCCGGCAAAATAAGATAGGTAAAGTTACCTGACAGGCTCAGAATACGCAGTTGATAGCCTTTGAAGGATATAAGTGTAATCACCTCTGTTAATAGCAGAGAGCATATGTGGGCGCAAAAATATTCCCTTCCGGCAAGGGGAATTCAAGCCGATTTGCGCCCCATTTCATTCATTATCTATTCAAATATGGGAAAGGGATGATGCTGTCAGCAATCTGGGATCTCTTCCAGACCATAGTAAATGGGGATCCCCAGTTTTTCTCCTTCCTGAATATCCAGATCTGCCCCTTTGGATTCGCCCGGCATCCGCAAAATAGCGTTACAACGGCTAATCAAACGGTGCGCGACGGGATAGAGATACTCCTCGCTAATCGGATCGCCAATTTCCTTTGAACCTGCCGCTTTGGCAACAGGTAAAGCCAACCATTCGCCGACCACGGGGATATGACCTTTTTGGTAAACGCTTAGCGCAACCTGCGCCATGTTGTTCAGGTTAGCGTCGATTAATTCCGGACGATTATTGGTGCCGCTGCGTACCGGGCCGGCGATCAAAATAAGAGAGCTTTTCATGTTTAAGACCTTCTTGATGCGTGAAAGGGAGTGCTGTTGAAGGTTTCCTTTCCTGTGGCACTTTCCGTCAGTCAAAACTGTTAATGCACGAATTTGCACGAAATACATGATTAACAATCATAACTGAGCTTTAAGATAAACTATCATGCAAATTCGTGCAATATCAAGATTAATCGTGAATGGAATGGTTGTATGTAATGCGCCGAACGGCAAAATGCGGCCTCTCCCCGAAGGAAGAGGCCTTTTTTGAGGATATTGATGGGGGGAGAACTAGTCGACGGCGAAGGTTTTATCCAGGCGGCTATAGCCCAGTCCGTTGATTTTCTTAACCTTGATTTGTACCGGAATACGCTCTTTCATCGCCTCGACGTGGCTAATCACGCCGATGACCTTGCCGCTGGCGTTAAGCGCATCCAGCGCATCCAGCGCGGTATCAAGGGTTTCGCTATCCAGAGTACCGAATCCCTCATCAAGAAATAGCGAATCAATCCGCGTTTTGTGACTCACCAGGTCGGACAGCGCCAGCGCCAGCGCGAGGCTAACGAGGAAGCTCTCGCCACCGGAAAGGGTTCGCGTGTCGCGCACCGCATCCGCTTGCCAGGTATCGACCACTTCCAGCTCCAGCGCTTCGCTGGCTTTACGTTGCAACAGATAGCGACCATGCAGGCGGTTGAGCTGATGGTTGGCCAGCCACACCAGATTATCCAGCGTCAGCCCCTGGGCGAATTTACGGAATTTATCGCCCTCTTTGGAGCCGATAAGCGAGTTCAGCCACGCCCAGTCCTCCACTTCCTGAGCCGCGCGTTCCATCTCCTGACGCAGCGCCTGCTGACGCTGCTGGTTTTCGCTATTCTGCTTCAGTTGCTGGCGAATCTCGCCCTGACGGGCACTGTTCTCGCGCAGTCGCAATGCCAGTTGCTGGAGTTTTTCTTGTACTTGCTCAAGCGGCTGGCTGATGTCCGTTTCTGCTGGCGGTTGCTGACTGTGGCTATCCAGCGTTTCACGGGCCCGTAGCGCCAGCGCCTGATTCTGCTGTAGCGTGCTCTCCAGCGTCTGCTTCAGCCGTTCGAGGCGCTGGCGCGTCTCTTCATCCAGCAGTGCGGCAAGGAATGCCTGCTGGTCGGAGAACGGACTGGCGGCCAGCGCGGTGCTGAACTGTTTTTCGGTCTCCGTTAGCTGAGTTTGCTGCTGATTTTCCTGTTGCCCCAGCGTTTGCCACTGGCTCTGAAGCGCCAGGCAATCGTCGTGCACCTGACGCCAGCCTTCCAGCGGCGCGGGCTCGGCCTGTTGCTCGGTTTCCGGTAGTGCTTCCAGTAGCGGCGTCAACTGCTGGAGCTGCTCCTGAATAGCCGTGGCTTCGTTCTGTTTGTTTTGCCAGCTGCGTGTCTCTTCTTCCCGCAGCGCTAACCAGTTCGTGGCCTGGTCTGGGGCGGGTAAGCTCAGAGCAAACGCGCTCAGCTCAGCCGCCAGTGCGACGCTGCGCTGCTCTTGTTCTTGCTGAAGCTGTTGCAGCTGCTGCTGGCACTCATGCTGCTGGGCCTGCCAGTTCAAGCGTTGTTGGTGTTGATATAGCCGTTGTTCATGCTCTTGCTGCGCATCCAGCCAGCCGGGAATATCATCCTTCGGCTTCAGGTCGATATTTAATCCGGCGATCGTCTCCTGCCATTGTGATGTGAGCGCTTGCTCCTGTTGGAGAAGGGATGTTTTCTCGGCGGTCTCTTTTTGCTGCTGTTTAAGCAGCGCATCCAGCTCGCCGCGAAGCTGTGCCCCGGCCTCTGCTAGCTGTTTAACTTCGCGCTCTAGCGTATCACGACGCGCCTGGTTAACGCCGGGAACCAGCGCCTGATACTCGGCGATAGCCGGATGCTGTTCGGAACCGCAGAGCGGGCACGGCGAGCCGGGCTGGAGACGGGCGCGATCGGCCTCAAGTCCGGCAATCCGCGCCTCCATTTCACACAGGGCTTTCACATCGCTGAACTGCTGATTCTTCTCTTTATAGGCCTGTCGGCGCTGGGCCAGAGTCGCTTCTAGCTTTTCCTGTTCCTGTTTGCTGGCCTGTTCGGCGGCATTTAGCTGTAATAACCGTTGGCTGAGCGGCTGTAGCTGGCTATAGAGAGAAGAAAGCTGCTGACGCAGAGGCCGGGCCTTTGCGTGCTGCGTCAACTCGAGGGCCACTTGTTCGGCATCCAGCGTTAGCGTGGCGGAAGGGAGTTCAGCCAGCCTGCGGGTCGTTTCCGTCAGGCGCTGTTGCAGGG
The DNA here is from genome assembly GCF_013705725.1 of Klebsiella sp. RHBSTW-00484. Classification (NCBI taxonomy): domain Bacteria; kingdom Pseudomonadati; phylum Pseudomonadota; class Gammaproteobacteria; order Enterobacterales; family Enterobacteriaceae; genus Klebsiella; species Klebsiella sp. RHBSTW-00484. The sequence goes on along the minus strand of NZ_CP055481.1, from coordinate 4,777,319 downwards.
TGGATTGCTGCTGCGCATCGCGGGCCTGCTGTTGAAACGCTGCCCGCCAGCCCGCCAGCGCATTTCCCCACTGCTGATAGCGGTCGTGCTCTTTTAGCCATGCGGATAGCGTGTGCTGGTGGGCGCGCAGGCGTTCGGACTGCTGCTGGGCGGCGAGGCGAATGCCTGCCCGCAGCCGTAGCCGTTCATGTAAGCGAGTATTTACTTCTTCTCTCTGGTGGCGGGTTTGCGCCAGCGCGGCGGCTTGTTCCTGCTGGCGTGTCCAATGCGGGCGCAAGTGTTCGGCGGGCTGCGCATTGAGCAGTGCGGTCAGCTGCGGCTGCGCCTGTTCGAGCGCAGACTGCGCCTCGCGCAGCGTGGCCTGGGCCTTCAGATTTTCTGTCGTCAGCTCTTCACGACGCATCAGCCATTGGCGGGCGTTTTGCAGGCTGGTTTGCTCGCTAACCTGCTGTTTTTCCTCATCGGTAAGTACTTGCAAACTTTGCTGGAGCGCTTGTTGCTGCTCGTCACTCAGCAGCAGGACGCCGGAAGCCTGGGCCTGAAGTTTTTCCAGCTCGATGCGGGCAAGCTTATGTTTTTCAAAAACCTGTGCTGAAATCTGGCCGTAAATTTCGGTGCCGGTTAGCTCTTCCAGCAGCTCGGCGCGCTCTTTGGGTTTGGCGTTGAGGAAGGCGGCGAACTGCCCCTGCGACAGCAGCATCGAACGGGTGAAGCGACCATAATCCAGCCCGGTGAGGGTGGCGGTCATTTCCAGCTTATCTTTGACTTTATCGGCGAGGATTTTGCCGTCGTCGCAGCGCGCCAGTTCGACGCGCGGGGCCTGTAGATTACCATCCGGCTGGTTTCTCGCCCGATTCTGGCTCCAGAAGGCGCGGTAGGCGATGCCTTTGACCTCGAACTCCACTTCTGCCAGACATTCGGCGGTGTCGCGGGTCATCAGATCGTTTTGTGATTGTGACACGCTGCTCAGGCGCGGGGTTTCGTGATACAGCGCGAGACAGATGGCGTCGAGCAGGGTGGTTTTTCCGGCACCGGTCGGCCCGGTAATGGCAAACAGCCCGTTGCTGGCGAACGGCTCGGCGGTGAAATCGATTTTCCACTCGCCTTTTAGCGAGTTGAGGTTTTTCAGACGTAAGCTCAGGATTTTCACAGACGATCCTCATCGTTCAGGCTATGCAGCGTCTCGTTAAACAGCTGCTCCAGGCGCTGTTGCTGCGACTCTTCCAGGGTTTCCAGCGCCAGGCGACGGGCAAACACATCTTCGACCTGCAGTTCGCTGAGCGTTTCCCGGCGCTCGCCCGCCAGAATGCGCTCGCGCTGGGCGCGACTGCGGCGCACCAGCAGCACTTCTACCGGTAGCGTTTCGGTCTGCACCTGAATTTTACGTTGAATATCATGCAAATACTCGTCGCTGGTGATCTCAATATCCAGCCAGACGGCGGGTTGCTGGCTATTATCTTGCCACTGATTCAACTGCTCGCTGATGCTGGCGAAATCGCCCTTTAATACCGCCAGCGGCTGGGTAATGGGGACGATGAGCGGCGTGACGTCTGTTAGGCATCCGTTGGTGAAGGTCACCAGGTTGACGCTTTTGTTTTTCCCGGTTTCGTCAAAGCTCAGCGGGATGGGCGATCCGCTGTAGCGAATATGCTCGCAGCCGCCCACCACTTGCGCCCGGTGAATATGGCCAAGCGCGATGTAATTGGCAGGAGGAAAGTGGCTTGCCGGGAAGGCGTCGAGTGTGCCGATATAGATTTCGCGAACCGCGTCGCTTTTGCTGGCGCCGACGGTGGTCAAATGACCGCTGGCGATAATCGGCAGCGGCCGGTCGCCGCGCAGTTCGCAGGCCTGCTGATACTGCTGCTGGTAGTAGTCGCTGATGGCGGTGAGGAGCTGCTTCTGCTTTTCACCGCTGGAGTGACCGGCCTGGCTGGTGACCAGCTCGCGCGGGCGCAGGAACGGCACAGGGCAAAAAATCGCCCCCGCTGAACCATCACGCAAGGGCAGAACAAAAGGAGCGTGACCGGCATTGGCGACTACCGTGGTTTTCAGGAAGGCGAGAATATCCCGCGATTCATTGAGGGTCGCCACTGAATCGTGGTTTCCCGCCAGTACTACCAGTTGGCAGCCGGTCTGCTGTAGCTGAACGACAAACCGGTTATACAGCTCACGCGCGTAGCTTGGCGGGGAGCCGGTATCAAAAATATCGCCCGCGACAATAATGGCATCAACCTCATGCTCCTGGGCGCTGGTCAGCAGCCAATCGAGAAACGCCTGATGCTCAGCGGCGCGGCTTTTGCTGTAAAAATTTTGCCCAAGGTGCCAGTCAGAAGTGTGAAGGATGCGCATAGTGGTCCCGTAGCGAAAAAAGCGTAAGCGGCATTATATACCCTAAATAATTCGAGTTGCAGGAAGGCGGCAAGAGAGCGAGTACCCAGGAGCTTACATGAGTAAGTGACTGGGGTGAGTGACAAATCTGCCGGGAGCAGATTTGAACGCCGTGTAACGGCGGCCCGCCAGGGCGAGGCCCATGGATGGGCCGAGTAATCTGCAGCCAACGCACAAGCAACTTGAAGTATGACGGGTATAACACTGCACTCCGGTGAGTTAAGTCCGTGTCACAATTCAAAATCCCTTGTTCATCTGCCCGTCATTTTTTTCATAAATCTGTCATAAATCTGACGCATAATGGCCGCGCACTTCTATACTGATGGCTAAAAAATACAGGGTAAATAATGGCGAGAAGAATTCTGGTCGTTGAAGATGAAGCTCCAATCCGCGAAATGGTCTGCTTTGTTCTGGAGCAAAACGGCTTTCAGCCCATCGAGGCGGAAGATTTTGACAGCGCGGTCAATCAACTCAATGAACCCTGGCCTGATTTGATCCTGCTCGACTGGATGCTACCGGGTGGTTCAGGTTTACAGTTTATTAAACAGCTCAAGCGCGAAGCGATGACCCGCGAGATTCCGGTGGTGATGTTAACCGCCCGTGGTGAAGAGGAAGATCGCGTTCGCGGCCTGGAAACCGGCGCGGATGATTACATCACCAAGCCATTCTCGCCGAAAGAGCTGGTGGCGCGAATTAAAGCCGTGATGCGGCGCATTTCGCCGATGGCGGTGGAAGAGGTGATTGAAATGCAGGGGCTGAGCCTCGATCCTTCTTCACATCGCGTCATGACCGGTGAAAACCCGCTGGATATGGGGCCGACCGAGTTTAAATTATTACACTTCTTTATGACCCACCCGGAGCGTGTTTATAGCCGCGAACAGCTGCTCAACCACGTTTGGGGAACTAACGTATATGTAGAAGACAGAACGGTGGATGTGCATATTCGCCGCCTGCGTAAAGCGCTGGAACATAGCGGCCATGACCGGATGGTACAAACGGTTCGCGGCACGGGATATCGTTTCTCCGCCCGTTTCTGAATCTCGACAGGAGTGTGAACCGTGCTGGAACGGCTGTCATGGAAAAGGCTGGCGCTTGAGCTTTTCTTATGTTGTATCCCGGCCCTGATCCTTGGGGCGTTTTTTGGTTATCTGCCGTGGTTTTTATTGGCGGCGGTAACGGGCCTTCTTATCTGGCATTTCTGGAATCTTATGCGTCTGTCGTGGTGGCTGTGGGTTGACCGCAGCATGACGCCACCGCCGGGCAGCGGCAGTTGGGAACCGCTGCTGTACGGCCTGCATCAGATGCAGATGCGTAATAAAAAGCGCCGCCGCGAGCTGGGTAGTCTTATAAAGCGTTTTCGCAGCGGCGCAGAATCTCTCCCTGATGCCGTGGTTTTAACTACCGAAGATGGCGTGATGTTCTGGTGTAATGGCCTGGCCCAGCAGACGCTTAATCTGCGCTGGCCGGACGATAACGGACAGAACATCCTTAACCTGCTGCGCTACCCGGAATTTGCCAACTACCTGAAATATCGTGATTTCTCGAAGCCTTTGAATCTGGTGTTGAATAACGCCCGCCATCTGGAAATTCGCGTGATGCCCTACAGCGACAAACAGCTGCTGATGGTGGCGCGCGATGTTACGCAGATGCATCAGCTCGAAGGGGCGCGACGTAACTTCTTTGCTAACGTCAGCCACGAACTGCGAACCCCACTAACGGTGTTGCAGGGGTATCTGGAGATGATGCAGGAACAGATACTGGAAGGGGGCACGCGCGAGAAAGCGTTACACACCATGCGCGAGCAAACCCAGCGTATGGAAGGCCTGGTGAAACAACTACTGACGCTGTCACGGATAGAGGCCGCTCCGGTACTGGCGATGAACGATAGAATCGATGTGCCGATGATGCTGCGGGTGGTGGAGCGCGAGGCGCAAACCCTGAGTCAGCAGAAGCATGTTCTGCATTTTTCCGTCGATGAGTCGCTGAAAGTGTTGGGGAATGAAGAACAACTGCGTAGCGCGATTTCCAACCTGGTGTATAACGCGGTCAATCATACCCCGGCGGGAACGGAAATCACCGTGAGCTGGCAGCGGGCATCCCACGGCGCGTTGTTTAGCGTCGAGGATAACGGGCCGGGAATTTCTCCGGAGCATATTCCGCGCCTGACCGAACGTTTCTACCGCGTTGATAAGGCACGATCGCGGCAAACCGGCGGCAGCGGTTTGGGGCTGGCGATTGTTAAACACGCGATCAGTCATCACGACAGCCGTCTTGAAATTGAAAGCACGCTGGGCAAAGGGACGCGTTTTAGCTTCTTGCTGCCGGAACGTTTAATTGCCAAAAATGAGCCCTAGTTCCTGCCCTGTCAGCATTAGTTGCCAATGACCAGCTTCGGCTGGTCATTTTCATTTGCAGGCAATTTCGTTTTGCGTAATTAACGAACGTTCGCTGCTTTTTTGTTCGCATGATAAGCCACATGTTTTCCATCAGTCAGGTCAATCATTCTGACTATGAAAATAGAGTTAGCATAATCATCTGCTTTTACGATCCCTCCTTGCTTTAAAACGTTATAAGCGTTTAAATTGCCCCCCTACAGTCGCAGACAGACTGTTTTTGCGTGGTAATTCAAAAAACAATTCTTTTCCACGCCGCTTTGGGAGCATATCCCGCTGAGTTTACTGACAATGGCCGCTGTATCATCCCCTAAGGGAAGGCGCGGTATTTATCCGTTTTTACAACACCACATCCACAGGCAGTAATGAATTTATGACCCATCAGTTAAAATCTCGCGACATCATTGCGTTGGGCTTTATGACCTTCGCGCTGTTCGTCGGCGCAGGCAATATTATCTTCCCTCCGATGGTTGGCTTACAGGCTGGTGAACACGTCTGGACCGCGGCTATTGGCTTTCTGATTACCGCCGTGGGTTTACCGGTGCTAACGGTCGTGGCATTGGCGAAAGTCGGCGGCGGCGTCGAGAGCCTGAGCACGCCGATTGGTAAAGTCGCCGGTATCCTGCTGGCTGTGGTCTGCTATCTGGCTGTGGGGCCGCTGTTCGCTACTCCGCGTACCGCTACCGTCTCTTTTGAAGTAGGGATTGCCCCGCTAACCGGTGATGGTCCGCTGCCGCTGCTGATTTATAGCGTTATCTATTTTGCACTGGTGATCCTCGTTTCGCTCTATCCGGGCAAGCTGCTGGATACGGTGGGAAATTTTCTCGCGCCGCTGAAAATCATCGCGCTGATTATTCTTGCCGTTGCGGCGTTCGTCTGGCCTGCCGGTCCGCTGAGCCACGCGATGGAAGCCTATCGCACCGCACCGTTTTCTAACGGCTTCGTCAACGGTTACCTGACCATGGATACCCTCGGGGCGATGGTCTTTGGTATCGTGATTGTCAACGCCGCGCGTTCCCGTGGCGTCACTGAAGCCCGCTTGCTGACCCGCTACACTGTCTGGGCAGGCCTGATGGCCGGTGTTGGCCTGACGCTGTTGTATCTGGCGCTGTTCCGCCTCGGTTCCGATAGCGGCATGCTGGTCGAGCAATCCGCCAACGGCGCGGCGATTCTGCACGCTTACGTACAGCACACCTTCGGCGGTGCGGGGAGTTTCCTGCTGGCGGCGCTGATCTTTCTCGCCTGTCTGGTCACGGCGGTTGGCCTGACCTGTGCTTGTGCGGAGTTCTTCGCCCAGTATCTGCCGTTCTCTTACCGCACGCTGGTGTTTATCCTCGGCCTGTTCTCGATGGCGGTCTCCAATCTGGGGCTGAGCCATCTGATTCAGATTTCGATTCCGGTGCTGACGGCAATCTACCCGCCGTGTATCGCACTGGTTGTATTAAGCTTTACCCGCGGTTGGTGGCATAATTCGTCCCGCGTTATTGCACCGGCCATGTTTATCAGCCTGATGTTTGGTATTATTGACGGCATTAAAGCGTCACCGTTTGCCGACTTTATGCCATCCTGGGCCGCGCGTCTGCCTCTGGCAGAACAGGGACTGGCCTGGCTGATGCCGACCGCAGTAATGCTGATTCTGGCCGTTGTTTGGGATCGTGCCGTAGGGCGTCAGGTGACATCCGGCGCACACTAAACGACGTCGAAAATTTAAGTGATGAACCACGGGGTTTAACTTCCCGTGGTTTTTTGTTTTTTGGTTCTACCTGTCATACTTCAAGTTGCTTGTGCGTTGGCTACGCTCGCTCCCCCAGTCACATAGTTATCTATGCTCCTGGGGATTCGCTCCCTTGCCGCCTTCAAGCAACTCGAATTATTTAGGGTATATGCTCCTTTTGAACTTTGCCCCCGCAAAGGCCAGGGGAGACAAACGGCATGGAACACGATGGAAAGTAGTAACAAGCTTAAGCGTGGGCTAAGTACCCGGCATATTCGTTTTATGGCTCTTGGTTCGGCAATCGGTACCGGGCTTTTCTATGGCTCGGCTGATGCGATTAAAATGGCGGGGCCGAGCGTCCTGCTGGCTTATATTATCGGCGGCGTTGCGGCGTACATTATTATGCGCGCGCTGGGCGAGATGTCGGTGCATAACCCTGCCGCCAGCTCGTTCTCACGCTACGCGCAGGACTACCTTGGCCCGCTGGCGGGTTACATCACCGGCTGGACCTACTGTTTTGAAATCCTGATCGTCGCCATCGCCGATGTAACAGCCTTCGGCATCTATATGGGCGTCTGGTTCCCGGCAGTGCCGCACTGGATTTGGGTGCTCAGCGTGGTGTTGATCATCTGCGCCGTCAACCTGATGAGCGTGAAGGTCTTTGGCGAGCTGGAGTTCTGGTTCTCCTTCTTCAAAGTCGCCACTATTATCATCATGATTCTGGCCGGTTTCGGCATCATTATCTGGGGTATTGGTAACGGCGGCCAGCCGACCGGCATCCATAATCTATGGAGCAACGGTGGCTTCTTCAGCAACGGCTGGCTGGGGATGGTGATGTCGTTGCAGATGGTGATGTTCGCCTACGGCGGGATTGAAATCATCGGTATCACGGCTGGTGAAGCGGAAGACCCGGAGAAATCCATTCCGCGCGCCATTAACTCGGTCCCGATGCGTATCCTGGTGTTTTACGTCGGCACGCTGTTCGTGATTATGTCTATCTACCCGTGGAATCAGGTTGGAACGAACGGTAGCCCGTTTGTCTTAACCTTCCAGCATTTGGGTATCACCTTTGCCGCCAGCATCCTGAACTTTGTGGTGCTGACCGCTTCGCTGTCGGCGATTAACTCTGACGTCTTTGGCGTGGGGCGCATGCTGCACGGTATGGCGGAGCAGGGCAGCGCGCCGAAAATGTTTGCCAAAACGTCACGCCGCGGGGTGCCGTGGGTGACGGTAATGGTGATGACCATTGCGCTGCTGTTTGCGGTCTATCTTAACTACATCATGCCGGAGAACGTCTTCCTGGTGATTGCCTCGCTGGCCACCTTCGCCACGGTGTGGGTGTGGATTATGATCCTGCTGTCGCAGATTGCCTTCCGCCGCCGTCTGCCGCCGGAAGAGGCGCAAGCGCTGAAGTTTAAGGTGCCGGGCGGGGTAACGACGACGGTTATCGGACTGATATTCCTCGTCTTTATTATTGGTCTGATTGGTTATCATCCGGATACCCGCATCTCGCTGTACGTCGGTTTTGCGTGGATTATCCTGCTGCTGGTGGGCTGGCAGTTTAAAACTCGTCGCGACCGTAAGCTGGCGAAGGCGTAGCCATTTTGTTCTCTCTTTGCCGGATACGCTCAGGCTATCCGGCAAGAGATCCCTCCACCCCCGCCATCCTCCCCCAATAATTCTGCCGATGATGAGTCATACGCCTGTACGCTGTGGCAAGGTGTGCCCATTCTGCAAAGAGAGGAATAACGATGTTGAAGGCATGGCACCTCCCGGTTGCTCCGTTTATTAAGGAACAGCAGGAACGACTGTTTATTACATTATGGCTAAGCGGCGACGATTTGCCGCCGCGAGTGACGTTGCGTGCGGAGGAGGACAATGAAGAGCTTTCGCTGCCGATGCATCGTCTGCGGCAGGAGCCGCATCCAGGCGTGGTAGCCTGGCGCGGGGAAATCAACCTCGTCAACGGGCAGCCGCGTCGGCGCTATAGCTTCAAGCTGCTGTGGGCCGACCGTCAGCTGTGGTTCACGCCGCAGGGGTTCAACCGTTTTCCACCGGCGCGGCTGGAGCAGTTTGCCGTCGATGTTCCGGACAGCGGGCCGCAGTGGGTGGCCGACCAGGTGTTTTACCAGATTTTCCCCGACCGTTTTGCCCGCAGCCAGTCGCGCGAGGCTGAACAGGACAAGGTTTACTATCATCACGCAGCCGGTCACGACATTGTGCGTAAAGAGTGGGATGAACCGCTCACCGGCGAGGCGGGCGGCTCCACCTTTTATGGCGGCGATCTGGATGGTATCAGCGAAAAGCTGCCGTATCTGAAGCAGCTTGGCGTCACGGCGCTGTATTTGAACCCGGTCTTTGTCGCCCCCAGCGTGCATAAATACGACACCGAAGATTATCGGCGCGTTGACCCGCAGTTTGGCGGCGATGCGGCGCTGCTGCGCCTGCGCCACAATACGCAAAAAGAGGGAATGCGTCTGATCCTTGATGGCGTGTTCAACCACAGCGGTGATTCGCACGCCTGGTTCGATCGCCATCAGCGCGGCAGCGGCGGTGCCTGTCACGATGCCGCTTCGCCGTGGCGCGGCTGGTATAACTTTTCCCCAGAGGGCGTTGCCCACGATTGGTTGGGATACGCCAGCTTGCCGAAGCTGGATTATCGATCAGAGACCCTGGTCAATGAAATCTACGGCGGAGAAGATAGCGTCGTGCGCCACTGGCTAAAAGCGCCGTGGAGCATGGACGGCTGGCGGCTGGACGTGGTGCATATGCTGGGCGAGGGCGGCGGGGCGCGTAATAACCTGCGCCATATCGCCGGAATTACTCAGGCGGCGAAGCAAGAGCGGCCGGACGCCTTTGTGTTTGGTGAGCATTTCGGCGATGCGCGCCAGTGGCTACAGGCTGATGCCGAAGATTCAGCGATGAACTACCGCGGGTTTACCTTCCCGCTGTGGGGCTTCCTCGCCAATACCGATATCTCCTACGATCCGCAGAAAATCGATGCGCAAACCTGCATGGCGTGGATGGATAACTATCGCGCCGGGCTATCGCATCAGCAGCAGTTGCGGATGTTCAATCAGCTCGATAGCCACGATACTGCCCGCTTTAAGTCTCTACTGGGTAAGGATGTGGCACGTTTGCCGCTGGCGGTGGTATGGCTGTTTAGCTGGCCGGGCGTACCGTGCATTTATTACGGTGATGAAGTCGGCGTGGATGGCAATAACGATCCGTTCTGCCGTAAGCCGTTCCCGTGGGATCCGGCATTACAGGATGGCTGTCTGCTCGGCTTGTATAAGCGTATGAGCAAGCTGCGTAAGGCTAATCAGGCGCTGCGCTACGGCGGCTGCCAGGTGATTTATGCCGAAGAGAACGTGGTAGTGTTCGCGCGCGTCTATAAGCAGCAGCGGGTGCTGGTGGCGATTAACCGTGGCGAAGCCTGCGAGGTCGTTATTGAGGATTCACCGCTGCTTGATGTTAACGGCTGGCAGTTGAAAGAGGGAGCCGGTGCACTGCACGACGGTGTGCTGACGCTACCCGCTATCTCGGCCAACGTGTGGTTTAGCCGTTAATGATAGAGCTGGCTCAGTCTTTCGTCCTGGAGAATGGCCTCACGCCACCAGCGCTGGGCCAGCCCGTCATTCCCGCTACGCCAGGCCATATAGGTAATATCTTTCTCACGAAACGAAGTGACGGGCTTTTCCACCAGCTCGCCGCTTTCCAGCCACTGCCGGGCGATATGGCGCGGTAAAAAGCCGCAGCCCAGCCCGGCGCGTAACAATTCTACTTTGCTGGCGAAGCTATCGACGCGAATTTGCGGCTGTTCATCCAGCAGATTGCTGTTAAGTGGATGGCAATTGCGTGCGCTGTCGCTGATCACCACCGCGCGATGCAGGCTCAGCTGTTTGTTGGTCAGCGATTGGGTGGTTTTCGCCAGTGGATGCCCCGGCGCAACGACGAAAATATTGTCCATTGTGCCGAGCATTTTCCACGACCATTCGGCAGACGTTGGCGGTTCATTAATCGCTCCGAGAATAATATCCGCCCCGTTGTGGGTGAGTTCTTCCCATGAACCGGCGAGAGTATGATGGGTAAAGTTAAGCCGGGTTTGCGGATGCAGTGAGTAGAACTCGTCGATCAGCGGTAACAGTGCATTAAAAGGGAAAGAGTCATCCAGTGCGATGGCCAGATCCCGTTCCCAACCGGCGCTGAGCTGAACCGCCTGCTTTTCCAGATCTTTGGCAGCATTCAGCAACAATCGCCCCTTCTCCAGCATCATTCTGCCAGTATCGGTAAATTTAGCCCGATGTCCGGAGCGATCCAGCAAGGTAATATTCAGATCGTTCTCCAGTTTTTGGATCATGTAGCTCAGCGCGGCGGGGGTCTTAAAGAGTGACTCGGCGGCGGTGGCAAAAGAGCCATATCTGTCCAGCGCGTCGAGGATCAGCAGGACATCAAGGTTTAAACGCATGAGTCAAATTCCAACAAAAAAATAGTCTCTACGTTTTACCGAAGGCTGATATTCAGTTCCAGTGAATAATTTAGAACAGTTAAGCGTAAAATTTTGATGAACATAAATTCATTAATATGGTGATGGATAATTTAATAGCCATAACTTTTTCTTCAGAAATAAATTAGAAAAAAAACTTTAATAACTCGTTAGAAATTACTGACTATACTCACCATGCTTTATCAGTCAGGATCCAGACAGTACAACGGCTACGGTAGTATCTTTTTAACTCATTGATTAACAGGATATGTTATGTCTATTCGTGAACTGATCGATCCCTCTAACTCTGCTCTTATTTTTATTGACCACCAGCCGCAAATGTCTTTTGGCGTGGCTAATATTGATCGCCAGACGCTGAAAAATAATACGGTGGCTCTGGCCAAGGCTGGGAAAATTTTTAATGTTCCGGTGATTTATACTTCAGTAGAAACTAAAAGCTTCAGCGGCTATATCTGGCCAGAACTGCTGGCGGTACATCCTGATGTGAAGCCCATTGAACGCACGTCGATGAACTCCTGGGAAGATGCGGCTTTTGTGGCGGCGGTAAAAGCGACGGGGCGTAAAAAATTGATTATCTCTGCTCTGTGGACCGAAGTGTGCCTGACCTTCCCGGCGCTGATGGCGCTGGATGAAGGATATGAAGTTTATGTGGTGACCGATACCTCTGGCGGCACCTCGGTTGATGCCCACGAACGCTCAATTGATCGTATGGTTCAGGCCGGTGCGGTGCCGGTGACCTGGCAGCAGGTGCTGCTTGAGTATCAGCGCGACTGGTCACGTAAAGAGACCTATGACGCAGTGATGGACCTGGTGCGCGAGCACAGCGGCGCTTACGGAATGGGCGTGGATTACGCGTATACCATGGTGCATGGCGCGCCGGAGCGTCAAGCCTAAATACACTTCATCCTTCAAGCTGCCTCTTTGTTGGCTTCGTTTGCCCGCCCCGGTCACTGACTTATGTCACCTCCCGGGGACGTACAACCTTGCCGCCTCGATGCAGCATGAATGATTTTGTGTATTGTCATTTATGGCTGATGGCGGGGTAAATCCCGTCATTACCCTGAAGCAAGGAACTCTTAATGGCGCAGCAGAAATCGGTGACCCTGGTTATCAGTCATGTACTCGACCCCGAACATGGCCAACGTTATGAAGAGTGGCTGGGTAAAATTATGCCGATTGCGGCGGAGTTTCCCGGACATCTTGGCGCCAACGTGATTCGCCCGGTCGCCGGGCAGAAGTTATGGAGCGTTATCATTCGCTTTGACACCATTGAGCATCTTTACGCCTGGACGCAGTCAGAAACGCGTCGCGAGCTGGTGGCCGAAATCGCACCGCTGCTGAGCGAAGGCGACCGGACCGAAGTACGCACCGAACCGGCCTTTTGGTTTACGCCACCGGCTGCCAACGTCCGTCAGCCGCTGCGCTGGAAGCAATTTTTTATCACCTTGCTGGTGATTTTCCCCAGTACCAATCTGGTGCCCACGGTAACCGGAATGCTATTGCCCTCGCTGAAGGGAAGTCTGTTACTGCATTTGATCAATGATGCCTGTGTGGTCGCGCTGGTGGTCTGGTTCTGGATGCCCATCGTGACCCGTCTGTTTGCTGGCTGGTTAAAGAAAAACTGAGTCAGCCTCCTGAAGGAGAGCGTTATGTCGCAAACTGCCACACTGATCCTGACCCACGGTCGGGTTCATACTCTCGATCGTCAAAACCCGCTTGCCGATGCGGTGGCGATCGCCAACGGTAAAATTCTCGCCGCCGGTAGTCACGATCGGATCATGAGCTTTGCCGCGGAAGGAACGCAAATTATCGATCTCAAAGGCCATACGGTGATCCCCGGCCTGAACGACTCCCACCTGCACCTGATCCGCGGCGGTCTGAACTACAATCTTGAACTGCGCTGGGAGGGCGTGCCTTCGCTGGCGGACGCGCTGCGGATGCTTAAAGATCAGGCCGACCGTACGCCGTCGCCGCAGTGGGTGCGGGTGGTGGGTGGCTGGAGCGAATTCCAGTTTGCCGAACGGCGGATGCCAACCCTCGAAGAGCTGAATGACGCCGCGCCGGATACCCCGGTATTCGTTCTGCATCTCTACGATCGCGCGCTGCTTAACCGCGCAGCATTAAAGGCGGTGGGCTATACCAAAGAGACCCCGGATCCTGCTGGCGGCGAGATCGTTCGCGACGCTAAGGGTAACCCGACCGGGATGCTGATCGCCAAACCCAATGCGATGATCCTTTATTCGACGCTGGCGAAAGGGCCGAAGCTGCCGCTGGAGCTGCAGATCAACTCAACGCGTCAGTTTATGCGTGAACTGAATCGCCTGGGGCTGACCAGCGCTATCGATGCCGGAGGCGGTTTTCAGAACTACCCGGAAGATTATGAAATTATTGAGCAGTTACACGCCAAAGAGCAGATGACCGTGCGTATCGCCTATAACCTGTTTACCCAGCGACCAAAGCAGGAGCTGGAAGACTTTGAGCGCTGGACCGACATGCTCAAGCCGGGGCAGGGGACTGATTTTTACCGTGCTAACGGTGCCGGGGAGATGCTGGTCTTCTCGGCGGCGGATTTTGAAGACTTCCTCCAGCCGCGCCCGGATCTGCCGCAAGGGATGGAAGACGAGCTGGAAAGGGTGGTGCGCCATCTTGTCGAACACCGCTGGCCGTTCCGCCTGCACGCGACCTATGATGAGTCTATCAGCCGGATGCTCGACGTCTTCGAGAAGGTCAACCGCGATATTCCGTTCAACGGCCTGCACTGGTTCTTTGATCACGCGGAAACCATTACCGAGCGTAATATCGAACGCGTGAAAGCGCTGGGCGGCGGTATTGCGGTGCAGCACCGGATGGCTTTCCAGGGCGAATATTTTGTCGACCGCTACGGCAAAGATGCGGTCAAACATACCCCGCCGGTAGCGAAGATGCTTGAGCTGGACGTGCCGGTAGGATTGGGCACGGATGCCACCCGCGTGGCGAGCTACAACCCGTGGACTGCGCTTTACTGGCTGGTTTCCGGGCGGACGGTTGGCGGGATGGCGATGTACGACGAAAGCAACCGCCTGCCGCGCGACGTGGCGCTGGAATTGTGGACCGCGGGAAGCGCGTGGTTCTCCAGCGAACAGGGTAAGAAAGGGCGTATCGAGCCAGATCAGCTTGCCGACCTGGTGGTGCTGTCTAAAGACTACTTTAGCGTCGCGGAAGAGGAAATTAAGGGAATCGAGTCGGTGTTGACGTTCGTTGACGGCAAAGTCGTTTACGCCGCTGGGCACTTCTCGCCGCTGGCTCCACCGCCAATCCCCGTGCTGCCTGAGTGGTCTCCGGTAGTGAAGGTGCCGGGACATTACCGTTCAGCGCCGCCGACGGCGTCGAAAATTGGCGCGATAGTCCAGATGCACCAGTGCTGTGGCAGCTGTGGAGTACATGGGCATCAGCATAATATTGCGCGCAAATCGTCTATTCCGGTTGCTGATGAGCAGGCATTCTGGGGTGTGCTGGGCTGCTCTTGCTTTGCATTTTAGTTTTTGATCGCAGCCCTTACCCCGCGTAAGGGCTGATTATCTTTTCTGAAAAGCGGTTCACTTCGCTACGGGATAACACAAATGCAATAATTTGTGTCAAGCTAGCCTGATTGCCCTTATATAGTGAAGGAAGAAACATGGATGAGTTGCTAATCCTTGGCGGCATAGTGTTATTTTTCGCGCTGGTGGTCGCCCCTGTCCTTGCGATTGTCGCGCTTAATCGCAGTGCAGCGCTGCGTTTTGAATTGACAACGTTACGTCGTCGGGTTGAGGAACTTGAAGAGCGTGGCGTTGCGGAAATACCCGCTACGCAGAGCATACCGGAACCTGTTATCCCCCCTGCGTCCGTAGCACCTCCCATTACGCCTGTTGTCAATGTTGCTCAACCAGAGCCTGCCATTGAGGCGGAGTCTGAATCCGTCGACCCGTGGAGTTCACAGGCAAAACCAGAGACCGTGGAGAAAAAAGTTTCTTCCCCAACGGTCGAACAGCCTTCTGCTTTTGGCGGTATGGTTTCAACGTTGGTGCGCTGGTTTATGCAGGGTAACCCGATGGCGAAACTCGGCATTCTGCTTCTGTTCCTTGGTCTGTCGTTCCTGCTGCGCTATACCGTTGAGCATGCGCTGTTTCCGCTGGAGTTGCGTTTGGCGACTGCGGCACTGTTTGCGATTGGCCTGCTGGCGGTGGGGTGGCGATTGCGGCATAAGCAGCCGGTCTATGCTCTGATTTTGCAGGGCGGAGCAACGGGTGTGCTCTATCTCACCGTTTTTGGCGCATTTCGCTTGTGGCAGATGTTACCGATGACGCTGGCGTTTGCGCTGCTTGTCGTGATTTGTGCGGCGAGCGTAGGACTGGCGATTTTGCAAAAAGCGCTCAGCCTGGCAATGCTGGCGAGCCTCGGTGGTTATTTGGCACCGCTGCTGCTTTCCACCGGCGGTGGTAGTCATGTGGCGCTGTTTTCATTCTATCTTCTGTTGTCGATTGGCATACTCGCCATCAGTATCTGGCAGCACTGGCGGGAGCTTAACCTGCTGGGTCTGTTATTTACCTTTGGCGTCGGCGGTCTTTGGGGACTGGATGGGTATCGTCCGGATTATTACCTGAGCTGCCAGCTGTTCCTGATCGCCAACACCATTATTTTTGGCGTGTTGAGCGTGGCGTTGTCGCTGCGCGCGCAGGAGAAAGGTAAGCAGATTATTGACGGCGTGCTGCTGTTTGCGCCGCTGTTGGTTGGTTTTGGTATGCAGTACGCCATTACCCGGCATATGGAATATGGCCCGGCGCTGAGTGCGTTGGGCTACGGTGGTTTTTATCTGACCTTAGCCTGGCTGGCATTGCGTCGCTACCCTTCTTTGGGCAGACCGTTGGTGCTGGCTGCACTGGCGCTCGGTGGCGCATTTACCACGCTTGCCATCCCACTTGCGCTTTCAGCGCGCTGGACGGCAATGGCCTGGTCGCTGGAAGGGCTTGGCATCCTCTGGCTGGGCGTACAACAGCAGCAGCGACGCATGAGCTACAGCGGTACCGCGCTACTTGTCCTTGCGGTCGGTAGTGCGCTCTGGGCGCAGGCGAATGGGACGACGCCGCTTTCATTGATGCTGATCTTCGCGGTACTCAGTCTTAGCTGGCTGGTTGCCGCATGGCTGTGGCGAAATCTTCATGCGCAAGGCAGTTGGGCATTGCTCACGGGCGGACTACTGTTCTGGATGGTGGCGCTTATCGGCGCATCGCAGCTGGCGTTGAATAAAGACTCGCAGATTGTATTTGGCGTACTGGCGACATTAGCGGCGTCGGCGTGGTGCTGGCGTACGGTTGCGGCTCGTTTAGCCTGGCGAGAGCTGGATGCGAGCAAATGGTTGCTGTGGCCAATGATGATGATAGTGCTGTGTTACCAGATATCCCAACAACAGATTTTCTCTGCTGGCTGGCAAAACCTGGCCTGGTGTATTGCGTTACCGGCGGCGGCGGCCTTGCTCTGGCGTGATGGAGGTTCACTACCGCCGCGCATCAGTATGCTTACCCACCTGTCGTTGTTCTGGATGATTTTGCTGGCGCTGGCAATGGAGTTGTTTTGGTTTACGCAGGATTTGCCGTGGGGCATGTCGGCCTGGGCGGGCGGTTTAATGATGGCGGCAGGAGGGGGTCTTATCTTCCTCGTCTCTGAAGCGGTTCACCGGCAAATCTGGCCGTTCCGCGTGTGGCCTGCGCTGTATGCTTCTCAGGCGATGATTCCTGTGGCTGTGTTGCTGGCGTGCTTGTTAACGCTGGCAAATTTGCACGATGGCGTGGTCTATGGCCAGACTTATTTGCCGTTTATTAACCCACTGGAAGAGGGCGCAGCTTTCGCGCTACTTGGGCTGGCGATATTTTATCGCGTTTCGCTGCGTTATTTCCCGGTGCAGTTATCGGTATGTCGCCCCTGGCCTGTTATTGCGCTGCTGGCGCTCAGCTTCTGGTGGCTGAATGGCGTGCTGTTGCGCGCTCTGGCCTGGTACGGCGAGGTGGCCTGGAGTATAGAGGCTCTGTGGCATTCGCGCCTGGTTCAGACCACTTTTGCGCTGGTCTGGACGCTGGTGGCGTTGGCGGTAATGTTGCGTGCGACGCGGCGGTTTTCACGCCGCGAATGGCTATGCGGAGCGGTGTTATTAGGGGTTGTCATTGTGAAACTCATGTTGGTAGATAGCGCGCGAGGCGGCGGATTGGCGCGCGCGGTAGCCTTCATCGGTGTGGCTATTTTGGTGTTGATCGTCGGGTATTTTTCACCGTTACCGCCCAAAGCAGGAGAAGAAAAATGAAATGGATGAAAGGTGCGTTATGCAGCGTGCTGCTGGGCGTGACGGGCGCTGCGGCGAGTAGTGATGAAGCGCGAGAAGCGCCTAAGGACTACATGCAGGGAATGATGCTGGAAACCGCAGTTGCATCGCCTTGGTATCGAATTATGCTTCCTCAAACGGTGTATCAGAGCACAGCATGGCCTGATTTGCGCGATGTGCGGGTCTTTAATCATCTGGGTGATACGGTGCCGTTTGCTCTGCAAGTGCAGAAGGCCCAGCCAGTGACGCCCGAGACGATGACGCTACGACTCTTCCCTCTGGAAATGTCGCTGGTTCCACCACGGGAAGAGGGACGTCGCGGTGTAGACTCGTTGGTTTTGCGTTCAACAACGGGGATCGAAATTCGTCTGGAAAGTGACGATGTTAAGGCGCTCGGGCAGAGCTATTTACTGACTTTGCCGGAGGATAAAACGGACGCTTTTGCACTGTCTCAACTGCGGCTGAACTGGAATTCGCTGGCGGACAGCTGGCAGGGGAAAGCGTCGGTTTATTCCAGTCGTGACCTGAAGCATTGGCGTCCGATACAGGAGGATGCTCCACTGATGGATCTGGCGCGTGATAACGATCGTTTGAAAATGGACACGATTAGCGCCAACCTGACGCTCTTCACACAAGGTAATCGTTATCTGCTGGTGATCCTCGATTCGCAAAGTAAGGCGCTAGTGTTAAATAGCGTGACCGCACTGGCCGAGCGCAGAGAACCTGAATCTACACGTATTGAGCTTGATGCTCAGGTGAAAAAGATTTCGGATGAGGAAGCCGTTTGGCGCTGGACTCAGCCTCAGCCGCTGACTTCGCTCAGAATATCCCTGGAAAGTGAAGGCGTTTTGCCGGTGGAGCTATCCTGGCGCAGTGGCGAAAAAGAGCCCTGGCAACCGCTGACGAAAACCGTGCTGTATCAACTGGACGGGAAGCGTTCGGAGGATATTCATCTTTCAGGCCAACTGGTTGACGCGGTTCGGATGACGACGATTAATGCCAGATTACCGGCGTCGCTGCCTGCGCTGAGCGGCTCACGCGACAGTTATCAATTGGTATTTAATCCGCAGGGGAAAGGGCCTTATATGCTGGCCTGGGGAAACCGGGCGGCGCAAAAGGCAGATGTCGGGCTGGATATGCTGATCCCGGCGTCGCTGCAAAAAACGCAGACCGTGAATGACCTGCCGCTGGCCGTGGCGCAAGAAAGCGTCGCGTTGGGTGGCGAGGCGCGATTGACGGCAACTTCGGCTGCAGAACAGCAAAGCAACTGGAAAACGCTACTGGTATGGGGAGCGCTGATATTAGGCGTCGTCGTTCTGGCGCTGATGGCATGGCGGATCTGGCGCGAAGTGAGAAAAGGCGGCCCGGTATAAAAACAAAAAAGGCCCGCATCTGCGAGCCTTTTTCTGAAACGTCTGCCGATTACAGGCTGGAAACGTTCTCGGTCAGGTATTTAGCAACGCCTTCCGGAGAAGCGGCCATACCTTCTTTTCCTTTTTCCCACTGTGCCGGGCAAACTTCGCCGTGCTCTTCGTGGAACTGCAGCGCGTCAACCATGCGCAGCATTTCGTCGATGTTACGGCCCAGCGGCAGGTCGTTAACCACCTGGTGGCGAACAACGCCGTTAGCGTCGATCAGGAAAGAGCCGCGCAGGGCAACGCCGTCCGGATGCTCGATACCGTACGCTTTCTGGATTTCGCGTTTGATGTCAGCAACCATCGCGTATTTAACCGGACCGATACCACCCTGGTCGACCGGGGTGTTACGCCATGCGTTGTGCACGAACTCGGAGTCGAAAGAAACGCCAACCACTTCTACGCCGCGTTTCTGGAATTCTTCATAACGCTTATCAAAAGCGATCAGTTCAGACGGGCAAACGAAGGTGAAGTCCATCGGCCAGAAGAACAGGACGGTAGCTTTACCGTTGGTGTGCTGTTTGAAATTGAATTTCTCAACGATTTCGCCGTTACCTAATACTGCTGCCGCGGTAAAATCCGGAGCCTGACGAGTAACCAGAACCATATGATTCTCCTGTTAATACTAAGGTTAATTGGAACGCAACGCGGGCAAGTATAGGGAGAGGGGCGAATGAACTCAATGGTAAGCTGACAATCGATGAGATAGGTATTGTCTATCAATCATTATTTAAATGCGCTTTTCAGAATAGTCTTTTCCAGAAAAAGCGCAATCATTTATAGCTCGTGTTTTTTTGCCTGGGCCATCATCTGCGGATAGAAGCGCCAGAACTGCTGCTCAAGCTGATCATAATGCGTATCCAGATCTTGCCAGGAGTCGCGCAGAGCATCAAGACGCGGGCGACGGCTGGCCATACCGTTGAGTACGTTCTGGATAAAATCCATATCTTTATAGCGCTCAAGCCAGCGCTCCGACCAGAGATACTCGTTGAGATTAACAAAGCGCGGCGGAGAATCGGGCAGGATCTGCGCTACCTGAGTATGCGCGTAGCGAACGAACTCGGTCAGCGGCATCTCAGGAGAAATGCGTTCCCAGTGGTGCGACAAGAAGTGATCCCACATTACGTCGAGAGTAATCGGCGCGACGCGGCGGGTCTGCGGGCGGAACCACTCGCGGGCTTCTTTCACTTCTGCCAGGTTGTCGGTCATCACATCGATACGCCGATGCATAAAAATGCCGTCAACGATATCGGCGGGGTAATCCTGTTGCGGATTGCCGCGAACAAAGTCGGCAAGCAGGTTGCCGGGTAGCGAACTGTCGGCGAGATGGGCTAAGTGCAGGTGTGCAAGAAAATTCATCGTTTAATCTTTGTCCTGAGGTGGTAACGGTTGCAGGGAGAACGCCCCGGCACTAGACTACCCGCCTCTTTATTAAGTCTGAGTTACCGTCATGCGCGTTGCCGATTTTTCCTTTGAATTACCCGAATCCCTGATTGCCCACTATCCCATGCCTGAGCGCAGTAGCTGCCGCTTGCTGTCATTAGACGGGCCGACGGGCGCGCTGACGCACGGTACTTTCACCGATTTACTCGATAAGCTCAACCCTGGAGATCTGCTGGTCTTTAACAACACTCGCGTGATCCCGGCCCGTCTGTTTGGCCGTAAAGCCAGCGGCGGCAAGATTGAAGTGCTGGTCGAGCGCATGCTCGATGATAAACGTATTCTGGCACATATTCGCGCATCTAAAGCGCCGAAACCCGGTGCCGAGCTGCTACTCGGTGATGATGAAAGCATTAACGCCACCATGCTGGCGCGTCACGGCGCGCTGTTCGAAGTTGAATTCAATGACGCGCGCCCGGTGCTGGATATCCTCAACGCTATCGGTCATATGCCGCTACCACCGTATATTGACCGCCCGGATGAAGAGGCAGACCGCGAGCTGTATCAAACGGTCTATAGCACTAAGCCTGGCGCCGTTGCCGCGCCGACCGCGGGTCTGCACTTTGACGACCCACTGCTGGCGGCACTGCGCGAAAAAGGTATCGAAACGGCGTTTGTCACGCTGCATGTGGGAGCCGGGACGTTCCAGCCAGTGCGTGTAGATTCTATCGAAGACCACATTATGCATTCCGAATATGCGGAAGTACCGCAGGATGTGGTCGACGCGGTGCTGGCGGCAAAAGCGCGCGGTAACCGAGTGATTGCCGTTGGAACGACGTCCGTACGCTCGCTGGAAAGCGCGGCGCAAGCGGCAAAAAATGATCTGATTGAGCCTTTCTTCGACGATACGCAGATTTTTATCTATCCTGGTTATCAGTACAAAGTCATTGATGCGTTAGTGACCAACTTCCATCTGCCTGAATCGACACTGATTATGCTGGTTTCTGCCTTTGCTGGTTATCAGCACACCATGAATGCCTATAAGGCTGCGGTAGAGCAAAATTATCGCTTTTTTAGCTACGGGGACGCGATGTTTATCACGTACAATCCGCAGGCTATTTCTGAGCGTGTTGGGGAATAAGTCCGCGACACGAGTGTTTAACGTCAGACTGTTTTTCTGACGCAGGAGTTATAATGAAATTTGAGTTAGATACCACCGATGGTCGCGCGCGTCGCGGCCGTCTTGTGTTTGAGCGCGGCGTTGTTGAAACGCCAGCATTTATGCCCGTTGGCACCTACGGCACCGTAAAAGGGATGACGCCGGAGGAAGTGGAAGCGACCGGCGCGCAAATCATCCTCGGCAATACCTTCCACCTGTGGCTGCGCCCAGGCCAGGAGATCATGAAGCTGCACGGCGACCTGCACGACTTCATGCAGTGGAAAGGGCCGATTCTCACCGATTCCGGCGGTTTCCAGGTATTCAGCCTGGGCGATATTCGTAAGATCACCGAGCAGGGCGTGCACTTCCGCAACCCGATCAACGGCGATCCCATTTTCCTCGATCCAGAAAAATCGATGGAGATTCAATACGATCTCGGTTCCGACATTGTGATGATCTTCGACGAGTGTACGCCTTACCCGGCGGACTGGGATTACGCTAAGCGCTCGATGGAAATGTCTCTGCGCTGGGCGAAGCGCAGCCGCGACCGTTTCGACGGTCTGGGCAACAAAAACGCGCTATTTGGCATCATTCAGGGAAGCGTTTACGAAGATTTACGTGATATCTCTGTTAAAGGTCTGGTAGATATTGGCTTTGATGGCTACGCTGTCGGCGGTTTGGCTGTTGGCGAGCCGAAGCAGGACATGCACCGTATTCTGGAGCACGTCTGCCCGCAGATTCCGGCCGACAAGCCGCGATACCTGATGGGCGTCGGTAAGCCGGAAGATCTGGTTGAAGGGGTGCGCCGCGGGATCGACATGTTCGACTGCGTCATGCCGACGCGCAACGCGCGCAACGGCCACCTGTTCGTTACCGATGGCGTGGTGAAAATCCGCAACGCGAAGCACAAGAGCGACACTGCGACGCTGGATGCGGAGTGTGATTGCTACACTTGTCGCAATTATTCACGCGCTTACTTGCATCATCTCGACCGTTGCAACGAAATATTGGGTGCGCGCCTCAATACCATTCATAACCTGCGTTATTATCAGCGTTTAATGGCTGGTTTACGCAAGGCTATCGAAGAGGGTAAATTAGAGAGCTTCGTGACCGATTTTTACCAACGTCAAGGTCGAACCGTTCCACCTTTGAACGTTGACTAATTTTAATAATGAGGGAATTTCAATGAGCTTTTTTATTTCTGATGCGGTAGCAGCAACCGGTGGCGCAGCGCAGGGCAGCCCGATGTCTCTGATTCTGATGCTGGTGGTGTTTGGTCTGATTTTTTACTTCATGATCCTGCGTCCACAGCAGAAACGTAGTAAAGAACACAAAAACCTGATGAGCTCCATCGCCAAAGGTGATGAAGTGCTGACGAACGGTGGTCTGGTCGGGCGTGTCACTAAAGTCGCTGAAAGCGGATACATTGCTATCGCGCTGAACGATACCACTGAAGTGGTTATCAAACGTGACTTCGTAGCTGCCGTTCTGCCGAAAGGCACTATGAAGGCGCTGTAATTACCCATTTTCCCTAAGGGAACTGCCGTGTTAAACCGTTATCCTTTGTGGAAGTACGTCATGCTGGTCGTCGTTATTGTCGTCGGCTTAGTGTATGCGCTTCCCAACCTGTATGGTGAGGATCCGGCTGTTCAAATCACTGGCGCGCGCGGAGTCGCCGCCAGTGAGCAAACGCTGATCCAGGTCCAGAAAACACTACAAGAAGAAAAAATTACCGCGAAGTCTGTGGCACTGGAAGAGGGCGCAATTCTTGCGCGCTTCGACACCACCGATATCCAGCTGCGCGCGCGCGAAGCGCTGATGGGCGTGCTGGGTGACAAATACGTCGTGGCGCTTAACCTTGCTCCGGCAACCCCGCGCTGGCTGGCGGCCATGTATGCCGAACCGATGAAGCTGGGTCTCGACCTGCGCGGCGGCGTGCACTTCCTGATGGAAGTCGACATGGACACTGCGTTGGGCAAACTGCAGGAACAGAATATCGACAGCCTGCGCGGCGAGCTGCGTGATAAAGGCATTCCTTACGCGACCGTGCGTAAAGAAGACAACTATGGCCTGAGCATCGCTTTCCGCGACAGCGCGGCGCGCGACCAGGCTATTTCATATCTTAGCCCTCGCCATCGCGATCTGGTTATCTCCACTCAGGGCAGTACTGGCCTGAAAGCGGTGATGACTGACGACCGCCTGAAAGAAGCCCGCGAATATGCCGTTCAGCAGAACATCAATATCCTGCGTAACCGTGTAAACCAGCTGGGCGTAGCCGAACCTCTGGTTCAGCGTCAGGGTTCTGACCGTATTGTGGTTGAGCTGCCAGGTATCCAGGATACCGCGCGTGCGAAAGAAATTCTGGGCGCGACCGCGACGCTGGAATTCCGTCTGGTTAACACCAACGTTGATAGCTCTGCCGCTGCCTCTGGCCGCGTACCGGGCGACTCTGAAGTGAAAAGCACTCGTGAAGGCCAGCCGGTTGTGCTGTTCAAGCGTGTGATCCTCACCGGTGACCATATCACCGACTCGACGTCGAGCATGGATGAGTACAATCAGGCGCAGGTGAACATCTCGCTGGACAGCGCAGGTGGTAACATCATGTCTAACTTCACCAAGGACAATATCGGTAAGCCGATGGCGACCCTGTTTGTGGAGTACAAAGACAGCGGTAAGAAAGATGCCAATGGTCGTGCGATTCTGGCGAAAGAGGAAGAGGTGATTAACATCGCCAATATCCAGTCTCGTCTGGGTAACAGCTTCCGTATCACCGGCATCAGCAACCCGACTGAAGCGCGTCAGCTCTCTCTGCTGCTGCGTGCCGGTGCGTTGATTGCGCCGATTCAGATTGTTGAAGAACGTACCATTGGTCCAACTCTGGGTATGCAGAACATCAAGCAGGGCCTGGAAGCGTGTCTGGCCGGTCTGGTGGTCTCCATCCTGTTTATGATCTTCTTCTATAAGAAGTTCGGCCTGATTGCGACCTCGGCGCTGATTGCTAACCTGGTGCTGATTGTCGGCATTATGTCCTTGATTCCGGGGGCGACGCTGACCATGCCGGGTATTGCGGGGATCGTCTTAACCCTTGCGGTGGCGGTCGATGCGAACGTTCTGATTAACGAACGTATTAAAGAAGAGTTGAGTAATGGGCGCTCTATACAGCAGGCAATCAATGAAGGTTATGCCGGTGCTTTCAGCTCCATCTTTGATGCCAACATTACGACGCTAATCAAAGTTCTTATCCTGTACGCGGTCGGTACCGGTGCCATTAAAGGGTTTGCGATCACAACCGGTATCGGTATCGCAACCTCAATGTTTACCGCTATCGTCGGCACCCGTGCCATCGTGAACCTGCTGTACGGCGGCAAGCGCGTTAAAAAGCTGTCTATCTGAGGAGTGCGTTGTGGCACAGGAATATACTGTTGAACAATTGAACCACGGCCGTAAAGTCTGGGACTTTATGCGCTGGGACTACTGGGCCTTTGGCATTTCAGGTTTTCTGCTGATTTTGTCCATCGCCATTATTGGCGTGCGCGGGTTTAACTGGGGCCTGGATTTCACCGGCGGTACGGTGATTGAGATTACCCTGGAAAAACCTGTCGATATGGACCAGGTACGTGTATCGCTGCAAACGGCGGGTTTTGAAGAGCCGCAGTTGCAGAACTTTGGTAGCAGCCGCGACATCATGGTACGTATGCCGCCGGTGCACGACGCCAACGGCAGTCAGGAACTGGGTAGCAAGGTCGTTAACGTGATTAACGAATCAACCAGCCAGAGCGCGACGGTCAAACGAATTGAATTCGTCGGGCCAAGCGTCGGGGCCGATCTTGCTCAGACCGGTGCGCTGGCGCTGATAGCGGCGCTGGTGTGTATCCTGATCTACGTCGGTATCCGCTTTGAATGGCGTCTGGCGGCGGGGGTGGTTATCGCACTGGCGCACGACGTGGTGATTACCATGGGCGTGCTGTCGCTGTTGCATATCGAGATTGACCTGACCATCGTGGCATCGTTGATGTCGGTCATCGGTTACTCGCTAAACGACAGCATCGTGGTATCTGACCGTATTCGTGAAAACTTCCGTAAGATTCGCCGCGGTACGCCGTACGAAATCTTCAACGTGTCGTTGACGCAGACGTTGCACCGTACCTTGATCACATCCGGGACTACCTTGATGGTTATCCTGATGCTGTATCTCTTCGGTGGCCCGATTCTGGAAGGCTTCTCGCTGACCATGTTGATTGGTGTCTCCATCGGTACGGCTTCTTCTATCTACGTGGCGTCCGCACTGGCGCTGAAGCTGGGCATGAAGCGCGAGCACATGCTGCAGCAGAAAGTTGAGAAAGAAGGGGCGGATCAGCCGTCAATTCTGCCGTAAGGTAATTGCACGTTGATAAATGAATCCCGGTCGCAAGGCCGGGATTTTTTTATTACAGTTGGCCGGATTTTGGTTACTCTCCAGTATCAGCGTGAAATGACATGGAGAATTGCCAATGGCTGTCGTAACTCTTTCCCCCGTTGCTCAACCTACCCTCTGGCACGATGTGCCTTCCGTTACTCTCAACGATGAGACTTTGCGTCACCGCAGAGCTAAGGTGCTGGCGAATATGCGTCAGCAGGCGTTAGATACGCTTATCGTTTATGCCGATAAAGAGCATGGCGGCAATTTCGAGTATCTGACTGGGTTTATTCCCCGCTTTGAAGAGGCGCTGCTGGTGCTGCATCAGGACGGTGAGGCGGTGCTGGTGTTGGGTAATGAGAACCTCAAGCTGGCAGGCTATGCCCGTCTGGATAATCGGGTCATCCACGCCCCGTGGTTTTCGTTGCCCAATCAGCCGATGGAAACCACGAAAACGCTGACGCAGTTGCTGCAGGATGCGGGAGTGATAGCGGAAAAGAGGATAGGGCTGGCCGGTTGGAAATTATTCACGGGTGTAGCAGATGACCGTTCGCAGATGTTTGACTTGCCGGCTTTTATCGTTGACGCCATTCGCCAGGCTGCCGGGCCGCAGGCGAAATTAACCAATGCCACCGGCATTTTTATCAACCCGGCAAGCGGGGCGAGAATCACCAATAATGCCAATGAGCTGGCGCACTATGAGTATGGCGCCAATCTGGCCTCCACGGCTATTATGACTGCCCTTAATGCCATTGCTCCGGGTAAAACGGAAAAGCAAATTGGTGCGCTGCTGGCGGCGGAAGGCCAACCCAATAACGTGGTGATGATTGCTGCGACCGGCGATCGCTTTGCTCACGCGAATCTTTATCCCGGTGAAAAGGTTATTCAGCATGGGGATAAATTCTCGCTGACCACCAGCTTCAAAGGCGGGCTAAGCAGCCGTGCTGCCTATGTGGTGGCGGATGAGAGCGAACTTGCGCCCGAAGTAGCGGATTATCTCGAGGTAGTGGCGAAGCCCTATTTTAATGCGGTGGTTACCTGGCTGGAAAATCTGCGTATCGGCATGTGCGGTGGTGATATGTATGCGCTAATCGAGCAAGTGTTGCCGAAGGCGGAGTATCACTGGCATTTGAACCCCGGACACCTGGTTGCTGATGAAGAGTGGCTGTGCTCTCCTGTCGGGCCCAATTCAACGGCATGCTTACAGAGTGGAATGATACTGCAAATTGACATCATTCCTTCCCGGGCGGGCTATGGTGGCGCAAGCATTGAAGATACCGTGGCGCTCGCTGATAGCGCTCTGCGTCAGGCGCTGGCGCAGAACTACCCCGGGCTTTGGCAACGTGTGGTCGCCCGCTGGAAGTATATTCGCGAGCAATTGGGTATCTTGCTTCCTGAAGAAGTGCTGCCATTTTCCAATACCGTGGGATACCTGCGTCCGTGGCTGTTGAGCCCCGAGCGTGCGCTGATTTGCGCACCATACTGACATAATGCTGTCAGTAGCCCTGTCATACACTCCTCCTGAACCCAAACAATGGACAGGAGGATGTATGAATAACGTTATTAACTGGTTTGAAATTCCGGTCGTGGATATGGATCGTGCCGTCGCGTTTTACGAGCCAGTGATGCAGGTGACGCTGAAGCGGGAGAATATGGACTGTGCTGAAATGGCGGTATTTCCTTATCAGGATCCTGCTCCCGGCGGTGCGCTGGCAAAGTTCGACGGAGTTAAGCCTTCCGATCAGGGATGCATTATCTATCTGCATGCTGACAATCTGGCGGCTACGCTCGATCGTGTAAATTCGGCGGGCGGAAGCTGTGTTTTTGGCCCGCTTGAGCTGGCGGACGATATCGGCACTATTGCCCTGTTTATTGATAGCGAGGGTAATCGGATTGGCCTTCACCAACCAGCGTAAATGAGATAACAGAAATGAGCCGACGCGCCGACCGCCTTTTTCAAATCGTCCAGATCCTGCGCGGCAGAAGGTTAACCACTGCCGGGCTGCTGGCCGAACGGCTTGGCGTGTCGGAACGCACGATTTACCGTGATATTCGCGATCTGTCGCTCTCTGGCGTGCCGGTGGTGGGGGAGGCAGGAAGCGGCTACCGACTACTGGCGGGCTACGATTTACCTCCGCTGATGCTGACGACCCAGGAATCCGAAGCGCTGGTGGCGGCGATTCGGATGCTGCAGACCTGGGGCGGCGCGTCGTTGTCTCAAGCGCTGGAGTCGGCGCAGGAAAAAGTGCTGGCGATTTTGCCCGCGGAGAGTCGGCGCAAGGCGGAACAGTCGCGCTTGTTTGCTCCGGACTTTGGCGCTCAGGGCTACACTAAAGACCAGTTTGATTTAGTTCATCGGGCGGTTTCTGGTCAGCAGGCACTGGCGCTGCACTATCGTGATGAGGCCGGAAACGTGTCGCAGCGCGAAGTGCTGCCGCTGGGGCTTTTTTTCTGGGGCGAGCGCTGGCTGCTGGTAACCTGGTGCGAACTGCGTGAGGATTATCGCTGTTTTCGCCTTGATCGGTGCCTGGATATTGTCATGACCGGGCGTCATTTCAGCGAACGAGCCGATCGTTCATTGAGCGATTTTATGCGTAAGGTGAGATGCGAAGAGCGCTAATGATGAGGTATCCCCGGCGCGGACGCCGGGGAAAACAGAGCAGATTAGAAGTTGTAACCGACTACGAGGTAACCACCCCAGCCGGTAGAACGGACGTTAAAGTCGCCGTTGCCGAAGTTCAGCTTAGCGTCGTCCGCCCACTGGCCACCGTTATGCCAGTAACGCGCCACGACAGAGTAGTGCCAGTGATCGTAGTTCAGGGCCAGGATATGGCTGGAAGCGATGGAGTTGCTGGTGCGCGCATGCTTGCCGTTCATATCATAGAAGTTGTCATCGCCCAGATCGGAACCCCAGTCAAAGTTGGTGAAGCCGATATAGCTCAGTGAACCGCCCCACAGATCGGTCAGCGGCACAAAGTATTTCACTTTGAAGCGGTAGCCGTCCCACTCATTTTCGTTGGACGCTGCGTAGTTCTGCCACTGGTATTTCGCATAGACGTTCAGGGACAGACTCATCGGCAGGCCAGTATCGATATCGGTACCCAGACCCATATACCAGGTGCTCTGACGACCAGACTTGTTGCGGCCCATATCGTAGATGTAGTTGTTCGCGAAATACCACTCTTTGAACGGACCGAAGCTGAGGTTAGTACCGGTCAGTTTGTCGATAGAGAAGCGTGGCTCAATTTCCATAAACAGCGGCGAACCGTGGTTCCAGATACCTTTTGCGTCGGTGTTACCACCGAAGAAGACCGGCGCATCCATATAGCCATAGAAATCAAACCAGTCTTTCTTGGCGAACGCTTCATATTCCAGATAAGTATCGTTACGGATCTGCGGCCCAAAACGGGTGTGATAGCTACCCACCACGTTTACACTCTGGTGCCACCAATCAGACAGATACTGCGGTTTGTCGTTTTCTGCCGCGCTGACAGAGAAAGATGCGGAGAGCGCAAGAGCGGCGCCCGCTGCCAGTAATGTTTTTTTCATAATGATGCCACTGTTTAAATTAAGCCTGAAGGCGTTAAAAGAATCGCCGAAGCGTTTCTAAATATTTCGTATTTCTGTGGCGTCTATTATAGGAATCATTGCTCACAAAAATATGTGTTGTTTCACATAACGAACATGTACGTAATCGATTGCGTTCACGATTTTATGCATTTCTTGACAAAATGCCACTGAAATTCATAAATGCTGTCAATTTTTAGTGAACCGATCGGGAAATCTGTAAATGGATTTTCAGTACAGGGAAGCGCCGGATGTTTGTGATATCCGGCGGAAGGTGTTACTGCATATTTGCGGGCTGAATATCGTGGATACGGACAAAACCGACTTGTTCCGGCGTGACGCCATTCAGGCGCAGTGGAACATCGACGTCGCTGGGTGCCAGCGTGCTTGCCGGGGCGCTAATCAGCTGATCCTGCACGTTCACTTCCTGATAATTATCGGTCGTACCGCTGATTTGTCCTGAAGCCACGGTTGCGCTAAATGCCGGCAGCGGATCGTTGGATTCGCCCTGAATGCGCAGCGTCAGCCTGGTACCGTCACCATCTGGCGTGATATTGAGCAGCGACATGCGCAGAGTACCGATCTGGCTGTTCAATCGCGCTGGCGTTTTTGCGTCCGGAAGCAGATAAACGCCGCGGGTCGATTTCGCATTCAGGACGTTTTGCTGCGTAATTTTTACCGTTTGTTGATTGAGCTGAGTCATTTCTTTGCTCAACGTACTCACGCTCTGGTTCATCTGGCGGACTTCGCTTTGCTGTGCACAGGCGCTGAGGGCGAAAAGGCTACCCATAATGGCCAGTTTTAAATAACGTCTTGTCATGGTTGGGATTCCGTTAACAGAGGATGCTTAATGGTAGACTGTTCGGGTAAGCGCACTATAGATCCTTTATCTCAAAAGCTCTTCCTTTGTTGTCGCGCCACTTCGCGGTAAACTACCTGTTAGTTTAACTACATGTCAGGACGCGCTATGCATTGCCCTTTCTGTTTCGCCGTAGATACCAAAGTTATCGACTCTCGTCTGGTGGGCGAGGGCTCTTCCGTGCGCCGCCGTCGCCAGTGTCTGGTCTGTAATGAACGCTTTACGACGTTTGAAGTGGCGGAGCTGGTGATGCCGCGGGTCGTAAAAAGCAACGATGTGCGTGAACCTTTCAATGAAGAAAAACTGCGTAGCGGAATGTTGAAAGCCCTGGAGAAACGTCCAGTCAGCTCTGACGACGTGGAAATGGCTGTTAACCACATTAAAACGCATCTGCGCGGGACCGGCGAGCGCGAAGTACCGAGCAAAATGATCGGCAACCTGGTGATGGAGCAGCTGAAAAAGCTCGATAAAGTGGCCTATATCCGCTTTGCTTCCGTCTATCGCAGCTTTGAAGATATCAAAGAGTTCGGCGAAGAGATCGCCCGCCTACAGGACTAAGCTATGCTGGACGAAATGTACATGGCGCGGGCGCTCAAGCTGGCCGCACGCGGACGCTTCACCACTCATCCCAACCCGAATGTCGGCTGCGTTATCGTCAAAGATGGCGAGATCGTCGGTGAAGGTTTTCACTACCGTGCTGGCGAACCTCACGCTGAAGTCCACGCGCTGCGTATGGCCGGTGAAAAAGCCAAAGGCGCGACGGCTTACGTCACGCTGGAGCCCTGCAGCCATCATGGGCGTACGCCGCCGTGCTGCGAAGCGCTGATTGCCGCGGGTGTTTCTCGTGTGGTTGCCGCGATGCAGGACCCGAATCCGCAGGTGGCGGGGCGCGGTCTGTACCGCCTGCAGCAGGAAGGCATCGACGTCAGCCACGGGCTGATGATGAACGAAGCTGAAGCGCTGAATAAAGGTTTTCTCAAGCGGATGCGTACCGGATTTCCTTATATCCAGCTTAAAATGGGCGCGTCGCTGGATGGCCGTACGGCGATGGCTAGCGGTGAAAGCCAGTGGATCACCTCGCCTCAGGCGCGTCGCGACGTGCAGCGTCTGCGTGCGCAAAGCCACGCCATCCTTACCAGCAGCGCAACCGTGCTGGCGGATGACCCGGCGCTGACCGTTCGCTGGGACGAGCTCAACGCCGAAACCCAGACCTTGTACCCACAGGAAAATCTGCGCCAGCCTTTACGGATTGTTATCGATAGCCAGAATCGCGTGACCCCACAGCATCGCATTGTGCAGCAGGCGGGCGAGACGCTGTTTGCCCGCACTCACGAAGATGCTCGTCAGTGGCCGGAAAACGTGCGCAATCTGCTGGTTCCTGAGCATAACGACCATCTCGATCTGGTGGTGCTGATGATGCAACTGGGTAAACAGCAAATTAATAGTATTTGGGTCGAAGCGGGGCCAACGCTTGCCGGTGCGCTGTTGCAGGCCGGATTGGTGGACGAGCTTATCGTCTACATTGCGCCTAAACTGTTAGGCACCGACGCACGCGGATTATGTGCGCTGCCGGGGCTTGAGAAACTTGAACAAGCACCCCATTTCAAATTCAACGAGATACGTCATGTAGGCCCGGATATTTGCCTGCATTTAGTGAACGCTTGATTTCCCCGGACAAAAGGGAAAGCAGTGCGCCGATTAATATGATAGAATCCGCCCCCCTTGCGGGGCCAAGTGAACCCGAAGGAAGAGTATGAACATTATTGAAGCTAACGTTGCTACCCCGGACGCCCGCGTCGCCATCACCATTGCGCGTTTCAACAACTTTATCAATGACAGCCTGCTGGAAGGTGCGATTGACGCCCTGAAACGCATTGGCCAGGTCAAAGATGAAAACATTACCGTTGTTTGGGTTCCAGGTGCGTATGAGCTGCCGTTGGCGACTGACGCACTGGCGAAAACCGGTAAATATGACGCGGTGATCGCGCTGGGTACCGTTATCCGTGGCGGCACTGCGCACTTTGAATATGTGGCTGGCGGAGCAAGCAATGGCCTGGCGCATGTCGCTCAGGACAGCGGGATCCCGGTAGCCTTCGGTGTTCTGACCACTGAAAGTATTGAACAAGCCATCGAGCGTGCTGGCACCAAAGCCGGTAACAAAGGCGCTGAAGCAGCGCTGACTGCGCTGGAAATGATTAACGTATTGAAAGCCATCAAGGCCTGATTTTTGTAAGGGGAATTCCGTGAAACCTGCTGCTCGTCGCCGCGCCCGTGAGTGTGCTGTCCAGGCGCTTTACTCCTGGCAGTTGTCCAAAAACGACATCGCTGATGTCGAATACCAGTTCCTGGCGGAACAGGATGTGAAAGATGTTGACGTTCTGTATTTCCGTGAACTGCTGACCGGAGTGGCGACTAACAGCGCGTACCTCGACGGCCTGATGAAGCCGTACCTGTCCCGCCTGCTGGAAGAGCTGGGTCAGGTGGAAAAAGCGGTACTGCGAATTGCGCTGTTTGAGCTGTCAAAGCGTAGCGATGTCCCGTACAAAGTTGCGATTAACGAAGCCATTGAACTGGCGAAAACCTTTGGCGCTGAAGATAGCCACAAGTTTGTCAACGGCGTGCTGGATAAAGCAGCCCCGGTAATTCGTCCCAACAAAAAGTAAACTCCAGGGCCGGATTTGCAGATTATCTTTCCTGCAAATCCGGCCTTATTCTTTCTTTTGCTGAGGCATAACGTATGGCATGCGGCGAATTTTCCCTGATTGCCCGTTATTTTGATCGTGTTAAAAGCGCTCGTCTTGATGTTGAAACCGGCATTGGCGACGACTGCGCGCTCCTGAATATCCCCGAGAAAAAAACGCTGGCAATCAGCACCGACACCCTGGTGGCGGGAAACCATTTTTTACCTGACATCGACCCTGCCGACCTCGCTTATAAAGCGCTGGCGGTGAATCTGAGCGACCTTGCGGCAATGGGCGCTGAACCGGCGTGGTTAACGCTGGCCCTGACCCTACCGGAAGCAGACGAAGCGTGGCTTGAAGCCTTTAGCGACAGCCTGTTTGTCCAGCTCAACTATTACGATATGCAGTTGATTGGCGGCGATACCACCCGCGGGCCGTTGTCGATGACGCTGGGTATCCACGGCTTTGTGCCGACAGGGCGCGGGCTGAAGCGCTCTGGAGCGAAGCCTGGCGACTGGATTTACGTCACCGGAACGCCGGGTGACAGCGCTGCGGGACTGGCGATTTTGCAGGACAGGCTTCAGGTTGAAGATGCACCCGATGCTGATTACCTGCTGGCGCGCCACCTGCGTCCGCTGCCGCGCGTTCTGCAAGGGCAGGCGCTGCGCGATCTGGCAACCTCGGCTATTGACCTCTCCGATGGCTTAATTTCCGACCTGGGTCATATTCTTAACGCCAGCGGCTGCGGCGCACGCGTTGATCTCGATGCGATGCCGTTCTCCGAGGCTATGCAGCGTCAGGTTGAAACGGAACAGGCGTTGCGTTGGGCACTCTCCGGCGGCGAAGATTATGAGCTGTGCTTTACCGTTCCTGAACTGAACCGTGGGGCGCTGGATGTTGCTCTCGCCAATCTCGGCGCGCGTTTTACCTGTATTGGCCAGATTCTCCCAGAGTCGGAAGGCCTGCAGTTTATCCGCGATAGCAAGCCGGTAACGCTTGATTTTAAGGGATATGACCATTTTGGCGCGTAGTAGAGATGTGGCGAAAAGCCGCCTGAATATGCTTAACCCCTGGCACCTGCTGGCGACGGGGTTTGGTAGCGGTCTGAGCCCAGTTGTACCCGGAACAATGGGGTCGCTGGCGTCGATTCCGTTCTGGTATCTGATGACCTTTCTTCCCTGGCAGCTCTATTCGCTGGTGGTGATGATGAGCATCTGCATCGGCGTCTATATCTGCCATCGTACGGCGAAAGATATGGGTACCCACGATCACGGCAGTATCGTCTGGGACGAGTTTGTCGGGATGTGGATAACCCTGATGGCGTTACCGACGATGGACTGGCAGTGGGTCGCCGCCGGGTTTGTGATTTTCCGTATTTTTGATATGTGGAAACCGTGGCCGATCCGTTGGTTCGACCGCAACATTCATGGCGGGATGGGGATCATGGTAGACGATATCGTCGCCGGGGTGATTTCCGCCGGGGTGCTGTACGTGATTGGTCACCACTGGCCGATTGGTCTTTTCTAAGCACAGTAAACTCCAGGTCAGCAGCTTCCCGGAGGCGGTGCTGCGCACCTGTCCGGGCTACCTAATCCGCAGGACCCGTAGCCCGGCTTAGCGTAGCGCGAGCCGGGAATCTTGTGGGAACAGAGCGCTACTTGAACCCGACAATCGGGTGCGGTTTATACGGTGTCTCCAGCTTTTCAATCTGCTCCGGTGTGAGCGTTAAATCGACTGCATGTAGCAGCTCGTCCATTTGCTCCTGCCTTGATGCGCCAATAATTGGCGCGGCCACGCCGGGTTTGCTCAATAGCCAGGCCAGCGCGACCTGGGCGCGATTGACGTCAAGCTCCTCCGCTACCTCGGCCAGTTTGTTGGCAATCAATTCATCGTTTTCATCCGTTGCGTTGTAGAGCGCCTTACCGACTTCATCCGATACCAGTCGGGCGGTAGTTTCTCCCCAGGGACGAGTCAGGCGACCGCGCGCCAGCGGGCTCCACGGCATCACCGCGACGCCTTCGCGGCTGCACAGCGGCAACATCTCATTTTCTTCTTCGCGGTAAATCAGGTTGTAGTGATCCTGCATGGTCACGAAGCGCGCCCAGTTGTTTTGCTCCTGCAACATCAGAGCCTGAGCGAACTGCCGGGCATGCATCGACGACGCGCCGATATAGCGAGCCTTACCTGCCTTAACCACATCGTTTAGCGCCTCCAGGGTCTCTTCAATGGGCGTAGTGTAATCCCAGCGGTGAATTTGCAGCAGATCGACATACTCCATGCCGAGGCGTTTTAGGCTATCGTCAATGGAACGCAGAATCTGCGCCCGCGACAGGCCCTGCGGTAGATCGCCTACCTGATGATAAACTTTGGTCGCGACGATAACGGAATCGCGGCGGGCATACTCACGCAGCGCACGGCCGAGGATCTCCTCACTGCTGCCGTCAGAATAGTTGTTTGAGGTGTCGAAAAAATTAATGCCGCCTTCCAGAGCGTGCTTTATCAGCAGGCGGCTGCTCTCTTCCGGTAAGGTCCAGGCATGGTTACCGCGATCCGGTTCGCCAAAGGTCATGCAGCCGAGGCAAAGCCGGGAAACGCGCAGATCGGTATCGCCAAGGGGAATGTAATGCATAATGCGCTCCTGCTACTTTAAAGGGTATCCTTTAAGCATAGCAGGAGCACCAGGGGGGATTATGCTAGCCAGGTATTGATTTTGGTTTCTATACCAGCGGCATCCAGGCCGAGCTCGGCGTGAACTTCTTCCTGAGTCCCTTGTGGGATAAAGAAATCAGGCAGGCCCAGATTCAGCACCGGCACCACACGGCGACGGGCCATCAGCAGTTCATTCACACCGCTACCCGCGCCACCCATAATGGCGTTCTCTTCCAGAGTCACCAGCACGTCATGTTCTGCAGCAAGTTGTAGGACCAGCGACTCGTCCAGCGGTTTGGCAAAGCGCATATCCGCCAGCGTGGCGTTAAGATTTTCCGCCGCTTTTGCCGCTTGCGGCAGCAACGTGCCGAAGTTCAGAATTGCGATTTTCTCGCCTTCACGTTTCACCACGCCTTTACCGATAGGCAGTGAGGTCAGCGGCTCAAACGCAGCGCCGGTGCCGGAGCCGCGCGGGTAGCGCACCGCGCTTGGACCGTCGTTGTAGTGATAACCGGTATACAGCATCTGCCGGCATTGGTTCTCATCGCTCGGGGTCATAATGACCATATCCGGAATGCAGCGCAGGAAGGAGATATCAAACGCGCCCTGATGGGTCTGACCATCTGCGCCGACAATCCCCGCGCGGTCGATAGCGAACAGCACCGGCAGCTTCTGGATGGCGACATCGTGAATTACCTGATCATAGGCGCGCTGCAGGAAGGTAGAGTAAATTGCGACCACTGGCTTGTAGCCGCCAATTGCCAGGCCGGCGGCAAAGGTCACCGCATGCTGCTCAGCAATCGCCACGTCGAAATACTGGTCGGGATATTTTTTTGAAAACTCGACCATCCCGGAACCTTCGCGCATCGCTGGCGTAACGGCCATCAGTTTGTCATCTTTCGAGGCAGTTTCGCACAGCCAGTCGCCGAAGATTTTCGAGTAAGAGGGTAGGCCGCCGCTGCTTTTTGGCAGCACGCCGCTGGTGTGGTCGAATTTAGGCACCGCATGGAAGGTAATCGGGTCTTTTTCGGCTGGCTCATAGCCGCGACCTTTTTTGGTCATAATATGCAGGAACTGCGGCCCCTTGAGGTCGCGCATGTTCTTCAGTGTATTGACCAGACCGATAACATCATGACCGTCCACCGGTCCAATGTAGTTAAAGCCCAGCTCTTCAAACAGCGTCCCCGGAACCACCATCCCTTTGATGTGTTCCTCGGTGCGTTTGAGCAGCTCTTTAATCGGCGGTACGCCAGAGAAAACCTTTTTGCCGCCTTCGCGCAGCGTGGAGTAGAGTTTTCCAGAAAGCAGTTGCGCCAGATGGTTGTTTAGCGCGCCCACGTTTTCGGAAATCGACATTTCATTGTCGTTGAGCACCACCAGCAGATCGGGTTTGATATCGCCCGCGTGGTTCATTGCTTCAAACGCCATCCCGGCGGTAATTGCCCCGTCGCCGATCACGCAGACCGCACGGCGCTGCTTATCTTCTTTCGCGGCGGCGATAGCGATGCCGATCCCGGCAGAGATAGAGGTAGAAGAGTGGCCGACGCTCAGGACGTCATACTCGCTCTCTCCACGCCACGGGAAGGGATGCAGGCCGCCTTTCTGGCGAATAGTGCCGATTTTGTCACGGCGACCGGTCAGAATTTTATGCGGGTAGGCCTGGTGGCCGACGTCCCAGATAAGACGGTCGAACGGCGTGTTATAGACGTAGTGCAGCGCCACGGTTAGCTCTACCGTGCCGAGACCAGAAGCAAAATGCCCGCTGGAACGGCTGACGCTGTCCAGCAGATAACGGCGCAGTTCATCGCACAGTTTCGGTAGGCTATCTTTCGGCAACAAACGCAACTCCTGGGTGGAGTCCACCAGCGCCAGGGTCGGGTATTTGGCAATATCAAAACTCATCAGAGACTCATTTATTGTTTATTTATCACGCTGAATTATGTAATTCGCGAGCGCTTCCAGTGCCGTAGTATCCAGAGATTGCGCGGCCAGCTCATTTAGCGACTGGCGGGCGTCGGTAATCAGGTCATGGGCCTTTTTCCGGGCTTGCTCAAGTCCCAGAAGGGCGGGGTAGGTACTTTTGCCCAACTGTTGGTCGGCTCCCTGACGTTTGCCAAGGGTCGCAGTATCCCCTACCACGTCGAGAATGTCATCCTGGACCTGGAAGGCGAGACCGATATTTTCTGCGTATCGATCGAGCGCGGGTAGCGCCCTGCGACCGGGTTCACCCGCGCTCAGCGCGCCCATTCTCACCGCCGCGCGAATAAGCGCTCCGGTTTTGTGGCGATGGATGCGTTCCAGCGCCTGCAGGTCAACCTGATGCCCTTCCGCTTCCAAATCCAGCGCCTGACCGCCGCACATTCCGGCGATGCCGCTAGCCTGCGCCAGTTCAGAAATCATTGCCAGACGATTGCGGTCCGCGACTTCTGGCATCGGCGCATCACTCAGTATAGAAAACGCCAGCGTTTGTAGCGCGTCCCCGGCAAGAATTGCGTTCGCTTCGCCGAATTTAATATGGCAGGTTGGCTGGCCGCGGCGTAAATCGTCATCATCCATGGCCGGCAGGTCGTCGTGTATCAGCGAGTAAGCATGAATACATTCGACGGCAGCGGCGGGGGCATCCAGCGTGGTACGGCTAACGCCAAACATGTCACCAGTGGCGTAAACCAGAAATGGACGCAGGCGTTTGCCGCCTAATAATGCACCGTACTGCATCGCTTCGACCAGCGGAGTGTTCTGAAAGGGCTGCGGGGCGATAAAGCGACGCAGCGCTTCATTGGCCTGCTCAACGCACGCCTGTAGCTGTTGCGGGAAGTTCATTTATTCAGCGTCCGGCGTAAAAGGCGTGAGCGGCGCGTCTTCGCTATCCGCCAGCAAAATTTGTACGCGCTGTTCGGCCTGCTGCAGTTTTGCCTGCCCCTGGCGGGCCAGCTGTATTCCGCGCTCAAATTCGCCGAGTGCGTCTTCTAACGGTAGTGAGCCGCTTTCCAGGCGAGTGACTATTTGCTCCAACTCGCCCAGGGCGGTTTCAAAGCTGGCCGGGGCTTCATTTTTCTTTGGCATAGTGAATATAGACTCTTGTTATGTCTCGATGGCTATCAATATGGTAACGAAGTCGAGCGGTTAATCAAATAACGCGCAATGCCAGGTGAAAAGCGTCCAATAGTGGTATACTCCGCGCCCTGGATGCAGACGCCGGTTGCGCCTGTACAACTTTTTATGCTCAAAGCCCAGTCGGGCTTGCCAACGAACTATTGTCGCCATGAAGTTTATCATTAAATTGTTCCCGGAAATCACCATCAAAAGCCAATCTGTGCGATTGCGCTTCATTAAAATCTTAACCGGGAACATTCGTAACGTTCTCAAAAACTATGATGAGACGCTTGCCGTCGTTCGTCATTGGGATCATATCGAAGTCCGGGCAAAAGATGAAAATCAGCGTCTGGCTATTCGCGATGCGCTGACCCGTATTCCGGGTATTCACCATATTCTGGAAGTCGAAGACGTTCCTTTCACCTCGCTGCACGATATTTTCGAGCAAACGCTGCCGCTGTGGCGTGAAACGCTGGAAGGTAAAACCTTCTGTGTGCGCGTCAAACGTCGCGGTAAGCATGAGTTTACCTCTATCGAAGTTGAACGCTATGTCGGCGGCGGTCTTAACCAGCACATTGAAACGGCGCGCGTGAAGCTGACTGACCCCGATGTCACGGTGAACCTGGAGATCGAAAACGATCGTCTGTTGCTGGTAAAAGGGCGTTATGAAGGTATCGGTGGTTATCCCATCGGTACTCAGGAAGACGTGCTGTCGCTGATTTCCGGCGGTTTCGACTCCGGCGTTTCCAGCTATATGCTGATGCGTCGTGGCTGCCGTGTGCACTACTGCTTCTTTAATCTCGGCGGCGCTGCGCATGAAATCGGCGTACGTCAGGTGGCGCATTATCTGTGGAACCGCTTCGGCAGCTCCCACCGCGTGCGTTTTGTGGCGATTAATTTCGAGCCGGTGGTGGGCGAAATTCTTGAGAAAGTCGACGACGGCCAGATGGGCGTCGTGCTCAAACGTATGATGGTCCGTGCGGCGTCGCAAGTGGCTGAGCGCTATGGTGTGCAGGCGCTGGTAACCGGCGAAGCGCTGGGTCAGGTTTCCAGCCAGACGCTGACCAATCTGCGCTTAATCGACAATGTCTCCGATACGCTGATTCTGCGTCCGCTGATCTCACACGATAAAGAGCACATCATTAATCTGGCGCGTGAAATCGGCACCGAAGATTTTGCCCGCACGATGCCGGAATACTGCGGTGTTATCTCGAAGAGCCCGACCGTGAAAGCGGTGAAGGCGAAGATCGAAGCGGAAGAAGAAAACTTCGATTTCAGCATCCTTGAGAAAGTGGTGGCGGAAGCGAATAACATTGATATTCGCGATATTGCCCAGCAGACCGAGCAGGACGTGGTGGAAGTGGAAACCGTCAGCGGTTTCGGCTCTAACGACGTTATCCTCGATATTCGTTCTGTTGATGAGCAGGATGAAAGGCCGCTGAAGGTAGAGGGTATCGATGTGGTTTCCCTGCCGTTCTACAAGCTGAGCACTAAATTCGGCGATCTCGACCAGAGTAAAACCTGGCTGCTGTGGTGTGAACGCGGTGTGATGAGCCGCCTGCAGGCGCTGTATCTGCGCGAGCAGGGCTTTGAGAATGTTAAGGTGTATCGCCCGTAGATTTTCCTGACTAAGGCGTAAACATTGAAAACGGCAACCCTGGATTGGGTTGCCGTTTTGCATTTACTCGTAATAGTTATAAATTCCTGCTGCCATCACCAACTGTGATGCGACTTCATGGGCTTTTTCACGCCCAACCAGCAAATCAATGATCTTCAGTGCGAAATCAATTGATGTTCCCGGTCCCTGGCTGGTGAGCAGGTTAACCCGTGGGTCCCAGACGACGCGTTTATCCTGCCACTGCTCGGTGGGGATTTGATCTTTCAGCGTGGGAAAACCGGTCATATTGCCGATAGGGAAGAGGTTATGCGGTACCAGTACGGTGGCCGCCGCGGCGCAGATCGCCGCGACAATACGCCCGGAAAGATGAAACTGGCGCACCGTTTCTACCAGCAGCGGGCTATCACGAAAGCACTCTGCCCCTTTAATCCCGCCAGGCAGAACGATGATGTCAAAATCACCGTCGGCAACTTCGACCAGCGGCGCATCTGCCAACAGTTTGACGCCGCGCGAACAAACGATCGTCAGATTACCATCGCTGGCGACGCTCGCCGTGGTGACCTTAACGCCGCCGCGAACGAGTAAATCGATGGTGGTGACCGCTTCGGTCTCTTCGCTACCAGGGGCGAGGCAAATCAGTGCCGACGCGCTCATATTCATTCTCCTTACGCTTAACCTGTTCAAATAGGCGGGCATTTTCCGGTACGGCTATGCCGTGGGCACGGGCGCGTTTGAGTAAAAAACCGGTGATATAATCGATTTCCGTATGGCGCTGGGCGAGAATATCCTGCAGCATTGAGGATGTATTTTCTGCCGTACTTTCAATGACCTGATGAATATAGAATAACAGGTTTTCCGGCGAGGTATGCATCCCTTCACGTTCCATGACCGCGGCGACTTCATAACAGATAGCGGCGACCTCTTGCGGATATTTACGTAATTCACCGTTCTGGCAATTTTTTAACGCCGTCAGCGGGTTAATGACGCAATTTACCGCCAGCTTACTCCAGGTTGCGGGATAAATATTGTTATGCCAGGCGACATCGGGCAGCACGCCCTGTAAGACATCGGCAAGGTGACTGTAGTCCTGCGGATAAAGTTTTGCCGGGCCAATATGGCTGGTACCGTTGGCAACGTGGACGATAACGTTGCCATCGCGTCGGGCTGCCTGGGTGGTCGAGGCCATCAGCAGCGGTTGTTTGACGCTCTTAAGCTCATCAACGGTACCCATACCGTTATGCATTAATAAGATAGGTGATGAAACAGGTAGGATTTCGCTGAGATTTTTCACCGCATTGGAGACCTGCCAGGCCTTGAGCGTGACCAGCAGCAGGTCGCTGCTGGCGAGAAAATCAGGATCGTTAGCGGTGAATGATTCATTAAACACGCTACCGTCGGTTTCAATCACATTAACACTACAGAATGGCTGTGGGACGCGTAACCAGCCCTGGACTTCATGTCCGTGTTTGTACAGCGCAGTTAGCCATAACTGTCCCAGTGCACCGCATCCGAGTACGGTTACTTTCATTATTCCTCCTCACCTGTAAGTGCAGCATCAGGTGCTCATGGCTAAAGTATAGCGTTATCAGTTATCCTTTCGGGATAACAAGTTGAGTTATGTCGCGTTGTGGGTATTATGCAACGCAAAAGAAACGGAAGGAGAGGAAAAGATGCCATCTTTCGATATTGTCTCTGAAGTCGATCTTCAGGAAGTTCGAAACGCTGTAGAGAACGCAACCCGTGAAGTTGAGTCGCGTTTCGATTTTCGTAACGTTGAAGCGAGTTTTGAGCTGAACGAAAAAAACGAGACCATCAAGGTCCTCAGCGAATCTGATTTCCAGATTAATCAGCTGCTGGATATTCTGCGCGCCAAGCTGCTAAAACGCGGAATTGGAGGCAGTTCTATCGAGGTGCCGGATGAGTTCGTGCATAGCGGTAAAACCTGGTTTGTTGATGCGAAGCTGAAGCAGGGCATTGAGAGCTCGATGCAGAAGAAAATCGTCAAACTGATTAAAGACAGCAAGCTGAAGGTGCAGGCGCAGATCCAGGGCGAAGAAATTCGCGTGACAGGTAAAGCGCGTGATGATCTGCAGGCGGTCATGGCGCTGGTGCGCGGTGGTGATTTAGGCCAGCCGTTCCAGTTCAAAAACTTCCGCGATTAAGCCGCTATATTTGATGGCGCGATGCTATCAAACTTTAATTTTGCCACACTGTATGTCGGAGAAGACGTTTGTCGTCCCCGACATACTTATACTTTAAGCCATGTTTTTTCGACCCCATATCTCAATTTTTAGATTGACACTCCCTCGGTGGCATTATTTTTATATATTCAATCAGTGAATATTGATTGCATTAAATATATAGCCTCGGCAGCAGATGATTGTCACTCATCAACTTAATTAGGTCGGTGGTGAATGTTATTGCATTAAAATTATCGGTGATAAAACGAAAGTGTCGTTTAATTGAAGTGTTTGTGAGTTTTTTTATGTGAAATTATATTTAGATAGGGCTGTGACTTTAAGTTGTTGAATACATAGCGATACAATAACTAAATCTTTATGAATTCCAAATGTGATTTTATTGAAGTGTGAATTGAGGTGTGGGTTTTACTTCAAAATTATAGTGATTTGGTTTATTAGGGTTGAGGGGCTTATCTTATGGTTCGAGGCTTGCTGTGACGATAAGTGTGACTAAGTTGAATGATGAAATTAGATTGATTATTTATTGAGGTCGCGTGATGAAGTAATTGAATGCTGATTGGGATTGTGAATTATGTGGAGATGATACTGTTGGTGAAAAATTCACTTTTGTTCATTAATGAAATATTGGAAGCTATAATACCGTTACGATATCGTTTTAAGTTGTTTATAAAAACAGCGTTAAGAGCGCAGGGGAAGTTATTAGCCAGATTTAAATTGCGAGTGAAAACACTCAGAGCAAGGACAAGGAGTGCCGCATGTTTCATATAAGTCTTTTTAACCTTCTTTACTCTCTATACCTAATGTAATTGGAGTTGCAGTAATATTTATGCATATGCAACTTAATATATTATGGGTGAGTTTTCGTGCATGTATCCAGTTTAGGTGTCCTTAAGGGTATATCAACGTATACCATGGATATTAGATTTGTTGATGCTACATGCTATTTGGTGAGTTTTACGTAATTCTTCATGCAAGGATTTTGCGCATTAATATGTGCATCAAATAGTCGAATGTGAATAACAATGAATGTTATCAGGTTGTTCCTTTTGGCTGTACTCAATCAATACTATCTGAAAAGGTTCATATGAAACATTACGAAAAGAAGAAAAGCTTCGTAAAATTAAGCCCGATTGCTGCATCGTTGTTACTGCTTATACCGGTAATGGCGCAAGCAGAAATTGTCATTAAAAATGGAAGTGTAACAACCGCTGCAAATGGTGTTCCCATTGTTAATATTAAAGAAGCGAACAGTAAGGGGCTCTCACATAACATTTATGAAACTTTGAACGTTGGCGAAGAAGGGGTCATCTTTAACAACTCCGCTAGCGCCGCTCAAACTTTGCTGGCTGGACAAATTGCCGCTAACTCTAACCTGGCTGGAGGAACCGCAAAAGTTATTCTGAACGAAGTTACTTCAACAAATTCGAGTACCATTAACGGTATGATGGAGGTTGCTGGCGATTCAGCTCATCTTATCATTGCTAACCCGAATGGTATCACCACCCAGGGTGGCGGATTTATCAATGCTAAAAAAGGTACGCTGACGACTGGTACGCCAAACCTCACTAATGAGGGGGCATTAACGGGATATTCAGTGAGTGGCGGCGCTATCACAGTTGGAGGGTTCCAAAGTGAATCGCCAACTGAAATTTTGGCACGTAGTGTCAAAATTAACGGTGGTGTGCAAGTGGGCGAGCTTTCCGTTGTCGCTGGCAATAACGCGATTAACAGTGATGGCGTTGTTACAGGTAGTGTATTAGCCCGCGGGGAGGCGAGTACATATGGCGTGGATGTTTCCAGGTTAGGAGGTATGTATGCCAATAAAATCAGCCTTGTCAGTACCGAAAGCGGAGTGGGTGTACGTAACGTCGGGACAATTTCAGGTGGAAATGGTGGCATTAACATTAACAGCAATGGCATGCTAGTCAATAACGGTGCGATTATTCAATCTAGCGGTGATATTATCGCAACCACGAACGGAAAATTGCAAAACAACACAGGGAAAATCAATAGCGATCAAATGATCGTGATTAACACAGCTGGGAATGAGATTAGCAATACTAATGGTGGTGATATTTCAGCAACGACTAACAGCTATATTGAAAGTGGTGCGTTAGATAATAGTAATGGTAAATTGGCTGCTGGTCAGACATTAGCGATAAACACCAGAGGCAATACTCTGACTAACACCGGGAAATCAAAAACCTCAGGTATTAAGGCTGGTGTGGTTGCTATAGATGCGGGTGCTTTTGATAATAATAATGGTCAGGTTCATGCAGGTTATGTTGGTCTAAAAAATACATATTTAAACAATAATTCTGGCATCATTGATGTGGCTGGAAATGTTGATGTGGAAAGCACCGGAA
Source organism: Klebsiella sp. RHBSTW-00484 (assembly GCF_013705725.1). Lineage (NCBI taxonomy): Bacteria > Pseudomonadati > Pseudomonadota > Gammaproteobacteria > Enterobacterales > Enterobacteriaceae > Klebsiella > Klebsiella sp. RHBSTW-00484. Next base: position 4,732,602 of record NZ_CP055481.1, on the reverse strand, counting down.
ACATTGACAATGTGACTGGGCTAATTCGATCTAGTACCGGTACTGTGAAACTGAAAACTACCAAAGCAGTCAAAAATAACAACAACCAATCAGCCGATACTACTGGTGCTGAATCGTTGGGGATTATTTCTGGTAATGGTACGGAAATTTTTGCTGATTATATTTTTAATAATTCTGGAAAGATTGCCTCTTCCGGTAATATTAGTGTTGAAACGGCGAAAGATATTAGCAACTACATGGGTAAGATTGAAAGTAGTCAGAATGTTTCAATTAAAGGACGTGAATTGCAGACTAGTCAATCTGGTATAAACGGTCTTAATGGTGTCAATATGGATCTTGATACCTTCTACAGCCGTTTGGGGATTGTGACTTCACTTAATGGCGATGTGTCAATTAAAGCCAATAAAGTTAGTAATGATAGCTCAATCATACTGGCGAAAAACATCAATATTCAGTCTAATTCTAACATTGATAATAAGTATTCAATGATGGTTGCTGATGAGAAACTAACTCTTAATGCTGCAGGTTCGATTGATAGCAGTTCCAGTGATATGTTTGGTTTTTTCGTGGGGCAATATTTTGGTTACGGGAACCAAGCAGGTGGTCTGATTGGCGGTAAAGGTGTTGATATCACTGCAAAGAATTTCAATAATACCTCTGGTCGTATAGTCGCGCAGACCGGAAATGTTAATGTCAATCTAACGGGTAACTTGTTAAACAATAAAGGTCAGGTTGCTGCTAATGCCGGGAGCATGGCAATCACTGCAAATAATATCAATGCTGATTATTCTACTATCTATAGCTCAGATAATATGCAGGTGAATGCTAATTCATTATCTTTGAAAGGGAATGGTTCCATTGCAAAAAATACTGCTACAGGTATTATTTCATCGGATAGTGATATTCAAATTGATATTAATGGAAATTATTTTAATAATGGTTGGGTTAGTGGTAAGGGTGATGTAACTGTAAAAACAATAGGGCATTTAAATAATGCCCATACGATCAACTCAGATAGCAATTTGGTTTTAAACGGTAAAGCTGTCACAAACAGTAATAATATAGTGGCAAAAAACACCCTGACAATTAAATCTGATAATGATTTAACTAATTATAGTGGTGCTAATATTACAGCGAACAAAACAATTGTTAATGCAAAAAACATCTCTAATAGGGGGAATTTAGTTGCGGATTCCCAGTTGAATGTTACTGCAAGTAATAATATTTATAACTATAGCAATATTTACACTAGTGGCATAGCTGTAATAAATGCCAATAAAATTATAAACACCGGTTTTTGGGCCGTATTAGGCGGTGCTCAAGGATTACAATCCACAGCAAATATTGTAAATATCTTTGGTACTGTAGTCGGTAAATAAGTAATTAAGCTGCTGGTAGAAGTAGTAAGGGATTATTACTTCTACCTTATCAGGATATGAAATGGAAATTCGTCGTTTTTTAAAAGTGGCTGTCTTTTTATTTATTGCTAGTTTTGATGTTACTGCAGATGGTCAGTTAGGTCGACTTATTAAAGAACAGCAAAGTAATGATAGTGCCACCATCAAAGAAAGAAAAATTGAAAAGAAAGATGTTTTTTCCGATATAACAGAAAAGACAATTATTGATGGTGATTTTTTACAGGAAACTCCCTGCTATCAAATTGATCAATTAATCCTGGGAAATGATTTCTTGGACGATCGAGGGCTGAGAAAAATAAAAAATAATATTGTCAAAAAATGCCTTGGGGTTAATGGGATAAAAAAAGTCGCAGTATTATTACAAGATTATTTTATAAGTTCAGGTTATATTACTACTCGGGTGGAAATTCCATCTCAGGATTTGTTAACAAAAAAACTAAACTTAACAATAATTCCGGGTAGAATTGCAGAGATCATCATTGCTGATGATGATGTGAGAAAATGGATGCTGCCATTTTCTGAGGGTGATATTCTCAATATTAGAGACGTAGAGCAAGGGCTTGAAAACATCCAAAGAACGCCTGAGGTCGATGTGAAAATAAATATCATGCCCGGGGTTGATGAGGGTGTGAGTAAAATTGTGATAAATCCTCAGCGTAAAAAAATATGGAGTATAAGAACTTCATATAATAACTACGGCGATGAGAGTACTGGAAGTCAACTTATTGGTGGAACGGGGTATTTATACAACTTTACCAAGTTAAGCGATCTATTCTATCTTGCAGGGACAAGCAGTCAGACGGGTGCTTATATAAACTTCAGTACCTATTACAGTATCCCTTTTGGATATTCTGAGTTTAGCCTTTTTTATAGCAACAGTAAATCCAGGCAAAATATCGATATTGGAGAATATACTTTTGGTTACGTTGGGAAAACAGAGTATCTAAGTATCAAAGGGAACAGGATGCTTTATCGCAATGTGAACTCAAAAATCTCTGCAAGTGCTGAGTTAATTAGCCGTAAGTATGATTATACTCTTGGGGGGACTGAATTAGTACTTCAAAAGCGTGATATGAGAAATTTGCGATTGGGGGTGAATTATAAAAGGAATTTTACTGGTGCTGGGTTAGATTCTACTTTCACGTGGCAACGCTTTATGAAGGAGGTGGGTGGATCTGAAACGCCAGATATGCGTAGTGGTGATGTAAGTACAAATAGTCAGATAATGAATCTAAATACAAATTATGTAAAATGGTTAGCAATGTTGCCAACTGATGCTTATTACGAATTTAATTTAGGTGCGCAGTATTCGCCCGGTAACTTGACATTACAGGATCAGTTCACCATTGGTGACAGATGGAGCGTTCGTGGTTTTCAAAATAGTAATGGAATATATGGTAATAAAGGGTTTTATATACAGAATACGCTTAATCTGGTGACTGGCTGTATGGGTATGATTCCATATGCAGGTATAGATTATGGTCAAATTATTGGTAAGCTTCCATCTCAGGATCTTAGTGGGAAAAAAATAATGGGTGGAGTTATCGGCCTCAAAGGCGGTGTTAAAGCACTAGAGTATGATATCTCATTATCAAGCCCCTTTCTCTATCCTAATGACCTGGACATTGATAGATATAAATTTAACTTTAATTTTTCTTATCAGATATAAGGGGCGTGAGGGATATATTATGCGTATTGGTACAGATATTGTTGAAATTGCCAGAATCACTAAAGCCATTTTGAACGAAAAAAAAGGTTTTTTGGAACGGGTTTTTACGATTAGAGAAATTGAAAAAATAAACATTGCTGAACCAAACTATACACGTGCTGCGGGGTTCTGGGCGGCAAAAGAATCTATCGTAAAAGCAGCTGGGTATGGATTTAGTCAGGGAATTCGCTTTCAGGATATCGAAGTTACTCATAACGAGCATGGAAGACCTGAGTTTATACTATCTGGCATGCTGAAGGAAATACTTAATAAACAAAAGGTTATGGGTATTTCACTCAGTATCTCTCACTGCCGTACTTATGCTATTGCGGCAACCATTATTTATTAGTTGAAGGTATATTATCGATATGTATAACTATAACGACCTTGCTGATAAAACGGTGCTGGTTACTGGTGCTAGTGGTGATATTGGACTTGCTATTTGTACGAAATTTCTGGAACAAAAATGTATTGTTTTCGCTGTGTATAATTGGGTCTTCCCCGATCATGGTGGGAGACTCAGAAGTCCATGTTTAACCTGCCGTAATGGAACATCACAGCTACTTTGAACCGCTCCTTGTTCCGGTATCCCCTCGACTTGATCCGCAGCAGTCTGATCTTGCTGTTCAGCGATTCTGCATTGCCGTTTGATACCCGATGCTTCATCGCATTCAGGATACCGTACAGCCGTTTACGTAACGTTCTGGCGGCACTACTCAGCAGCGGGACGCCAACATCTTTTGCCATCGCTATCCATTCCTGCCACAGGCGTCTGCTGTGCTCGTCATACCGACGGTTCCAGAGTTCCCGCGCCAGCTCTTTCATTGCCCAGCAACGGCTGGTATCAGGCAGGACCATCTGCGCTGCCTCCAGTCTTTCTGCTATTCGACCATGACGCTTATGACGGCCGTACAGCCACAGATAGCGGGAGCGATGTGCACGTTTTCGGGCCTGCAACGGGATCGTTTTCATCTCTGACTGCCGTGTTTTATCCACCACGGCACAGAGCATTTTGGCTACATGGAAGTGATCGAAGGCGATTTTTTCTACTGCGTTGGGTAAGTGGATCCGGGCCGCGCTGATATAGGCCGGGTTCATATCCATCGACAAGGTTTTGATGGATTCGAGCTGGCGGTCACCCAGGTTTCGGAGATAACCGGCAAGACTCTCAACACCACGATCATCCCTTAGCTCAAGCGCTTGTCCCTGCGTATCCGAGATAACGGTGACATACTGATAACCCTTTTTGAAGCTCACCTCATCCACACAGAGGTGACGCGCAGACTGGGGCAACCGTCGGCGCGCCAGTCCTCGCTTTACCGCACGCTGCATGATGTTATCGACGGCATTCCAGCTGAGTTTCAGTTGTTTCCTGACAGCATCAACGGTACTGATTTTCAGCCATGAGAGCACGAAGGATTCGAACAACAACGTATACCGGCTGCCGGGTCCCGCCCACGGAACTGGCAGCGTCAGGCAACCATGTTCCGGGCACATAATGCGGGGGACATCGGCTTCGACTATCGTTGAAAACTGGCAGGTATCGAGATGACGCCATTTGCGATGCCGGTGATCGTGAGCAGGACAGGATTTCCCGCAGGCCGGACAGGTCAACTGAGTATTTTCAGCGATCCCGACAGTAACGGTAACAGACCCCGCATTTTCATCGAGAGAAAGAGACGTTACCTGCCACGGAGCAGACAGGTTGAGGATATGAGCATAGAGGGACTTTTCGTCCATGGTGGTGACCTCTGGCGAATTAATACGCCATTATCATGCCTTTAGCCACCACAACAAGGGAAGACCCGTATAATTTCAATTCTGGACCGTTAGTTGAACTTAAGACTCGTCATCCCAATGGGGAGAGACTCCATATATTGCAGTGCGACCTTGCTTGTGCCGACGATGTCTCCGCTTTATGTCAATACTTGTCCGGAGAAGTAGGTAAGTTGGACGTACTAGTAAACAATGCGGGAATTGTAAAAGATAGTCTTTTTGCATCAATGAGTTTTGATGATTTTCATTCTGTTATAAATACTAACCTACTGAGCCTGTTCAGATTAACGAAAGAGGCATTAATGCTATTACGTTCAGCAGCAGATCCAGCGATAATTAATGTAGCATCTATTGCCGCCATTGTCCCGAGTGTTGGCCAAGCTAACTATAGCGCATCGAAAGGCGCAATATTAAGTTTTACTCGCACATTGGCAGCAGAACTTGCTCCACGGGGAGTTCGAGTAAATGCAGTTGCGCCAGGAATGGTAGAATCTAAAATGGTAAAAAAAGTGTCACGCACGGTAGTGCGTGAAATCATCAACTCTATTCCTCTGAAACGTCTTGGGCGATGTGAAGAGGTGGCGAATACCATTGTTTATTTAAGCTCCTCAGCATCAAGTTATATTATTGGTCAAACCATCGTCATTGATGGCGGTATGGTAATGCGGTGATGTATGTCTAAATATTCAATTCCTTCAAAAATCTTTCTCAAAATGGGAGGGTGGCGACAACCCTTATTGATGGTTGATAAAATAATTGATTTTAAGTATGGGGATAATGGATTTATAAAAGTTGTAAAACACGTTACGTATAATGATCCATATTTACTTGGGCATTTTCCTGAAGACCCTATAATGCCGGGGGCGATTATTTCGGAAATATTTGGTCAGGCAAGCGAGTATTTCTCTCTCTTAACTTATATCTGTGATATCTATCGACAACGTGAAGGTATAGAGTTCAGGACATTACGTGATATTTATGCCTACATAGAATATCCAGAAATGCTGGAAACAATATGTATGAGACGGGCCCAAGTCCGCGGTGTACTGGCTGCTCAGAATCTGAAGTTCAGGGGATCTGCTTATCCCGGCGATACAATTGAGGTAATGAGTAAACTCTCGTTCTCAGATGAGAATGGATTCAAGCATTATTTGGTTACGGCTAATGTAGGTAAAAAAATAATTAGCCAAGGAATAATCATTAACTTTAGAGAAGTTTTATAATTTATCAAAGGAGTAAAGTTTATGACTGATATTAATGAGAAGATTGACGAGCGAAAATCCATACTTTTTACTATTAAAACAGAAATTATTCAACGTTTGAATGTGCAGCGTGAAATTCATCAAATTGATGACGATACACCATTGTTTGGTAATGGACTAAAGCTTGATTCTGTTGATGCAACGGAAATTATCGTTATGCTCGATAAAACGTTTAATGTTCAGGCATCTGAAGGTGATGACCCTGCTTATATGAGAAGCATAAATAGCCTTGCTTCATTTATCATCCAGAAAAAATCATCGTAATCCGCCAAAGCATATAAAAGGACGTTTTATGAACACACTCTCAGAATTACATTTAAAGAATAACGCTGTAATGGGGACGTATAATGACCGTAGGGTACCTTCTTCATATCATAATATCCTCGAAGAATATAAAGCAGTAAGAGAGAACGTTTTGCTGGTCGATTATTCGCACATGTCTATTGTCAGTGTTGTTGGGGATGACTCTTGGGTGCTGGTAAACTATATGGTATCGGCTGATGTTTCCATTATTCGCGATGAGCAAGGTATTTACTCTCTGGTGCTTAACGATGATGGAACTATTCGTGGCGATATTTATGTGCTCTGTTCTGCTGAAGGTTACTATATTTTATCAGAAAATATTTCTTCTGAATATATTATGGAGGCACTGAAAACTATTCTGGAAAAAGCGGATGAGTTAGATATTCAGGAAAATCCGGAAATCAAGTCTATGGCGGAAGATTCCTGGGGAGCTATTATGCTTGAAGGACCTTATGCATGGGAGGTTATGGCTGAAGTTTATGGCTTTGATATCATCGGGTTACCATATTATGAATATATGAATACTTCGGATGAACTGATGGTGTTCCGTTGTGGTAAGCATGGTGAATTCGCATATCTGCTAATTGGTCCGCAAAGTACATTGGTTGGTATGTGGGTAAAACTACAGAGTATCGGTGATAAGTATTTGCTGAAGACAGGTGGTTTAGATTATCAGCGTTTAGCTCGTATTGAGAATACGGGTTGGGATGAAAGTTTGTTCGGGAGTTACTCGCGTAACCCCATTGAATTACAAATCCAATGGGCTATTCAGTATGACAAAGATGATTTTATTGGCAAACATGCTGTTGAACGGTTATCTATTATGGGGGCTGTTCGTAAGGTTGTTGGGATAATGCCATGTACGGAATGTAATATTATTGACTCATCGGATAAAGTTTTAATGAATGGACTGCAGGTCGGTATTATTATTCAGGCTTTATATTCCCCTGCGTTGCATAATTGGATTGCCCTGGCGCTAATTGATGAATGCTATGCTTTATCTGATATTGCTGGTTTTACTATACAAAATGCTAATGGTGAGGTCGCTGCGAAAACTCAAAATGTGCCTTTCATTTATAACCTAAGTTTGTTAGTCAATCCAACAATGCACAGCTATGTTGATGCATCAAAAGCAAAGAGCGCATTGCCAATCGAATAACAGTTAGCAGAAGAAATATCTTTGTGACCATTCGCTCCATAATATGACGATATGGCTGGCGAAATTGAGAAGAGTCAGGAAACTATGAAGACAAGTAGAAAAAGAGTTGTTATCACTGGCATGGGAATTTTGTCATCTCTTGCGGATAATATTGCGGACTTCAGGCAGACGTTGCTGGAGAAAAAAAACGGCATTGCTGACAGCGAGCGTTTTTCTACATGGTTTGAGAACGCTCGAGCGGCAGAAATACTGCACAAAATAGATTATTCGGAGCTATCTCAAGAAGTCGTTGCCTCCCTGGATAATGCAGCACTCTGGGCTTATAAAGTGGGTAAAAACGCACTTGAGCAGGCTGGTCTGGCAAAAAATCGTGTATGTCTTGATGAAACCGGGTTAATTATCGGTGTCTCTTCGGCAGGGACAGAAGCTTTTCTTCCTCTTTTTGAGCAGCGAGTACAGGATTTTTCTTTACGCAAGGCACTATTTTCAGGAGGTTTTTCCTCCTGTTGTTCCAGTGTGTCAACGCTGTTAGGGTTAAAAGGCGGCGTGGAACTGGTTGCAACAGCCTGTACCGCGAGTCCAAATGCGGTCGGCATGGCTTTCGACTATATCCAAAATGGTAGAAGCAAAACGATGTTGGCTATCGGAACCGAACCTATTTATTTGCCAACATTTGCTGGTTTTTATGCATTAAATGTCATGCATCCCGTTTCTTGTTCGCCGTTTTCAGGTCAGTCTGGTATGTCAATTGGCGAAGGGGCTGGAGCTATTGTCCTGGAAGAATATGAGCATGCCGTAGCGCGTGGTGCAACAATTTATGGCGAAATTCTGTCTTACGCCACTTCCTGCGACGCATACCATGAAACCGGGCCCGATCCGCGAGCCAGCGGTGCGACGCAGGTAATGCAGAAAGCTATGATGAATGCTGGCATCACGCCAGATCAAATCGATTACGTTAACGCGCATGGCACCGGCACTGAAGCCAATGACCAAATTGAAACGCTGGCGATGAAAAAAGTTTTCTCCGACGTAGAGAAAGTATTAATCAGTTCTACTAAATCATATTTTGGTCACAATATTGGGGCCGCAGGAATCGTCGAACTGATAGCATGCTTAGTCACGTTGCCTGAGAAAAATGTTCTACCAACCCTAAACTTTTCACTTGCACGACCTAATTGCGATCTGGATTACGTTCCGAATGAGTTTCGGAAAAAAGATATTAATATATTCATGAAGAACAACTATGCATTCGGTGGAAATAATTGCTGCATGATTGTCAGTATGAAACCATGCTCGGTTCCGCTGACATCATACGATGCAAAGCGAGTTGCTATAACCGGAATTGGTGCAGTTACTGCCATTGGTCACAGTATTAATGAAATTCTGCACCGTGTTGATGGAGGCGATAGCGCAGTTGGGCTTGGCGGGAAAGTGTTCCCTGAAGATACGGTTAAAGAAGTTAGGGAATTACTGGATGTATTGATAAAAACAAACCAGTTTGAGGAATTATTTGGTAACGAGTATCTTTTTGACGCCAACACTTTGCCAGAAGAAGAAAAGGATTTTAAATCTTTCCAGATTAGTGGGCTTGAGCCTCGTAAGCACTTGCGCCGCTACGATCCACGCAAAGCCACTCGCGGAGGTACATTTGCACTGATTGCGCTTTCAGAAACGTTAAATATGGCTAAACGTAAGATCAAGCGTGATGGAGAAGAGCTTGGCATGGTGATGGGAATGTCACGAGGTCCGCAAGAAACGACCTATAAATATTTGCAAAGTTTGAAACCGGATCCACGAAAAGTTCGTACTTCTGAATTTCCTGGTTCATTAATGAACTCAATTGCAACATTTTGTGGAATTTCAGAAGGGATAAAAGGATATACGACGACCCTGGCAACAGGCGAAAACGCTTCACTTGGCGCATTAACATATGGCTATGAAATTGTTCGCCAGCAACTTCAGCCTCAAGTTATCGTTGGAGGAGCCGACGAATACTTTCCCTCCATGTCACTCTATATGGATGCGGTGACTAATAAAATTCATATGACTTCTGATGCTAGTGATTATCAAATATATGCTGAAGGAGCTAAAGGTTACGTACCTGGTGAAGGTGCCTGTATGCTGTTACTTGAGGACTCGCAAGCGGCAGTTGCACGTGGCGCTGATGTTTTGGCTGAAATCTCTGGTTATGGTAAATCATGCAGTAATAGTTATTTTGATGCTTCTCAGATAGAAGAGAAGTCTGGTGCTATGGCCCTGGCGATCGATCGTGCGCTTAAAGATGCGGGAATTTCGTCTGGGGATGTTGATTTAGTTTGCGGAACCAGCAATGGCAGTGCAGTTTGCTCATTAATAGAAATTAATGCAATTTTTGAGTCATTCCATCTGTATAATCCGCAAGTGCCTGTGGTGAATTATAATGCTTTCTTTGGGTTTGTTTCTTCGTCCGCCGGCTTGTTAAACTTAGCCCTACTTCTGGATTGTATTAAAAACGAGTTGGTTCCTGCTATTCCGTACACTAAAGAATTTGTAGATGAACGAATCAATTTCGTAACGCGGCCTCTCAAAATAACTATTAAAAATGCTCTTTTGGTTGGAGCTACTGAAGGCGGTAATTATTACGCATTTGTTATTAAAGGATAATCAAGTGCACAGAGAATCTATTATTTCTGGCTATAGTTCTTATTTGCCGTTTGCAGGTAGTAGTGCTCAGGTTATTACAAATCTGAAGCAAGGTGAACGTGTGAGTGTGTTGCCGTGGTTCAATTCGGATGAACAGGCTATTAAGTATGGATTTGCCAGGAATATATTTTCCGCAAAGCTTGAATCTGTGGGTGATAGCGATTTCAGCCTCCTTTATCAACTTATTGGTGAAGCTCTTGCGCAGGCTGGATTAAAAGAGGATTCTCTGAAAGAGAATAATGTCAGAGTTTATATGACAGGGATTGGTCCTCGAGTTGATGTAGTGGATTATAGGGGCTTTTATAATTACAATGACATGGAGGATATCAATCTTACTCCTTCGATAACGAATTTATGTGTTGCAAATATGTCGCAGGATAGTATCTCATATCATTTGGCAAATAAGTATGGCCTTACATATTTACCACCTAATATGAACTGTACTAGTAATTCTTCATTGGTTGCAGTCCATTTGAGTTCTCAGGCTATTGAGCAAGGAGGAATTGAACTCGCACTTATAATCAATATTTCTAAAGTTACGCTTCAGGATATGTGGTTTCTTGAAAATCAATCGATGTTGGATAGTAAAATTGCTCAGCCATTCGGTGTGAACAGTAAGGGGGTAATGTTTTCCGAAGGATATAGCGTGATGTTGCTTGAAAGTAGCCAGCATCGTAAAGCCAGAGGTTTGAGCTACGGAGTGAGTATAAAATCAGCCTATAAGCAAATTAATGCTGGTAGAGGTAATGATGCATACTGGCAAAGCACTAACATATATAAATTAATTAATAAGGTACTTAATGAGACTGGCGTAAAAGTTGAAGACTTATGTGCACTAATTCCACATGGTAACGGTGCAGCGTTTAGTGATAGCGTTGAGGCAAAAGTTATCAGTATGTTGGTGGGGGAGCAATCTCTGCCTGTTTTGGCTTATAAAGGTCAAATTGGTTATACAGCTACAGGCTCTGGTTTAGTGGATTTAATTATTGGTCATTATTCATTAGTTAATGGTGAATTAATTATGCCTATTAGTAATGATTCTATAATGGAAAATATTGCACCTCATGTACTCATTGGTCCCGGAGTAAAAAAACACGATAAAATACATCTTCTGAAAACCGGGCTTGGCGTAGATGGCTCAGTTATTGCGATTATTCTGACCAATATGGATAGGCGGGGTGACTGAAATGAGGAATGCAATGTATTTATCATCATATTCTTTCATTGAACCGGAAGAACCATTTTTTTTATATTATCCCAGTTGGTTGAATGTTTGGGAATCTCACTCATACAATAATGCATTGAAGTCTACAGGTGCAAATAGTTGGGCGTTTAAGCGATTTGGATCATCGGAGGCAGTATATAGCAGGGAAATTACTCGTCGACCAGAGCATATTCCTTATATAAATGCATTGGACAAGGTTTCAGATACAGCGTTACATGAACTATCTGCTAAAGAGTGTATGCTATTATTGAAATCTCGAACCGCCTTTGTTTATATTGACTCATGGGGAGAGTCTGGGATATTTGAATGTAATATAAGCAGTCTGCATTTATCAGCGATTGACACTTTACCTAGGAATTTAATTAAAAAATTTTCAGTAACTGATGTCACTTGTAAAATTCGTGGGGAAAGCAACTCACTTGTCCTGGCTATGCGATTGGCCCAAGATTATCTTGCATGGAATATATTTGATTTTGTAGTTATTTGTGGCGGTTATCGGACTGTTCCGTTGTTATCATTTACTGCTGAAAACATCAATTTAGATGAGAGAAAAAAAGAAGAACGGTTGACACCACATATAAACTTATCTATTGAACGGGTTGGTTGTTTTATTTTTAGTCAACGAGGGAGTGATCTGAGGATAAACTGTGGGCCGTATATTAACAGTAATATTAATGAGGTTCTTGAACAAGGCTATTGTACTACTCATGATATTGATCAAATTGCATATGCTGGAGGTATAAACCAAATTTCAAACTCACCTGGGAATGTTATAGAACTGCTTAATATCTATGGTTACAGCGGATGTATGACACCTGCATTAATCTGGCAATATATTTTTCATCGTTCTTTGAATTCTAGTTGTACAAGAACAATAATTCCATGTAACCCTGGTGGTTATACTTATTTTGATACTTTTTTTGAAGAGGAGGAATTAAAATGAGAAGTAATATAAAGGAATTGCCTGATGTCTTTCTGAATGGCATATATAAGAGTTACAGCTCCCATGAAAATAAAATTGACGCACTTAAAAATATCAATCTCGAGATTTCTAAAGGTGAGTTTATAGCGTTATGTGGGCCTTCAGGTAGTGGTAAGAGTACCTTGCTTAATATACTTTCTGGTATTGATCAGCCATCAGCTGGAAATGTCTTTTTTCTTAATAAACACCTTACTATTTTACCAGAAAAGGATTTAGCAACTATTCGTGGTAAACATCTTGGTTTCATATTTCAGTTTTTCAACTTAATCCCTGTACTAAATGCTTTTGATAATGTGTTTTATCCATTAGTGCTGAACGTTCATTTTAAGAGCAAAGAAGCAAAGGAGCGGAGTTTGCACTTTCTCGATAGTGTTGGTTTGACTCACATGAAGGATCGCAAGCCAGGACAATTGTCGGGTGGGCAACAACAGCGAGTAGCAATTGCAAGGGCATTAGCACATGGCCCTCGGGTCGTTGTTGCCGATGAACCTACTGGTAATCTCGATCATGCTACCGGAGAAGCAATCCTGGATCTTTTATTTGAGATTAATCAAAAAACAGCAACTACCTTCATTATTTCTACCCACTCCACTCAACTTAAAGAGCGTGCTAGACGAGTGGTTGAAATTAAGGATGGGGAAATAGCCTATGATTCAGAAAAATAGAATTTTTAGTGTGTTATGTCTAAGTCTGTCGATGACATTTTTTTCCGGAGTTGCAGGTATGATTTCAACTCCAGCGGTTGATCGTGTACTACAAAATGGGTTTCCGGCACAACCTGAGAAATTAGCTCTTCTCACAGAAAACTTATTTCAAGAATATAAAGAAAACGGTAACTCAGGTTCATTGGTTTTTTACTCTTGGGGAATGCTGAGACAAGCAAATTACTTCCTTAGTGTAAATAATATAATTGAAGCCTCAGAGTATGCAAAAATAGGTTTTTTTATCTGGATGAGGCAGTTGATTTAAATGAGAATGAAATTCTTATTAGATACTTACGTGCACGGGTTGATGCTTATTTACCAGCCAGCCTTGGACGTTGTGTTGTAACGATTAAGGATACCGCGCTATTGTTACAAGAGAAAGAAAAATTTAGCGATGATATTGTTAAATATATAAATGAGATGCGCTTAAGAGCTCTGAATGCTTGTAAAATGTATGATAAGGCCAATCTTTTACTGGCTCAATTGCAACAGAGATATCCAGGTTTCGAAATAAATTTTGTGCAAAGCGATTCTCCCGCCTGGAATATTTCAGAAGTTACGCAGATTATTCTTCCTGTCATTAAAGGTGATTAGATGTCAAAGGATATGATGTTTATTAACTGCATTGTGATTTTGGTGTTATTGTTTATTATGTATAACATTGCCTTTCGTTTTGGTGATGTAAAATTTGCTTTCCTTAATCTTCTACGTCATCGTAGAAGAACATTCTCAACTATTTTAGCTATTATTTTAGGTGGCTGTGCAATTTTTTTATATGGCGGATTTATTAATTATTCTTTTTGGATTCTTAAGGAACAAACGATCCGTACAAATATTGGACATGTGCAAATTTACAATAAATCTTATTTTGATACATCTAATAAAAATAAAAGCATTATTGTTGATTACACATCATTAAAGGATAATATTTTAAATAATCCAGATTTATTCCGAGATATATCGACAATTTCAGGGCAGCTTGAGTTTACGGGTATTATTTCACACTATGAGAGTGAAACATCTAACTATTTTTCTGCTCTTGGCGTAGAGCCTCTACCGGCTTTGAAATTAGGTGCATTTGATAAGATTGTTTTTGGTAGTGATTTATCAAGAGTAAAAAATAACGAAATTACCATTGGTAGTGGTTTAGCAAAAACGCTTGACAGTCAATACGGAGATTGGCTCGATGTTATAGTCATTAATACTGCCGGTGGGCAGGGAGCCATGTCTTTAAAACTACGTGGTATTTTTGAGTCAGGTATCAAGGATTATGATGACGTGGCAATGAAGATTCCACTTGATACAGCGCAAAAAATAATGGGTACTAACAGCGTGAGTAAAATTCTTATTTTACTCAAAAATGATGATGTTTTACCGTTTTTAACGAAACTGAAGAAATATATAGCTAATAACAAATTACCATTGATTGTTAAGGACTGGAAATCTAGTTCTCTTTATTATCAGCAAGTAGAGGGAATGCTGTCGGGTATCTATTTCTTTATCAAACTTATTGTTGCTCTCATTGTGGTGTTTATGATCAGTAATTCAATGACCATGAATATAGTAGAGCGAACCAGAGAGATTACTACGCTAAGGGCTATTGGGTTACAGTCTGGACATGTAACATTGCTATTTTGGTTGGAGGGGGTATTTGTTGGTATTATTGGTGCTCTCGGGAGTCTTATTGTTGGCTACGCAATTTCTGCAATGATTAATATTTCTGGAGTTGCAATGCCTCCATCACCAGGGCAATCGGCAGGTTACACCGCATTTATTAAAACAGATAATGCAGAACTGATTTGGATAACGATAGTATTACCAATTATAATATCAGCTCTTGCTTCTATACTTCCAGCTATTCGTGCATCCCGGCTTAATATTTCTGATGCATTTAAGTCTTCATAAGGGATGAGTATGAAAAAACATGTCTGGTGTTTATTTATAGTAATCATGTTAGCTCAATCAGTGATACCTGTACTGGCTTCTGATGAAGCTTTGGCGCTTGAAATTATACGCAAGGCGGATAGTGTTCGTTCACCAAATGAACCATTTCGTTATACGGTGACAGTGCTTGAATATAAAGAGGGTGCTATAGAGCCAGAAAATAAGCAAGTTTTAGATATATCAATGCGTTTCATTAAACCAGAAAATGGTACTCATGCTGATGCCCGCTCCTTGGTGAGGTTTATCTATCCTCCACGTGATAAGGGGAAGGTGATGCTATCTGATTGGTACGACCTATGGTTTTATACTCCAGACCTCCGTCGACCAATCCCTATTTCTCGATCGCAAAGATTAATCGGCCAAATATCTAATGGTGACGTTATTGTTACGAACTTTGAGTATTCCTATGATTCAACTCTGGAGGGAGAAGAGGTTTGCGGTGATAAAAAATGCTACAGGTTATCACTGGTGCGTAAAGTTGATTCGGTCACCTACCCTAAGGTAATTTATCTGGTAGAAAAGGATGCTGAACATCGACCATACCAGGCATCCTATTATTCTCTTGATAATATCTTACTCAAAAAAGTGTCATATAAAAAATATCAAATGGTTTTAGGGCGTCATCGTCCCACTGAAATTGTTGTGCAGAATGCCCGATACTCCAGGGGATATTCAGTTATGAAATATAGCGATGTTCGGCTCGAATCTTTGCCTGAATTTTACTTTACCAAGGAATCTATTCAGCGAGGCTCAAAGTGAAAGTGGGACTCTCTATTTTTATCTTACCTATTGCCATGGTATCTCCATGGGGGCAGGCTGGTTGTTTTTCTGGAGAGGAGTTGCGGTCAAATCTAGAAATTGTACTCACTGGGCAGACCTCTTTTGTTCACAAAAATGAATCTATCTGGCAAATAAATAGGAAAAATCCCTATACTGCTACCAATGTTTACAATGATATTGCCCTTAAGTTTGCCAGTGCTTGCTCTTTAACTAATGATATGCTGGATTTAGATTTCTCTCTATATGCGTTAGGCTACTATCCAACTCGTAGCGTGGGTTTATTTGAAAAAGATGACAGTCGCTCAAAGGTTCTTACAGAAAAACTTCGTATAACATGGACGCTATCCAATACGGTTCGTTTGGAAGGAGGCAAACTCCCAACCCCACAGGGGGCATTTTTTTTAAGATCGCCAGCGGAGCTTATAACCAATTATTACTCAGGGTTTAAATCTACCAGAATATATGATCCAGCAATGAAATCGCTTTATAGCGATTCCTACTGGGGGGCAAGTATATCTAAGGAATATCGTGATTATGCTTTTTCTCTGACAATATCGCCAAAATTAGCAAATATAAATAATTACTATGAGTCTTCCAGTAACTGGAGTGAAAATAAACGTACCAATAGCAGTGAACGTTATTTATTTGGTTATGCTGACTATCGCTTTGAAAATCATAGCTTATCTGTAAACATGATGTTGGGTGATTCGCCTTCAATCGCGCTAGCTGACAGTTATAACTATATCACTCAATTTATTATTAATAGCGAATTGGCATTACATAAGAATCAGCAGTGGCGACATTTTTCTAATGAGAAAAAGAATGAAGTGTTATCTGGAGTTTATCCTTCATCACTATATTCACAGGAAGATAAAGAAGGGATTGAATTCTCTGTTGGCGGACAATATACAACCAATAACTTTAGTATATTTGGTATGGAATATTATTTTCAGAGTGAGGGGTATACAGAGTCTGAATGGCGTAATCAGGTTAACTTCGTTAAATTTCTGAATGGAGATACAGGTTATCAGACTTTGAATAAGGCATTTGATAATTATAAATACTTGATGGGAGGGGAGATTAGCAATACATCAAATAAAGGAATGCTACAAGGAAGACATTATGTTAATACATGGGGGAGTTTACAAAACAAGGGTAGTTCAGTTATACAACCCTATCTTGTTATGAACTTATTAGATAACAGTACATTATTGGGAATTCATTACGTGAAACCTCTAAAAGGTGCCAACGATCAGGCTGAATTTTATATGGGGTTGTATAGTGCGCAGGGGAGTAAAAATTCTGAATTTGAACTTTTTGGCGATACAGTCGGAGTATATTTTGGTTTTAAATATTATTTATAAGGATGTATTACAATGAAAAACCAGTTTGAACAATCACATGTTCTTCTTTTTGCTGGTCAAGGGAATCCTGTTATTGGAATGGGGGCCGATTTATGGGGTTTAAATACCCTGACCAGGAATATCTGGGATTGTGCCAGTGATATTACAGGTATGGATGTTCGCCGATTGTGTCAGAAGGGACCTATGAATCGTCTGGTTAAGACGACAGTACAGCAGATAGCAGTAACGGCTATTAATGTGACGCTTTACACTCTATGTACTAAAAAACTTGAAAAAGAGAGTGTGGTTGGTTCCTGCGGTCATAGTGTTGGGGAATACAGCGCGCTTTATGCTGCGGGAGCGATAAGCATGGAAGATTTATTCCGTATAATACATGTACGTTCAAATATCATGAATAATCTAAGTCAGATTTATAAAGGCGCCATGCTTGCAGTTAAAGGTACTGACTATCAATCAATGTTTAGATTGATTTCTGATTCTATGCTTTCGCTTGACATTTGCTGTGATAACAGCCAGTTCCAACAGGTGATTGGTGGCGAGCTTGCTGATGTAAACGAATTCTCCCGGGTTTTGATCGGTTCAGGGTTTGAAGTGGTAAAGCTGGGGGTCAGCGGTGCCTGGCATACGCATCTTATGGCCGAGGGTGTTCAGCTTATGCGAGATTTCTTACAACAGGTTTACATTGGTCAACCTGGATATCCAGTGTTTATGAATGTCACAGGACAGGAAGAATTTAATCCACAGAAGATTAAAGAGAATTTATCTTTACATCTGACAAATACGGTGCGATGGACAACTTCGATGACTTCATTTTTACAACCCTCCGCGCCTGTGATGTTTTTCGAAATAAGTAATAAAGCTTATTTGGGACAATTGCTTAAAGACTTCGATAATTTTAGAACTGAAAATGTTACACATTGCAGAAAATGGGTTGAGTGCTAACGAGGTTATTATGATTCCAGGTTATCTAATTTTTATTTATCGTCAGGATAAGAGACTTCTTCCATACCTCTACTTTGTGTGCATTTTTCTGTTAGGTCTATTTTGGAAGAATTGTGGGTATTCGCTGTCCCCCAATGATGCTTACTCAATTAGTGCCATTTTATCATTAATAATGTTTGGTTTTATATATGAGTTAAAGGGCTATTGGGCATACAAATGCGCGATAAAAAACATTGATTTTTATTATTTTCATGATAGATCAATATCACGATATGAAACCTTTCTTTCACATCCGGCGATTGTCTCTGGGTGTGTTTTTTTACTATGTTATCTGATAGCCAAAAGTTGCTTATTCTTCTTTTCTACTATTAGCGCTTTACTCTGTATTGCAATGGTCTCACCAATGGTTATTTATTTTCTATTTTGGCTTACCAGGCATACCTATGTGAAGTTGATGCGACAAGCAACGGCCAAAAAACTCAAATATAAAAGTTTATACAGTTATGTCACTTTTAATGTTGTTATCGCCTTCATTACTAGTTCTCTAATTGTTAGCCCCTTAGCGACACATTCTGATTTTTCTTTATCTGAAGGTTTTTTTTCATTTCGTTTGATGATAGCAATTTTGATCGTTTGTAGTTTAGTTCTTCTTGTTAATTTGGTATTCACTCGATCTTCCCGGCGCTATAGTTTTTTAGGAAGATTGTTTCTAAAGGAAATTGATTTCAGTTTATCTAAATCCATTCCATTTCCTGGTTTTTATAAGAAACCTACATGGTGGCGATTGATTATTTTATTTGTTGTTGAGTCCTTGTGGGTATTTATAATCAGTATGATTCTCTCTCAGGTAGGATTGAATATAAATTTTTATGGTTATTTTTCATTATGTGTTTTACCCATAACAGGTTACTTCTATCTTCATGTTTATTGGTTATGGCATCATGATTACCTTTCCGCATGTGATATGTATTTCCGGTGTGGTGAAATTGATAAAAAAAATAACCTCCTTTGATTATTTATCGGGCCACATGGCATCATGTGGTCCATTTTTACCTCTTGTGTTTAAGATTCAATCTATTGGAAGTGTTAAATAAAACTGCCTGGTAATGATGCTTGTCTATATATAGAGAGATCAGGAAATCAGTTGTCATTGCTGTTACGGTGATTCATCAAGTATTTCGATGGTATTTCTGTAATCCTTGCTCTGATTTTTTTCGTCGTTTTGCTGAATAAACTCTATACCAGACACCGTTGGGAATCGAGTTCTGATGCTATGATTGGAATTGCGAAACATATCTGAAATAGTGTTTTTACATTGCTCAGATAAAGCAGGTGGATTATTTTTAAATACATAACTATGGGTGATTATTTAGTATGGCCAGTCGAAACATTGACTGGCCATATATGTATTACTTATTTTTGTAAAGAATAAGTAACGTTACCCCAGTTGGTTGCTGCATTATAGACAAAGTTTGACCATACACCAGACTCGGCATACAGCAAGGAGTTAATATGATCTGTAAGGATACTTCCAAGGCTATTCGGAGAGCCGCTCAGGAGGTTACTCACAATGTCAAATGTGGTTTCCATTGCTGCAAAAGCTGCATTCCAGCCACTCTCAAAGCCCGCGCCGACAAGACCAAGCGCTGATTTAACAGTAAAATCTATCAATGCGCAAGGGAGGTCGATAATACCCGCACCCGAGATATATTCCATTTCAGCTTGAGTGAGTTCTTTCATTTCTTATTTCCATTTTAAATTAATGAGGGTTTGATGGTGTGTAACCATCATTTATATATTACTGATCCTTTTTTATTAATCATAGTGAATATTGAAATGATCTATTAGATTATTCTATGAATAAGTTTTTATGAATGAGAATGATAAAATATCATATGTGAATTAATTTTGTGGAGATGATTCAATGCTGGAGCGTTTTGTGCCTTCTTTATGAACTGAATGTGTTCATGTTATGCTAATTGTAATATAAATCACACAAGCTCTTGGCAATTTTTTTTATATTGGTAGCCATGTGGAAATGAGCTTTATTGTTGGTGATTTCATACAAAACTAAACAAGCATGGTTATTGTTGGTGTTTTTCTCTGGTTAGGATAGAAAAGATGTATCCAGTGATTGCTTTGACAACCGAAGATAGGATGGACACGTACTGCAGAATTTTGCCAGGCCTAACCTGAAATATCGCGGAGTGGGTATAAATAGCTGCGCCAAATAGTAGCTCTCTTGTGAGGAGCTCAGCCTGTATTGTGTGGTCTGAGCAATTGCCAAACTAATCAAAATCATCAACCGGACTGAGTGATACCGATCATGACCCCCATTCCCTGTACTGAACGATGCCAGATGCAGAAAACTATCCATAAGATGCGTGACAAAAACCATGCCCGCCGACTGATCCCCATGCTGATGTTGCGCCAAGGGGACAGTGCCAGCCACGTTGCCAGCACACTCTCATCCATTGGACGGTTCAACGCTGGCTGTATGGATGCGCGGGAGTCCCTTCCTCTGGGTCGAAAGAACGCGTTAGTCAGCTATTACATCATCTGATAACGTTTTCTCTTGCTGATTTTGGGTATCAGCGCTCGTAATGGAGCAGTGAGTCTAAGTTCGGTGCGGGCTGGCAACCCTGAGGACCATAAAATGGTGCCGTCACGACAGGAATTAACGCAAGATATTATCTTGCGCAGGAGGTGATTCATACTGCAGGGCCAGTATAAAACTTCCTTGTCTATCAATTTATTCGAAGATATGAAACAGATACATTTTCATGCCATAACTATCGTATCCATAAAAGCAAAGAGACCGATAATTGGCTAGAAAAGAACTTCGAATTCAAACTTATATTTCAGCCGATTTATTTACCGTGGGTGAATTGAGCTGAGTTATTGTAGCTTGCGTTACATTAGACAGTAACACGCAATTATCAGTGCCATTTTATGTGGCAACTGCTGAATAAAATCAAACATTAGCAGGAGCCTATCTCTATCTTTCATTGATGGCCTGCTCAACCTCAAAGCGGTTAGTCAATTTACTGTCGATTTTGATGTACACCGAACGCTCTTCTGCAACCACCAGAGCCTCTTTTACACCTTCTTTAGATTGCAAGCGCGCCTGCAACATTGCATCAGCCACAACATCGTCTGGAATTTCTACTCGTAAACTGCTGACATATGGCGGTTCGCTCATGGTGCTGGCTACCAGTAACCACAGCATAGACAGCAATGCTCCGAGCAGGAATACGGTTTGCGAGTCAAAGAAGCCATCCACCCAACCGCCGAGAGCTCCGCCAATTGCCACGCCGAGGAATTGGCTAGTAGAGTAGATTCCCATTGCGGTGCCTTTATATCCGGCAGGTGATTCTTTACTGATTAACGAGGGCAGTAGCGCTTCCAGCAGGTTGAACGCAAGGAAGAACAGTTGAACGCCGGCCACCAACTCCCAGAAGTATCCCCCAGCTCCCCAAAGGACAATTTCAGCTATCAGCAAAATAGCCACGCACAGCATGAATACGCGCTTCATTTTGCGCTTCACTTCGGCGTAGATAATAAACGGTACCACGGCGACAAATGAGACCAGCATGGTGACCAGATAGATTTTCCAGTGCTCCGCGGCAGGGAAACCTGCGGCCTCCAGCTGACCCGGAAGGGCGACGAAGGTGGACATCAGCATGATGTGCAGGCACATAATGCCGAAATTAAGCTTCAGCAGCTTTGGCTCTGCAAGCACTTTGCGAAAGCAGCCTTTTACCATCCCGGACTCGCGATTCAGCACGTGATTGTGGCTGTTAGGCACCACCCACAGAGTGAGCAAAATACCGAGCGTCGCCAGGACGGCAATCATCCAGAACAGGGCATGCAAGCCAAGCTGATGAGTAACAATGGGCCCGAGAACCATAGCGATAGCAAAGGTGACGCCGAAGCTGACGCCAATAAAAGCCATGGCTTTGGTACGATTCTGCTCGCGGGTTAAATCAGAAAGCAGCGCCATTACCGCTGCGGCAATCGCGCCGGAGCCCTGTAGCGCGCGGCCAAGAATGATGCCCCAGATGGAGTCAGATAGGGCGGCGATAATACTGCCGATAACGAAGATTAACAGGCCGCCGACGATCAGCGGTTTACGACCAATTCGGTCAGAAAGCAGGCCGAAAGGCACCTGAAATATCGCTTGAGCCAGCCCATAGATACCAATAGCCAGACCAATGAGTGCTTCACTTGCGCCCTGTAACGCCATGCCATAGGTGGTCAGAACCGGGAGGACCATAAACATGCCAAGCATGCGCAGAGAGAATACGGTCCCCAAACCCCAGGTCGCGCGCAGCTCGCCTGGCGTCATTTTGTTATCGTTCATTACCACCTCAATATAAAAACTGCGACTAGTGTAGTGGGGGGAATCTAAAGCGTAAATAAATGTTTGTTTAACAGATATTACGGCAGTGTTGCATGATGAGGTGGGTGGGGTAGAGAGAGAAAGAAACCAGTGGAGGAGCCTCCACTGGCGCGCAGAGATTATTGGCAGTTGAAGTCAACCCACTGACCGCCTGCATCGGCGGATTTAACGCACTGTTCAACCCAGTAAACGCCGTGAAGTCCGGCTTCGACGTTCGGATACCAGAAGGTCTCCAGGAACTCACGATCGCCGCGATCCATTGCGTCCATGGCGATAGCGTAGCGGCGGTAGAGGTTAGCCCAAGCCTCGAATAATCCTTCCGGATGGCCTCCGCCGATACGATCGTCCGCCAACGCTTGCTGACTCAGATAGGGCATCCCGCGCTCAAGAACGCGTGCCGGTTCGCCCTGTACCTCATAGCTGAGCTGGTTCGGGCGCTCATCCCACCATTCGATACTGGCTTTTTCCCCGATAACGCGCACTTTCTGTGAGTGCATTGCGCCGCTGTTGACTGCGCTGGTCCACAGAGAACCGACTGCGCCATTGTTATATTCCATCAGTACAAAGGCGTTATCTTCCAGCGGGGCGCGGGATTTGACAAAGCTCTGGCGGGAGCACATCAGCCGGGTGATGTTGAGATTTGGCACCATCGTTTCCGCAATAAACAGCGGGTGAGTTGCCAAATCCCCCAGCACATAGCTTGGCCCCGCATATTTTGGCGTCACGCGCCAGCGTGTAGATTCAGCCTGCAGTTCGACGGCTTTATTATGAAAACCGTGGGCAAACTGCATATTAATAATGCGGATCTCACCGAGCATCCCTTCGGCGATCATCTGACGTGCCTGCTGGATCATCTGGTGTCCGGCATAGCCGTAGGTCACACCGATGATTTTATTCTGCTTTTTACTCAGCGCCAGCAGTTCGCGGGCTTCATCGGCGGTAAAGCACAGCGGTTTTTCACAGACAACGTGCAGCCCGGCTTCCAGCGCCGCTTTGGTGATGGCGAAGTGGGTATTATTTGGCGTGGTCACCGAAACGGCCTCAATACCGTCAGGACGTTTGGCCTCTTCTGCAAACAATGTTTGATAATCGGCGTAGCAACGCTCGGGAGCGATTCCGAGTTGCTCACCAAATTGACGCCCCCGCTCGGCATCTATATCGAGCGCACCGGCCAGCAGGGTAAAGACATTGTCGCGTAGCGCCGCGCAGCGGTGGCTATAGCCAATTTGGCTGGTACCGCCGCCGCCGACCATTCCCCAGCGCAGGGAGCGAGATAAGGGTTTCATGCCGTTTAACATGATGGTGCTCTCCTTTATAGATACTACGGATTTCAGAGGTTCTGTGTACCCGCGCTCTTAGAGCGCAGGTGTGGTTTCTGGGCAATTCCAGAATAGGTTTTACATTTCTCCACGGGCTTCGCGTTCTTTCAGCTCCTGCATAATCTGCGGGTACTGCTTATCCAGCCGGTAAAACAGCAGCGTAATAATGACCAGGATCCACAGGAAGAAAGAGCCGTAGAGGTAAACGTTGTTAATCATGTCGATAGCGCTTTGCGGCTGAACGCCGGAGCCGCTACTGGAGCTGACGTAGCCCGCCATACTCAACAGGCCGGAGATAACCGCAGCGGCAACACCCGCGCCGAGCTTCGTTCCGACGGAACCGGCGGAAAAAATCATTCCTTCTTGCCTCACGCGAGTTTTCCACTGGCCGAACTCAACGGCATCGCCGCAGAAGCCGAACAGCACGGCGTTCAGAGGCGCGAAGCCAATACCGCGAATAATCGCGTTCGCCAGCGCCCAGTGGTAATCATTGGAGTTAAACATAAACAGCACCTGCCCGATGGTCGCCAGCACAATGCCGCACAATGCAACATTGCGCTTACCGTATTTGCGGATGGGGACGGAACTGAGGAAGGTGAAAATGATGATACAGGCAGTTTCGGCAACGAAAATGGAGCTATAGAAGGTATCGTCGCCCAGTACATAACGGCAGTAGTAAGGCAGTGCGATCCCAACCACGGTGTAGTAAACACTCTGTGCTGTCCACAGGATTGCGCTGGCCCAGAAGTACTGGTTACGAAAGAGCGCAGAGAGCTGTTTTTTAACGGGAACATTTCCCTGTTTTTCTCGCGCTTTGATAACTACCTTCTCTTCACATTTGTAGAAGCAGAACAGCAGCAACAGCAGCGCCAGAAAAGCCCAGATAGACATGGTTTTGATCCATGCGGCCTGATCGTCGCCGAAATATTTCACCAGTGGCAATGTACAAGCTACAGCGAGAATACGACCGAATGGCGACATCGACATTCTGGTGATGCTGAGCATATCCCTTTCCCATGAGTCGCGAGTCATCATGGCGGAAAGGCTGCCGTAGGGAAGGTTGATAGCGGTGTAGCACACGGTGGTACAGAAGTTATAAGCCACCAGCAGGTAGAGAAACTGTAGCGTGCCGGTGGTTTGCGGGACGGTAAATAACAGGATCGCGGAAACGGCATAGGGAACGCTCATCCAGAGCAGCCAGGGACGCGATTTACCCCAGCGGGAGTTTGTTCGTTCGACCATCAAACCCATTATTACATCGGAAACGCCGTCAAACAGACGGGAGATCAGCATCACCAGACCGACGGTGGCGATGCTGATTCCTACGTAGTCGGTATAGAACAGGGTTAATACGGTGCCAATCATGCCGAAAACGACGTTGCAGGCGGTATCGCCGCCGCCGTAAGCAATGCGGGTGGTCCAGGTTAGCTTATCGCCGCGCGCCGCTGCGGGGGAGAGAAGGATCTGCTGTTCACTCATGGTCTATTCCTTTGTCGGGGGACAAGTAAGTACCTCAGTGCCAGTTCCGCCGGCACAACCTTATCCTGAATGTCAGCCAGAACATATGGAAATATTTATTTCATTTCAATGGTTATTTGAAATTTAATTTCTGTATATGCGAGGGGGATCGAAAAATGAAAATATTGCGTCAGAGATTTTACATTCACAACCATTAAATTAAGTTGATTGATAAGGTTATTAATCAGGTTTTTGATGAGTTATTTATTTGCTTGCTGTATTGAATTGGCGCTTTTTAAGCGGAAAATTGAGAGGTGAATCGATAATTCTAGTGGGTTTATTTTTTCATTTCATAAATAAATGAAATTTATTTTTCTTTAGTTGATGAGGCAAGCACGATGCCGGGGCGTGCCTGCCTGAACTTAACGTTTTATTGCGTGCTCCTGATAGCCGTTGCGGATGTGGTGGATTTTGTCGTCGAGTCGGCGGCAAAAATGCCTTTGGCAGTGAGTCCGGCCACAGTAATCGCGGCGGGGATCCCCAGAATTAAAAATACGCTCTCGAAACTGAGATCCAGCGCCAGCATTTCAGCCCCGGCAAAGGCGCTGAGGATCGCGCCCATACGGCCAACGCCGTGCATCCAACTGGAGCCGGTGGCTCGTGCCTCAGTCGGATAATAGCGGGCGGAGAGCGCGTTCATACCGGTATTCGCGCCGTTCAGGCAGGCTCCGCTGATAAATGCCAGCAGGCAGATGAGCCCAAAACTTGCCGCCGCATAGCCCATTGCCATCGTGAAAAGACCGCCAACCGCGTAAATTAACCCTAGCGCGCGATGCGGGTTGATCCGGTCCATCAGCCAGCCTGCAAACAGCGAACCAATGGTTCCGCCCGCCTGATACATCGCCGTCATGACCGCTGCCTGGCTGACCGTCAGGCCGACCTCTTTGACCAGCGTCGGCAGCCAGCTGCCGAGGAGATAAACCAGAAACAGCCCCATAAAGTAGACCAGCCATAGCATCAGCGATCCGAATCGGTACTGGCGGGAGAGCACGATCCGCATCGCGTTACCATTCACGGACTGTGTCGGGAAGGTAAACTGGGTATCATCGGCGATTTGCCCGGGGTAGAGGCGTCGTAAAATTGTCCGAATACGTTCGGCCGGTGCGCGCTTAACCACCAGAAAGCGCACCGATTCAGGTAACAGCCAAATAAGTACCGGAGCGAATAGCACCGGAAGAATGCCGCCGAGCATCATCAGCGAGTGCCAGCCAAACTGTGGGATCAGCCATGATGCGGAGAAACCGCCTGCCGCCGCGCCAAAAGTGAAACCACAAAAAATGACTGTGATAAGAAACGAGCGCTGACGTTCCGGGGCGTATTCCGACACGAGAGTACCGATATTCGGCATTGCAGCACCTAATCCCAGTCCGGTCATAAAACGAAAGAACATCATCTGCTCAATGTTTTGTGAAAAGGCGGTGGCAATGGTCCAGAAACCGAAGAAAAATACGCTATTGATGATGATTTTTTTCCGCCCCAGCCAGTCGGCAAGCGGGCCGGAGAAGATAGCGCCTAGCGCCAGGCCGATCAGCGCGGCGCTAATCACAAAGCCGAGTTCGTGATTGCTCACTCCCCACTCTTGTTTGAGCGTCGGAGCGATAAACCCCATAATGGCGATATCAAAACCGTCCAGAGCAATCACGCAGAAGCCTAAAAATACCACCAGTTTCTGGAACCGGCTGAGCGGGTTAGTGTTAATTAACTCCCTGACGTCCAGGCGTTGAGTCTGTGTCATGGGATCCTCCTTATGCGCAAGGGCGCAGATAAGACTGCGCGGCATTGAACAGCAACTGGGCACGAGTAAGCGCAGGCAGCGCGCCCTGGTCACCGCTTAAGGGAACCTCCAGGGAGACCGGCAGCGTGTCTGGAAGCGCCGCCATTAGCCCATGTAGGTCGAGCCCGCCTTCGCCGGGGACTTTACGTGCTGCACGGGCCTGATAAATCAGCTCTTGTTCATCAACGGGTACCTGCGGCGAGGCATCGCAAAGCTGCATATAGTTGAGGCAGTTTTGCGGCAGTGCTGCGAGCGTGGAGAGCGACTCGCCCGCCCGCCAGAAATGAATTGCGTCAATCAGAATACCGATATCCTGGCGACCACTGGTGTTGATCAACGACCGGGCCTGGGCGATGGTGCGCAAATGGGTCCAGGGCATAGGCTCCAGATTCATGGTTAAACCATACTCCTGGCCGGCCTCGGCGAGTCTGGCGAGGTTATCTGCGCTGCGTGCCTGATTTTCATCGTTTCCGGCGACCAGTACCTGCTTAGCCCCCAGTCGCGCGGCGGTATCGAGGAATAATCGCAAACGGGCATTGAGTGAAAAATCTGGCGTCAGGCGAACAATTTCGACGTCCGAGACGCGAATGCCTGTTTCCATCAGCGCCGACAGAGTGTCGCGCACGGCAGGGGTATTACCGAGCATGTCGTAATCCGGGTCGGAGGGCGTGGCGGGAAGCAGGCGCAGGCCGACGTGGGTAAATCCGGTTTGTGCCGCGATCCGCACCTGTTCCGGTGGCGGGACGTCGAGTAGGGTAAGCGCGGCGAGTGACAGGGTTCGCATGTTCATAAAGGACTCCAGTACAGTTGCAGGTGGTTGTTGTTATGTGTATTGCCGTCCCTGGTAAGATGTCGTTTACTACATTGTTTTTGTTATGTTTACTGCCAGTTTTTTACCGACCAGATAGCCAAAGGTCATGGCCGGTCCGAGTGTGATACCGCCGCTGGGATAGAATCCCTGCATCACGCTCGACATATCGTTGCCGATGGCGTAAAGGCCAGCAATCGGCTGCTGTTGAGCATTCAGTACCTGTGCGTTTTCATCAGTTTGCAGTCCGCTGAAGGAGCCCAGAGAACCGGGAAGAATACGCACGGCATAAAAAGGCGCATGGCGCAGTTCACCGAGGGTCGGATGGCCGGAATGGCTGGCATCACCCTGTGCGCGGTTGTATGCAGAGGCGCCGCGCTGAAAATCCTCGTCTTCTCCTTTGCTGGCGAAGCCATTAAAGCGGGCTACTGTTTCCGTTAATTGCTGCGGATCGATTGCACACTGTTGTGCCAGTGCCTCCAGCGTTTCGCCGCTTTGCAGGTAGCCGGTTCGTAACCAGGCTGTCGGTGAAAAGGGAAAGGGGTGCGCGTGGCCTAACCCATAGCGGTGCAGCGCACGACTGTCTGCTATCAGCCACGCCTGCGGCGCTTCGCCCGGTGGAGTCGCATCCAGCAGAGCGGCAATAAAATCGTGGTAGGAGTTAGCCTCGTTGGCGAAGCGTTTGCCGTTGGGCAGAACGGCGATAAAGCCTGGCTTAGCGCGTTCAACCAGATGCGGGAATACCAGTTGCAGACCGCTAGCGAGCGTGACGCGCGAAACCGGTGCCCATGCCATGGCGTGTCTGAGTGAGCCATCAAACTGGCCTCCAGCTGATTCGCCGAGCCGAATGCCATCACCCTGATTACCCGGCGGTGCAGCGGAAAAATGACCGTAGCCGCTGGCGGCGTGGGGGACATTTTGCGCCAGGCGCAGCCTGTCGTGAGGAAATCCACCGCAGGCGAGGATCACCGCCCCGGCGCGAACGTCTATCTCACCGCTGTCGCTGCGCAATACTGCACCCTCTATGCCTTTGTCGGAAGTGAGCAGTCGTTCTACCGGCGCGTTAAGCTGAAAATTAACCCCGGCATCCAGCGCCGAACGCAGCAGGCGAGCAACCAGCGCATTGCCGTTAACCAGATGTTGCCCGCGCCCAGCGCGAAGCCGCTGCCAGCCGTGACGTAACAAGCGGCGGGTTGCGTATATCGCCGAACGCGGCGAGCGGGTGGCGTTAAAAAAATGCGCCATGTCCGTGCCGCCAGCGATGCCCATGCCGGCGAGGCTGATGGTTTCCAGCGGTGGACGCAGGCGATGCAGCCAGTCACCGAGTAGGCGCCCGTCAAAAGGCTGCGCGGTGACCGAACGTCCACCCTGCGCATAGCCCGGCGAATCGTGGAAGTCAGGCATTTTGCTGCCCGAAAGAAACTGCACCGCCGTATGGCGTCGGAAGAAGTCGATCATCTCCGGGCCGTACTTTAAAAAAGTGAGCAGGCGAGCGTCGGCAGGTTGCCCATCCATCTCATGCCGGAGATAGGTGAGCGGCTCATCGGGATCTTCTTCAATACCTTCCTCGCGCGCCAGCGGATTGTGCGGGATCCACAGCCAGCCGCCGGACCATGCGCTGGTGCCGCCAATCACTGACTCTTTTTCGGCAACCAGCACGCTGGCACCGCCTAGCGCGGCGGTGACGGCGGCAGAGAGACCCGCCGCGCCGGAGCCGACCACCAGAACATCCACGTTCATCTGCCCGCTCATGCCTGACTCCTTATTGCAGTGGTGAAAAATCAGTGGGGCGCAGGAGAACCGACTCCAGGCGTTCGACGGCCGCCAGCTCGCGGTTTTTACGCGAGAAAGTTAGCCAGCGTTCGTCCTGAGCCATCCGCGCACGGCGCACCAGACGATCGTCGAGGCTTTCGTAGGCCCAGATATGCACCACCTGATTGACCACACCAATTTCGGTAAAGAAGAAGCCGATCAGCTTGCCGAGGTGCTCGGTCTGGACGGCGTAAGCGTCGCTTTTGTACAGCGCCAGCCAGTCGGCCATTTTCAGCGGATTGATGGTGTAGGTACGTTGTTCATAAATCATGGTTTTCTCCAGTTTACAGTGCGTGTTGTTGTGCCATATGGCTGGCTGAGAGGTAGCCGAAGGTTAGCGCCGGGCCGAGGGTGATTCCGGGGCCGGGATAGGTTCCGGCCATGATCGAATCCATATCGTTGCCGACGGCATAGAGCCCTTTAATAGGCAGGCCTTGTTGATTAACCACTTGGGCATCGGCGGTGGTGACCAGCCCGCGTGAGGTCCCGAGATCGCCGGTATAGAGCGTAACGGCATAAAATGGCGCGTTCGTTAGCGGGGCGTTACAGGCGTTTGGCTGGTGGCTCGGATCGCCCATCGCGCGGTTATAGCTGTTACCGCCTTTGGCAAACTCCGGGTCAAGTCCCTCGGCGGCATCGTGGTTATAGCGGGTCACCGTGTCGTTGAGCGCCTGCGGGTCCAGCCCGATCTGTTGCGCCAGCTCAGCAAGAGAATCGGCTTTGTGCAGATAACCTGCTTTCACCAGCGCATCGTTATTCACCGGGGCTGGTCGCGCCAGGCCGAGGCCGTAGCGCTTCATGGCCTGGGCATCGCAAATCAGAAAGCAGGGCGCATTTTCAGCCCGGCTTTGCATGGCGCTGGCAAAGTGGTGATAGGAGTTCGATTCGTTGACGAAGCGCACCGCACGTTGGTTGATGGCGATAACGCCGGGCTTAGCCCGGTCGGTTACGAGATGGGGAAAGCGCTCTTCAGTACCATCAGGACGACGTAAAACCGATACCGGGGCCCAGAAAAAGTTGGAGGATAAGTCCGCGCCTTCGCGGGCGTGAACTGTTGCCGCCAGGCGAAAAGCGGCACCGTCGTTGGCGCCAGGCGACATGGTGTAGTGCTCGCGGGTTTTGGGCCGATATTGCCCGGCCAGGTCACCTGCGGCAAACCCTCCGGCAGCCAGCACCACGCCGCAGCGGGCTTCCAGGGTTTGCTTCTGACCATCATGCTCAATCTCGACGCCGGTCACTTCACCGTTGCGTTCGGTAAGCAAAAGCACGTTGACGTTGAGCTTGAGGGTCATGCCTTTGCGAAAGGCGAGCGTCGCCATGCGGGCGATCAGTGCATTGCCCATTGCCAGTCGGGTACCGCGATGATGCTTCAGGCGGTCGCGACCGTAGCGCAGCAGCAGCTTGCTACAGTGCGATAGTGAACGCAGGGAACGACGCATATCGAGAAAGTGCTGGATATCAACGCGGTTAACCATCATCCCGCCAAACAGCAGCATCCCCGGTGGCGGCGCGCGCAGGTCGCGAAAATGCTCACCCAGCTCCCGCCCGTCATACTCCACCACTTCCAGCGCCCGGCCTACATCAACGGCACCGGGCTCATCCGGGTAGTAATCCGGCGAGAGTGGGCGCAGGCTATATTTTACCGCTCCCTCTTTTTCCAGAAACGCCAGCGCCTCGCGACCGGAAGTGACAAAGGCGTCGACCAGATCCTGGCGATAGTTTTGTTCGCCGATAATGGTATGGAGGTAGGTTTTAATCTCCTGTGAAGGGCTGTTTTTGGCCGGTTTCCGTGCCTGATCGCTATCGTGGATCCATACTGCACCGCCGGAAATCGCCGAGGTACCGCCAAACTGAGGGGCTTTTTCCAGCATCAGTACCGACAGTCCCTTACAGCAGGCAGTTACCGCGGTGGCAAAGCCCGCGGCGCCGCTGCCGATGACAATGACATCCCAGCTTTTCATGCCGCTGCTCCTTGTTCATGCGGGATTGCGCCAATGAACTCTCCCATCAGCTTCATCTGTGCCAGCGCCATTTCCGGCCCGGTCTGGATGACGCAGCCGCGATGTTGAGCAAAAGTGAGTAATGGTGTCATTACCGGTGCGGTGACTACGTCTGCGACGTGAGTCGATGGCTGGAGCGTTTCCAGTAGCGCCTGCGGTAGCGGTAAGGGATCAAAACCGCTCATTCCCGCCGGGGAGCCGTTGACCACTAAATCAAGGTCTGCGAGCGTTGCGGGCAGCTCGGTGAGATGAACCTGTGGAAAATGGGTTGCCAGACGATTGTGTAGTAACTGAAGGGTTGCCGGATTCTGGTCATAAAGCGCCAGCTGGCTGATGCCTGCTTCGCAGAGTCCCCACGCAATTGCGCTGCCGACGCCACCGCAGCCGGAGAGCAGCGCGCTTTTACCCGCGGCATTGAATCCGTGCGCCTGAGCGGCGAGTTGAAAGCCGACGCCATCGAGCATATCGCCCTGTAAACGACCATCTGCCAGCTTGCGGATCACATTCACGGCGTTGAGGTGACGAGCGCGCGGCGTTAGCTCATCCACCAGCGAGGCTGCACGCTGTTTATGCGGGACGGTGACCAGCACGCCGCTCATGTTGTGCCATCCGCGTAGCGATTTTAGATAATCGGCGATGGCTTCGGGAGCGATATCGACCGGGATCATGACGCTGTCCATCTGCTGGTCAGCGAAATAGCGGTTAAAGTTCTCCGGCGATTTAACCTGGGTAATCGGATGGCCGATAACGGCGACAACCTGCGTGAATCCACTGACCATTTCAAACCTCATTTTGTTAAATGAATGTTGTGAAAGTATTTCAGCGGAAGCTGAGAGCGGCAACGCAGAATTCGGCCATATTGGTTGTTAATCGCACCATCACTGCGATAATCGCGCTAAACTGATTGTATTGTTGCGAAAGTGTGAACAACTATGCAAAACGAAATACATTCCCGCGATCTGATCGTCGGCCTGCAAAAAGGACTGGCGTTGATTCAGCTGTTCTCTAAAGAGTTTCCAAGGCTCACCGTACCGCAGGCGGCGAAAATGAGTGGGTTGACGCAAAGCGCGGCGCGGCGGTTTCTTCTCACACTGCTGCACGATCGCTATTTGCAGACCGATGGACGCTATTACTGGCTAACGCCCAAAGCGTTACGTCTGGGGCAGGCGTATGTTGATTCCGCCCAGTTCCCGCGCATGGTGCGGCCCATTGTTGAATACATTGCCAGCCGAACCGAAGAACATGCCTCGGTCGGCGTGATTGATGATGATGAGCTGGTGTACATCGCTCGCAGCAAACATACGCCGTTTAACTCGACCTCCGTGCGGCTGGGGGAGAGGGTGCCGATTTACTGTACTGCCGGAGGGCGGCTGTGGCTGGCTTCGTTGCCGGAAGCCGAATGCGAAGCCGTATTGCAGCGGATTAGGCGCGAGCAGCGAACGCCGTATACGGTGACGGACGTCGCGGCGCTGATGGAGAAAATCGCCCTGGTTCGTCGCCAGGGATATGCCTCTATTGAGCAGGAGTTTGAAATAGGCATGCTGGTGCTGGCGGTACCGTTGTCTGACAGGGAGGGGACTTACTGGGGAGCACTGAGCTTAACCAGCCATCTATCGCGTACTTCCCTTGAGGCGCTATGCCGTGACCATCTCGATTTGCTCTATAGCGCGCAGGTAATGTTGGTGGGATAACCCAGAGAAGAAACGGGCAGGTTCAGAACCTGCCCGAAATATTACGCTTTCGCGCCGTCGATAAAGCTGTTCCAGTCCGTGCCTGCGTTGTTCACGAAGTTGGACCAGCTGTTTGCCGCGGTATTAACAAAGCCATTCCAGTTGTTCGAACCGGCTGACACAAAGGTATTCCAGTTTGATTGACCGATGACAAACTTGCCAAACTCTACCGCGCTATCAATGACGAAGTTAGCAAAAGCAGCACCTGAAGTGGCGACAAAAGAACCAAATCCCAGCCCGGAGTTCACTACAAAATTCGTAAAGCCGGTGACAGCGTTCATCAGATTAAAGCCACCTGAAACATATTCCATTTCGCTGAATGTTAACTCTTTCATTTTTATTCCCTTATAAAACGGATTGCTATAAGTGAGCCACTCGCTCACCGTGAAAGACTAACACCGTTAAATAAAGGCAAACCAGCCAGAGACTTAAGCATGATACTGATTTATTTATTATTTTTATGTGAACCTAATGAGCGAACGACTAATGATGGTTTTACCGGATATGAAATGATGTCGGTGATTTTTCATCTGAAGTGAATTCAGGTAGAGGAGGGGAGTCAGACTGGCGGACAAAAAAACAGCCCCCGGT
Organism: Klebsiella sp. RHBSTW-00484; assembly: GCF_013705725.1. Taxonomy (NCBI): domain Bacteria; kingdom Pseudomonadati; phylum Pseudomonadota; class Gammaproteobacteria; order Enterobacterales; family Enterobacteriaceae; genus Klebsiella; species Klebsiella sp. RHBSTW-00484. Next base: position 4,698,399 of record NZ_CP055481.1, on the reverse strand, counting down.
CTTGCGAACGGAGGCTGTTGAGCGGTTGCTGAATGTGGTCTTATCTGACCATCGTCAGCAGGTTATGTGAATCTGGCACCATGAAGTCAACGGACATCATCACTGATAGCGCGGTAATGGCAACGATGGAAAAGACGAACAGCTTGCGCGCCCAGACTTTATCATCCACCACTTTATAACCGCGCAGCGCCATCCCAAGCCACCAGACGCTCACTGCCGCAGCGACAACCAGATATTTATACCCAGCGTAGCCGCCCAGAGAGAGCATCAGCGTCGCGACGGCGAAAGCGATGATGTAAACGGTGATATGGTTTTTAGCCACTGAAATGCCTTTCACTACCGGCAGAACCGGAATATTCGCCGCTTGATAATCCTTGAAGCGGAAAATCGCGATGGCGTAAGAGTGAGGCATCTGCCACAGGCTGAAAATTGCCAGCAGAATGGCGGCACCGCTGTCAAAGTCACCGGTCACCGCGCAGTAGCCAATCACCGGCGGCGCAGCGCCGGAGAGAGAGCCAATCAGCGTGCCGTAGACGGAGTGGCGTTTCATATACAGGCTGTAAACGCCGACATAAACGACAAACCCCATCACTCCCAGCCAGCAGGCCAGTGGATTAGCGCCAAACCACAGAAGCATGAAGCCAGCAATACCCAGCAGGGTGGCGTATACCAGCGACGTTTTTGGCGAGATCAGCCCTTTGACCAGCACCCGGTTTTTCGTCCGTTCCATCTTTCTGTCGATATCACGGTCGATATAGTTGTTGAAAACACAACCCGAGGCGACCACCAGGGAGACTCCAAGGAGCGTCCAGATGAACAGCGGATAGTCGATGTGGCCTTTGGAGGCCAGCAGGAAACCGCCGATCACGGAGATCAGGTTGCCAAAAATGATGCCTGGTTTCGTTACTTGCAGGTATTGCTTAAACATACTCGCCGCTCTTAGTGCATCATCATGTTGTAGTTCAGGTTCCACATAATCCAGATGGAGCCGACAACTACGATAGCAATGATGATTACGGTGAAGATAAATGCGGTCAGGTTCCAACCTTCGTCCGACTTACTGTTCATGTGCAGGAAGTACACGAGATGTACCACAATCTGCACAACTGCAGTAATCAGGATGGTTCCCAGAATAACCGCATGCGATGCGGAGCCACTCATAACCATAGCAAACGGGATAACCGTCAGAATGATCGACAGGATAAAACCTGTCATGTAGCTCTTTACGCTGCCGTGAGAAGCGCCGTTATGATCGCTAGAATGACTCATTACATTGCCCCCATCAGATAGACTACAGAGAACACGCAGATCCACACTACGTCCAGGAAGTGCCAGAACAGGCTCAGGCACATGATACGGGTGCGGTTAGTGCTGGTCAGGCCGCGACGTGAAACCTGTACCATCAGGACCGCCATCCAGATAAGACCGGAGGTCACGTGCAGACCGTGGGTGCCGACCAGCGCGAAGAATGCTGACAGGAATCCGCTGCGATCCGGGCCCATACCTTCAACAATCAGGTGATGGAATTCATAGATTTCCATCGCGATGAACCCTGCCCCGAAGAGGAAGGTCAGCGCCAGCCAGGAAACCACCTGGCTCTTGTTGTTTTTGTACATGGCGATCGCCGCCATGCCGTAGGTGATGGAGCTGAACAGCAGCAGAGCGGTTTCAACCAGAACGAACGGCAGTTCGAAAATATCTTTACCTGTTGGACCGCCCGCCGTGCCGTTCACCAGAACGGCATAGGTTGCGAACAGAGTGGCGAAGATAATGCAGTCGCTCATCAGGTAGATCCAGAAACCGAATACCTTCATCGGTCCTGTATCATGGTGCCCGTGTTCGTGCGCGTGGGCGTTATGCGCAAGAGTATCAGTTGCCATTTTTCAGCCCTGCTTTGTTAATCTCATCGAAATGCTGATTTTCCAGTTTTTCGACTACTGCAACCGGCACGTAGTAATCCACGTCCTCGTCAAAGCTCTTAATAATCCAGGTTACCAGGATACCGACGAAGCTTGCAATCGCCATCCACCAGATGTGCCAGATCATTGCGAAACCAAACACCGTTGCGAAAGCAGCAATAACGATGCCTGCGCCGCTGTTTTTCGGCATATGAATCTCTTCATAGCCTGCTGGTTTCTTATACGCATCGCCTTTTTCTTTCATTTCCCAGAACGCATCGCGCTCGTGGATGTTCGGAACAATAGCGAAGTTATAGAACGGCGGAGGAGAAGAGGTTGCCCACTCCAGAGTACGGCCGCCCCATGGGTCACCAGTCAGGTCGCGGTTCTGTTCGCGATCGCGGATGGACACATAGAACTGAATCAGCTGGCAAAGAATACCGCAGGCGATCAGCGCTGCACCGCAAGCTGCAACAACCAGCATTGGGTGGAACTGCGGGTCAATCTGCTGGCTCAGGCGACGGGTCATACCCATAAAGCCCAGCACGTACAGCGGCATAAATGCGACGAAGAAGCCGATGATCCACAACCAGAAAGCGCGTTTGCCCCAGGTTTCGTTCAGCGTAAAGCCAAAGGCTTTCGGCCACCAGTAGGTCAGACCTGCGAAGCAACCGAACACCACGCCGCCGATGATGACGTTATGGAAGTGTGCGATCAGGAACAGACTGTTGTGCAGCACGAAGTCTGCGCCCGGTACCGCCAGTAGAACGCCGGTCATACCACCTACAGAGAAGGTCACGATAAAGCCAATCGTCCACAGCATTGCAGAGTTGAAGACGATGCGGCCCTGGTACATGGTAAACAGCCAGTTGAAGATCTTAACCCCGGTCGGGATGGCGATAATCATGGTGGTAATACCGAAGAAGGCGTTTACGTTCGCGCCCGCACCCATAGTAAAGAAGTGGTGCAGCCAAACGATGAACGACAGAACGGTAATACACACTGTTGCCCACACCAGCGAGGTATAGCCAAACAGACGCTTACGCGAGAAGGTTGCAGCGATTTCGGAGAAGACACCGAATACTGGCAGAACCAGGATATACACTTCCGGGTGGCCCCAGGCCCAAATCAGGTTGATGTACATCATCATGTTGCCACCCATATCGTTGGTAAAGAAATGGGTGCCCAGGTAGCGGTCCAGGGTCAGCAGCGCGACGGTGACGGTCAGAATTGGGAAGGAGGCGATAATCAGGATGTTGGCGCACAGAGATGCCCAGGTAAATACCGGCATCTTGAACATGGTCATGCCAGGGGCACGCATCTTGATAATCGTCACGAAGAAGTTAATACCGGTTAACGTGGTACCAATACCGGAGAGCTGAAGCGCCCAGATCCAGTAATCGACCCCGACTCCCGGACTGTACTCGATTCCCGATAGCGGCGGATAGGCCAGCCAACCGGTCTGCGCGAATTCACCGACGCCCAGAGAGAGGTTAACCAGAATCACGCCCACAACGGTGAACCAGAAGCTCAGGTTGTTAAGGAATGGGAAGGCAACGTCGCGCGCACCTATCTGCAGTGGAACCACCAGGTTCATCAGACCGATAACAAACGGCATCGCTACGAAGAAGATCATGATAACGCCGTGGGCGGTAAAGATCTGATCGTAGTGGTGAGGCGGCAGGAAGCCTGCTTCCCCGGCCGAGGCCAGCACTTGCTGGCTACGCATCATTACGGCGTCAGCAAAGCCACGCAGCAACATCACGATTGCTACGATAACGTACATGATACCGAGACGTTTGTGGTCGACCGAAGTCAGCCACTCGTTCCATAGGTAGGACCACTTACCGAAGTAAGTAATAGCCGCCAGAAGCGCCAGTCCCCCAAGGATAATTGCAGCCACCGTAACCATAACAATGGGTTCATGGTAGGGCACTGCATCCAGTGTAAGTTTTCCGAACATCGTTTTCTTCCTCGGCCCCTTAGTGAGCGGTTTCCGCGTGGCTCATGTCCATGCCTTCCATCCCTTCGTGCGCTGCGTGCTCGCCTTCAGTTTGGGACATATCCATGCTCTTACCGTGAGACATAAATTTGTTAACAACATCTTTAAACAAATCAGGTTTCACGTTAGAGAAGTATTCCACTTTGTTGTATTCGCTAGGCGCTGCCAGTTTGTCGAACGTATCCATAGAATCCATGGCATTCGCAGACTGTTTTGCTTTCGCTACCCACTGATCGAAGGTTGCACGATCCGGCGTGGCGATAGCTTTGAACTTCATTCCAGAGAAGCCCGGGCCGCTATAGCTGGCGGAGATACCGTCGTAAGTACCAGCTTCGTTCGCAATGAGGTGCAGCTGAGTCTGCATCCCGGCCATTGCGTAAATCTGGCTGCCTAAACGTGGGATAAAGAACGAGTTCATCACGGAATTGGAGGTCACTTTAAAGTGTACCGGTACGTTCGCCGGGAAGGCGATTTCGTTGACGGTAGCAATACCTTGTTCCGGATAGATGAAGAACCATTTCCAGTCCATCGAAACGACTTCGATAACGATTGGTTTTTCATCGTGAGCAAGCGGTTTGCTTGGCTCTAATGCGTGAGTTGTTTTCCAGGTCAGAACGGCCAGGAACAGGATGATCAGAATAGGAACCGTCCAGACCACAGCTTCAACTTTGTTGGAGTGTGACCAGTTCGGGCTATACTTCGCATCTTTATTGCTCGCACGATACTTCCAGGCAAATCCTACTGCCATCAAGACGGCTGGAATAACGACAATCATCATCAGGCCAAAGGCCGTCAGAATCAGAGAGCGTTGCTCCAGTCCAATCTGTCCTTTTGGGTCGAGGAGCGCAGAATCACAACCACTGAGTAATACAGTACCTGCGATTAATGACATCCATCCCAAACTTTTATTGTATTTCCTAAGTCTCATTGAACGACCTCAATTCCACGGAATCTGGTGGCGCTTAAAGTGTACGGGCATTTTACGGGAAGGTTGCATTACTGTAAACATCATTGGATCTGTGTCTGTTCCGTGTTAGCGGCTTCTGCTTGGTTTGTCACATATGTTACGGAGTGTGACGTAATAGCTTGCAAAGCTTGATTTATGCGGGATTGATAGCGAAAGAGATAAGAATGGAGTGACTTATAAGGGAATGAGTATAACTATGCGTAAAATAAAACAAATAATTAACAATTGCGCATCAAATAAAAGACGTGATAAAAGCGGAAAAATAAATCACGCGAGCTGAATCGGTTAAATTTTTTATAAAACAGAATGAAAGTTGTCAATAATTTCCAGAAATCTAAAACGCACAAAACAACAAATGAAGTATGATGAATATAAAATCGTTAATAAGACGTTATAATTACGTTTCGTAATTACAACGTCCCCTAACGTTTCCTGGATGATTTACATCAGCTCAGTTTTGCGTAACGCCAGATAATCAAGGAAAGCACCGAGCAAAATACCGCCAACGGCTGTCAGCACGGCGATCTCCAGCAGGCCAGCAAGGAAGGAAAAGTTGGTGTAATCCAGCGCATTTAACACCAGTAAAAGCAGCCATATTGACAGCATCAAACACCCTATCGCCAGAATCATTAATGCCAGCGAATAAGTCTGCGAAAAGTGCGTGCGCGGCATGAAACTCTCCGAGCGCTGGGTATGTTCCAGCGTGCGTCGGCAGACCAGTAGCAGCAAAATCCCCGGCACAGCGGCAACCACAGAGAAGAGATAGAACGTAGGCCAGCCGTGCGCTTCAACAAACCAACCCGCAATAGGGCCGACGTACACGCGCCCGACGGCGGAAAGTGCGGAGAGCAGCGCAAATTGCGTGGCTGAGAAGGATTTATTGCACAGCGTCATCAGCAGCGCGACGAATGCTGCCGTACCCATCCCACCGCACAGGTTTTCGAAAAACACCGCCGTCGCCATCGAGAAAAGGTGTTTATCGGTAATCGACAGCAGCCAGTAACCGGCGTTGGACACTCCCTGCAAGAGACCAAAAATGAACAGCGCGCGGAACAGCGTCAGGCGCTGCATTAATACTCCACCATACAGTGCGCCGACAATGGTGGCGAACAGGCCCAGCGTTTTGTTGACCATGCCGACTTCGCCCGCATCGAAGCCGACGCCGCGAATCAGAAACGTCGTGGTCAGGCTCATGGCAAAGGCATCACCAAGCTTATAAAGGACGATCAGCAGCAGAATCAGCCAGGCGTTATTGCGGCCAAAGAAGTCACGCAGCGGCGCGGCAACGGCCTGCTCAAGCGTTTTTGGCACCGGAATGACGTCGCTGGGCTCCGGGGCTAACAGGGTGGCGATGATGCAGGGGATCAGCAGTGCGGCCATCAGCCAGTACATCCCCTGCCAGCCTAACCAGCGATCGGCAAGCCAAAGGGCGAGACCGCCGGAAACCAGCATCCCCAGGCGATAGCCCAGTACGCTAATCGCCGCGCCGGTACCGCGTTCTTCCGCTGCCAGCACATCCGTTTTCCACGCATCGAAGACGATATCCTGAGAGGCGGAGCAGAAGGCGATAACCACCGCCAGCGCCGCCATCCAGCGCAATTGCGTGGACGGCTCAAGGAATCCCATTGCCGCAATAGCGATAAGTAACAGGAACTGGGTAGCTAACAGCCAGCCGCGACGACGACCAAGAAAAGGCGGCGTGTAGCGGTCCATCAGCGGCGACCAAAGAAACTTAAAGACGTAGGCCTGGCCGACGAGGGAGAAAAAACCAATCGTTTTTAGATCGATATTCTCAACGGTCATCCAGGCCTGCAGTGTACCGGAAGTGAGGGCGAGGGGTAACCCAGAAGCAAAGCCAAGGATCAGCAAAATGGCCGATTTAGGCTGTGTGAAAATGCGTAAGTAATGATTGGACATAAGGTATATAGCGAAGACCCGGCGCGAGGCCGGGTCTTCGGTTAATTAACGAGCGTTTTGTTTGATGAAATCGTGAATGCTGGTGTCCTGTGCCATATCGGCGATGGTATCGGTCAGGACGCTATTAACCGCATTGGCGATATTCTGGTTCGAGGCCTGGAATGCACCTTCAACGGTATAGCTGGCACGATAGTTTTTGTTCATCTTATTACCGTTTGCTGCGGTCGCGATGATAGCAATATCGGCTTTGGTTGCGATGTTGTAACGCACATTGCCCTGGGAAACGTCGGCGTACAGTTTGTTAACGATAATTTGCAGGTCAACCGCGCCGTTCGGCCCAATCATATAGCCGCGAGAGGTCATCTGTTTCTCCAGCACTTCCTGCAGTAAGAAACGCAGATCGCGGGAGGCCGTCAGCGTGACCTGCTGGTTGTCGCGAGTGACTTTTGCCAGCGCCTGGTCCGGACGCTGATCGGCGCCGTTGATGCTGACGGTCACGCCCATCAGACTTGGATCCTGCTGCGGCAGGGTGATTTTTGGTGAAACATCAATAGTGGTCGGCGGAGTTGCGCATCCGGCCAGCATAAACAGCGCGACCAAAGGAAAAAGAATTTTCTTAAACATGTTCAGGGTCTCAACGCATGGGGGTGTAATGAGGAAATTCCCGTCATCATAACATCGCCAACGGCAAGGGGAAGTAGCAACGCATGTAAATTCATCGTCTTGTGCGTTTTCTGTTCTTGCCTCATTTATTATCATGATTTTGGCGGTTGTTCTGACGGACTGAGTGAGTAAACCCGATACTTTTGAATGAAAATATCGGAGGAATGCTAATTTTTTGTTGTTTTCGCCTAATGGAAGCGGTAAAAGCGGCTAACATTTAAAGGGAATGGCGGCAATACAGCGTTGTCGGAGGAGAAAATTCATGATGATACGTGAACAGATCGAAGCAAAACTTAGAGCAGCGTTCGACCCGGTGTATCTTGAAGTCGTGGATGAAAGTTATCGCCACAACGTTCCTGCGGGCTCTGAAAGTCATTTTAAAGTGGTGTTGGTGAGCGATCGCTTCCTTGGCGAGCGTTTTCTCAATCGTCATCGCATGATTTATGGGACGTTGACAGAGGAACTCTCAAGCACCGTGCATGCTCTGGCGCTGCATACCTATACGATTAAAGAGTGGGAAGGACTGCAGGATACCATCTTCGCTTCTCCTCCTTGTCGTGGAGCTGGAAGTATCGCGTAGAAATCGTATTTGCAACCGCTGGAGCTTTTCCAGTATGTTGCGTGAAGATTTATCAGAAAACGGCCTACGGGCCGTTTTGTTTTGCCTGGAAAACATTCAGCTTGAGCGTTTTTACAGGCAGATTTGCTCGGGAAATGTGAAAAATGCCGCAACAGTGGGCGACAACCGTTCTCGACTCACAAAAGTGATGCCGCTATAATGCCGCGTCTTTTATTATGAATGTCTTCGGGATGATTCTGACGACAGGGAATGTGTTTCTGATTTGAAGAGGGCATCCCGGTTCTGCGAAGCAACCTACACGCGCTTCCAGAGTTGACCGAGCACTGTGATTTTTTTGAGGTAACAAGATGCAAGTTTCAGTTGAAACCACTCAGGGCCTTGGGCGCCGTGTAACGATTACTATCGCCGCTGACAGCATCGAGAATGCTGTCAAAAGCGAGCTGGTCAACGTAGCGAAAAAAGTTCGCATTGACGGCTTCCGTAAAGGCAAAGTGCCGATGAATGTCGTTGCTCAGCGTTATGGCGCTTCTGTTCGCCAGGACGTGCTGGGTGACCTGATGAGCCGCAACTTTGTTGACGCGATCATCAAAGAGAAGATTAATCCGGCTGGCGCACCGAACTACGTTCCGGGCGAATACAAGCTGGGTGAAGATTTCACCTACGCAGTAGAGTTCGAAGTCTATCCGGAAGTTGAACTGCAGGGTCTGGAAGCAATCGAAGTTGAAAAACCGGTTGTTGAAGTCACTGACGCTGACGTTGATACCATGCTGGATACCCTGCGCAAGCAGCAGGCTAACTGGAAAGATAAAGACGGCGCTGTTGATGCAGAAGATCGCGTCACCGTTGACTTCACCGGTTCCGTTGACGGCGAAGAGTTTGAAGGCGGCAAAGCGTCTGACTTCGTACTGGCGATGGGCCAGGGTCGTATGATCCCAGGCTTTGAAGACGGTATCAAAGGCCACAAAGCGGGCGAAGAATTCACTATCGACGTGACCTTCCCGGAAGAGTACCACGCAGAAAACCTGAAAGGTAAAGCGGCTAAATTCGTTATCAACCTGAAGAAAGTTGAAGAACGTGAACTGCCGGAACTGACTGAAGAATTCATCAAGCGTTTCGGCGTTGAAGATGGTTCTGTAGCGGGTCTGCGCGCTGAAGTGCGTAAAAACATGGAGCGCGAGCTGAAAGGCGCAGTACGTAACCGCGTTAAGTCTCAGGCTATCGAAGGTCTGGTAAAAGCTAACGATATCGACGTACCGTCTGCACTGATCGACAGCGAAATCGACGTTCTGCGTCGCCAGGCTGCTCAGCGCTTTGGTGGTAACGAGCAACAAGCTCTGGAACTGCCGCGTGAACTGTTTGAAGAACAGGCTAAACGCCGCGTTGTTGTTGGTCTGCTGCTGGGCGAAGTGATTCGTACCCACGAGCTGAAAGCTGACGAAGATCGCGTAAAAGGCCTGATCGAAGAGATGGCTTCTGCTTACGAAGATCCGAAAGAAGTTGTTGAGTTCTACAGCAAAAACAAAGAGCTGATGGACAACATGCGCAACGTCGCGCTGGAAGAGCAGGCTGTTGAAGCCGTGCTGGCGAAAGCTAAAGTGTCTGAAGCGGCCACTTCCTTCAGTGAGCTGATGAACCAGCAGGCGTAATTTCGCCCCAAGGTTTAAGGTTTGAGCAAAAACCCGTTGCCGAAAGGCGGCGGGTTTTTTATTGCAATGATAGCCTTAGGATGAGTGCGAAAAGCCGATTTCAGTGATAGCGTTACGCCAAAAGGTTGTTATGCTTGAATTATGGCAACGCCATCCCCATAACCGAGAGACGTAACTGCATCGGCATGATCATGCTTTGTCATAAAGTATGCATATATGCACTTCTGCCTGAGGCAGAAATTCTGGCTGATAATCCGTCCATAAGGTTACAATCAGTGCAGCGGTTTTTTTCAAATTAATCCAGGAGACGGAAATGTCATACAGTGGCGAACGAGATAACTTTGCACCCCATATGGCCCTGGTGCCGATGGTCATTGAACAGACCTCACGCGGCGAACGTTCATTTGATATTTACTCCCGTCTGCTCAAGGAGCGTGTCATTTTTATGACCGGCCAGGTAGAAGACCACATGGCTAACCTGATCGTGGCGCAGATGCTGTTTCTGGAAGCGGAAAACCCGGAAAAAGATATCTACCTGTACATTAACTCGCCGGGTGGGGTGATCACCGCCGGGATGTCTATCTACGACACCATGCAGTTTATTAAGCCTGACGTCAGCACCATCTGTATGGGGCAGGCGTGCTCAATGGGCGCGTTCCTGCTGACTGCCGGGGCGAAAGATAAACGTTTCTGTCTGCCAAACTCCCGTGTGATGATTCACCAGCCGCTGGGCGGCTACCAGGGCCAGGCGACGGATATTGAAATCCACGCCCGTGAAATCCTGAAAGTGAAAGGGCGCATGAATGAACTGATGGCGCACCATACGGGTCAATCCCTTGAGCAGATCGAGCGCGACACCGAGCGTGACCGCTTCCTTTCTGCCTCGGAAGCAGTGGAATACGGCCTCGTCGACTCCATTTTGACTCATCGTAATTGATGCCCCTGGCGCAAGGGTGCCGCTATACTTGTTTGAAAGAGGGCGGCACAACGCTTGCGAGCGGCTTGCGCCTGAGAATGGCACTTGCGTCGTCGTGTGCGGCACAAAGAACTTAATAAGAGGTTTGGACTCATGACAGATAAACGCAAAGATGGTTCGGGCAAACTGTTGTACTGCTCTTTTTGCGGCAAAAGCCAGCATGAAGTGCGTAAGCTAATCGCCGGGCCATCCGTGTATATCTGCGACGAATGCGTTGATTTATGTAACGACATCATTCGCGAAGAAATCAAAGAAGTCGCGCCGCATCGCGAGCGCAGTGCACTGCCGACTCCGCACGAAATTCGCCACCATCTTGACGATTATGTTATCGGCCAGGAACCGGCGAAAAAAGTGTTGGCAGTGGCGGTATACAACCACTACAAACGTCTGCGTAATGGCGACACCAGCAACGGCGTCGAATTGGGTAAAAGTAACATTCTGCTGATCGGACCGACGGGTTCCGGTAAAACGCTGCTGGCGGAAACGCTGGCGCGCCTGTTGGATGTTCCGTTCACCATGGCTGATGCGACCACCCTGACCGAAGCCGGTTATGTGGGTGAAGACGTTGAGAACATCATCCAGAAGCTGTTGCAGAAGTGCGATTACGACGTGCAGAAAGCGCAGCGCGGTATTGTCTATATCGATGAAATCGACAAGATTTCCCGTAAATCGGATAACCCGTCGATTACCCGCGATGTTTCTGGCGAAGGCGTGCAGCAGGCGCTGCTGAAGCTTATCGAAGGCACCGTTGCTGCCGTACCGCCGCAGGGCGGGCGTAAGCATCCGCAGCAGGAGTTCTTGCAGGTTGATACCTCCAAGATTCTGTTTATCTGCGGTGGCGCATTTGCTGGGCTGGATAAAGTCATTTCCCACCGCGTAGAAACCGGTTCAGGTATTGGTTTCGGCGCGACGGTTAAGGCTAAATCCGACAAAGCCAGCGAAGGCGAGCTGCTGTCTCAGGTTGAGCCGGAAGATCTGATCAAATTTGGTCTGATTCCGGAATTCATCGGTCGTCTGCCGGTAGTGGCAACGCTGACAGAGCTGAGCGAAGAAGCGCTGATTCAGATCCTGAAAGAGCCGAAAAACGCCCTGACCAAGCAGTACCAGGCGTTGTTCAACCTGGAAGGGGCTGAACTGGAGTTCCGCGAAGAAGCGCTGGATGCTATCGCTAAGAAAGCGATGGCGCGTAAGACTGGTGCTCGTGGCCTGCGTTCTATCGTTGAAGCCGCGCTGCTTGATACCATGTACGATCTTCCGTCGATGGAAGATGTCGAAAAAGTGGTTATCGACGCATCAGTTATCGAAGGGCAAAGCAAACCGTTGCTGATTTACGGCAAACCGGAAGCGCAACAAGCATCTGGTGAATAATTAGCCAACTTGCTCAAGCAGTTAACCAAAAAGGGGGGATTTTATCTCCCCTTTTATTTTTCCTGCATTCCCGCCGTTGAATGTATGGAATACATCCCCATATACTGGTTTACATATTAACGGCGACGCGTCGTTGAATTGCGTCGTCGGCTACCTGGCGGACTTTAAACTAAGAGAGAGCTCTATGAATCCTGAGCGTTCTGAACGCATTGAAATCCCCGTATTGCCGTTGCGCGATGTGGTGGTTTATCCGCACATGGTCATACCCCTGTTTGTAGGGCGGGAAAAATCTATCCGTTGTCTCGAAGCGGCCATGGACCATGATAAAAAAATCATGTTGGTTGCGCAGAAAGAAGCGTCGACGGATGAGCCGGGTGTAAACGATCTTTTCACCGTCGGGACCGTGGCGTCTATTTTGCAAATGCTGAAGCTTCCGGACGGTACGGTAAAAGTACTGGTCGAAGGTTTGCAGCGCGCGCGTATTTCTGCACTGTCTGATAACGGCGAGCATTTTTCGGCGAAAGCGGAATATCTTGAATCGCCGGCGATTGACGAGCGCGAGCAGGAAGTACTGGTTCGCACCGCTATCAGCCAGTTCGAAGGCTACATCAAGCTGAACAAAAAAATCCCACCAGAAGTGCTGACGTCGCTCAATAGCATCGACGATCCGGCACGCCTGGCGGATACCATCGCTGCGCATATGCCACTGAAGCTGGCGGACAAACAGTCCGTGCTGGAGATGTCCGACGTTAACGAACGTCTGGAATATCTGATGGCGATGATGGAGTCAGAAATCGATCTGCTGCAGGTTGAAAAGCGTATTCGCAACCGCGTGAAAAAGCAGATGGAGAAATCTCAGCGCGAGTACTACCTGAATGAGCAAATGAAAGCCATTCAAAAAGAGCTCGGCGAGATGGACGACGCCCCGGACGAAAACGAAGCGCTGAAGCGTAAGATCGATGTGGCGAAAATGCCGAAAGAGGCAAAAGAAAAAACCGAAGCGGAACTGCAAAAACTGAAGATGATGTCCCCGATGTCGGCGGAAGCGACCGTCGTTCGTGGCTACATCGACTGGATGGTGCAGGTGCCGTGGAACGCCCGCAGCAAGGTCAAAAAAGATCTGCGTCAGGCGCAGGAGATCCTCGACACCGACCACTACGGTCTGGAGCGCGTGAAGGATCGTATTCTTGAGTACCTCGCAGTGCAAAGCCGCGTAAACAAACTCAAAGGGCCGATCCTGTGCCTGGTTGGGCCGCCGGGGGTGGGTAAAACCTCTCTGGGCCAATCCATCGCCAAAGCAACCGGACGTAAGTACGTGCGTATGGCGCTGGGCGGCGTGCGTGATGAAGCGGAAATCCGCGGTCACCGTCGTACCTACATTGGCTCTATGCCGGGCAAGCTTATCCAGAAGATGGCCAAGGTGGGCGTTAAAAACCCACTATTCCTGCTCGATGAGATCGACAAAATGTCCTCGGACATGCGCGGCGATCCGGCCTCGGCATTGCTGGAAGTCCTGGATCCGGAACAGAACGTGGCCTTTAACGACCACTATCTGGAAGTGGATTACGATCTCAGCGACGTGATGTTTGTTGCGACCTCTAACTCCATGAACATTCCGGCACCGCTATTGGACCGTATGGAAGTCATTCGTCTATCCGGCTATACCGAAGATGAAAAGCTGAACATCGCTAAACGTCACCTGTTGTCGAAACAGATCGAGCGTAACGCGCTGGAGAAAGGCGAACTGACGGTTGATGATAGCGCTATTGTTGGCATCATTCGTTATTACACCCGTGAAGCGGGCGTGCGTGGTCTGGAACGTGAAATCTCTAAACTGTGCCGTAAGGCGGTTAAACAGCTGTTGCTGGATAAGACGTTGAAACACATCGAGATTAACGGCGACAACCTGCATGATTTCCTTGGCGTACAGCGCTATGACTATGGCCGTGCAGATAACGAAAACCGTGTCGGTCAGGTGACCGGCCTGGCGTGGACGGAAGTGGGTGGCGATCTGCTGACTATTGAAACCGCCTGCGTCCCAGGTAAAGGCAAATTGACCTATACCGGATCGCTCGGTGAAGTCATGCAGGAATCCATCCAGGCAGCGTTGACCGTGGTGCGTTCGCGTGCGGATAAGCTGGGAATTAACTCAGATTTTTACGAAAAACGCGATATCCACGTTCACGTACCGGAAGGGGCAACGCCGAAAGATGGTCCAAGCGCCGGTATTGCGATGTGTACCGCGCTGGTTTCCTGTCTGACGGGGAATCCGGTGCGTGCCGATGTGGCAATGACCGGGGAAATTACCCTGCGCGGTCTGGTGCTGCCAATTGGTGGTTTGAAGGAAAAACTGCTGGCTGCACATCGCGGCGGTATTAAGACTGTTCTGATTCCTGATGAAAATAAACGTGACCTTGAAGAAATTCCAGATAACGTTATTGCCGATTTAGATATCCATCCGGTGAAACGAATCGAGGAAGTTCTGGCACTTGCGCTGCAGAACGAACCGTTCGGCATGGAAGTCGTCACGGCAAAATAGTGACTTTGCGCAAATAGCGCTAAGAAAAATAGGGCTGGTAAGTAAATTCGCACTTGCCAGCCTTTTTTTGTATCGCTAACTTAGATCGCTGGCAGGGGGGTCATTTACAACGCTGTTGTAAGGGCATGACAGTCCTGATATAACTGCTGCGCGGTCGCACCACGAAGGATTCTGGTGCGATATAAATTATAAAGAGAGGAAGAGAACAGTGAATAAATCTCAACTGATTGACAAAATTGCTGCCGGTGCGGACATTTCTAAAGCCGCAGCTGGACGTGCGTTAGATGCTTTAATCGCTTCTGTTACTGAATCTCTGCAGGCTGGGGATGACGTTGCGCTGGTAGGGTTTGGTACTTTTGCTGTTAAAGAGCGCGCTGCCCGTACTGGCCGCAACCCGCAAACAGGTAAAGAAATCACCATCGCCGCTGCTAAAGTACCGGGTTTCCGTGCAGGTAAAGCACTGAAAGACGCGGTAAACTGATCGACTTCCCCATTGGGGTCTGTGACGAAGTACAAGGGCGCATCGCGAGATGTGCCTTTTTTATTTGCCAGAATGCGACTTAATGTGAGTTTATACGCACTTGTGGGCTGACAATCACCCTGTTTTGTTGTCAAAATACGTCCTCACGCGCAGCAGTCATCACATGTTATGCTGCGCGAGCAAAAGTCATCTACAGCGGAGCGTTGTTACACCATGATGGACAACCTACGCACGGCCGCCAATAGCGTCGTGCTCAAGATTATTTTCGGTATCATTATTGTCTCGTTCATTTTGACCGGGGTGAGTGGTTACCTGATTGGCGGTGGTAACAACTATGCCGCGAAAATCAATGACCAGGAAATTGGTCGTGCCCAATTTGAAAATGCTGTTGCCAGCGAGCGTAATCGCATGCAGCAGCAGCTTGGCGATCAGTTCTCTGAACTGGCAGCCAATGAAAATTACATGAAGACCATGCGTCAGCAGGTGCTGAACCGTCTGATTGACGAGGCGCTGCTCGATCAGTATGCCCGTGAACTCGGTCTCAATGTCAGTGACGACCAGGTTAAGCAGGCTATCTTTCAGACCCAGGCTTTCCAGGCTGATGGCAAATTTGATAACGAGCGCTTCAGCCGTATCGTTAATCAGATGGGTATGACGACGGACCAGTATGCGCAAGCGCTGCGTAACCAGTTGACCACGCAGCAGCTGATTACCGCTGTAGCGGGTACCGACTTTATGCTGCCGGGCGAGTCCGATCAGCTGGCGGCACTGGTTTCCCAACAGCGCGTGGTGCGTGAAGCAACCATCGACGTGAACGCGCTGGCGGCGAAGCAGTCCGTAACCGACGACGAAATCAACGCTTACTATCAGCAGAATCAGGCGCGTTTTATGTCGCCGGAACAGTTCCGCGTAAGCTACATCCAGATGGATGCCGCGAGCATGCAGGAAAACGTCTCTGACGAAGAAATTCAGTCATGGTACGACCAGCATCAGGATCAGTTCACTCAGCCGCAGCGTAACCGCTACAGCATCATTCAGACCAAGACTGAAGCGGATGCTCAGGCGGTGCTTGATGAGCTGAAGAAGGGGGCTGATTTCGCCACCCTGGCGAAAGAAAAGTCCACCGATATCATCTCTGCTCGTAACGGCGGCGATATGGGGTGGCTGGAAGATGCAGCGACCGTGCCTGAGCTGAAAGATGCGGGCCTGAAAGACAAAGGTCAGCTGTCTGGCGTAATTAAATCTTCCGTGGGTTTCCTGGTGGCGCGCCTTGATGACGTTCAGGCAGCACAGGTTAAACCGCTGGCTGACGTGCGCGCTGATATCGCGGCGAAGGTGAAACAGGAAAAAGCACTGGACGCTTACTACGCGCTACAGCAGAAAGTGAGCGATGCGGCGAGCAACGATAACGAGTCTTTGGCTGGTGCCGCACAGGTTGCCGGACTGAAAGTCGTTGAAACAGGCTGGTTTGGTCGTGACAACCTTCCGCAAGAGCTGAACTTCAAACCGGTTTCTGACGCTATCTTCAACGGTGGTTTGGTTGGTGAAAGCGGTACTCCTGGTAGTAACTCCGACATCATCACCGTTGATGGCGATCGTGCATTTGTTCTGCGCATTAGCGAGCATAAACCAGAAGCGGTGAAACCGCTGGCGGATGTGAAAGCGCAGGTCAGCGATATCGTTAAGCACAGCAAGGCGGAACAGCAGGCTAAACTGGACGCCGACAAGCTTCTGGCGGCGCTGAAAGAGGGCAAAGGCGATGAGGCGATGAAAGCCGCTGGCCTGAGCTTCGGCGCTCCGCAGACGCTGTCCCGCACCGGTCAGGAAGCGCTGAGCCAGGCAGTATTTGCACTGCCGTTGCCGCAGTCGGGCAAACCGAGCTACGGGGTGAGTTCTGATATGCAAGGCAACGTCGTACTGCTGGCGCTGGACGAAGTGAAAGCAGGCACGATGCCGGAAGAGCAGAAAAAAGCGATGGTTCAGGGGATCACCCAGAATAACGCTCAAATCGCTTTCGAAGCGCTGATGAGTAACCTGCGTAAAGCAGCGAAAATTAAGCTCGGTGACATCATCGATCAGCAGCAATAATTTCGCGTAGCTTCGCAAAAGCAAGTAACGTGATGTAATTCTCAAAGGCCGCTTTCGCGGCCTTTTCCATTTCTGCATTTTGCCTTTTGTACTCTTTTTCTCCACTCGCTATCGTGCCCTTGCTGTCAACAAACAAGGAGATAACAGCATGAAACGAGGAATGAGAACGCTTATTGCCGCCGCCGTACTGGTTTGCGCGGCGGGGAGTCAGGTGGTTTTAGCCGCGCCTTCGAGTGGTAAAGCGTCGGTGACGACGAGTAAGGAGAGTGTGCAAACGCCGCAGGTGAAAGCCCCTGATGCGATAAACGCGGCTGACAGTGAAGGGACCAGGGTGAGTATTAACAACGCCAGCGCGGAAGAACTGGCTCAGGCATTGAATGGTGTTGGCATCAAGAAAGCGCAGGCCATCGTAAGCTATCGCGAGGAATACGGGCCGTTTAAAACCGTTGACGATCTTAAACTGGTTCCGGGGATGGGCAACTCGCTGGTGGAGAGAAATCTGTCTCATCTGAAGCTATAAATTTCCAGTTGAAGTTTGCACAGTCGTAAATATTTGCCAGACTGAAGAGGTCACGCAAGTGGTGTGACCTCTGACCTCAAAATAACAATTCAAGTAAGGCATTTGCGCTATGCAGACACAAATCAAAGTTCGTGGCTATCATCTGGATGTTTACCAGCATGTGAATAATGCACGCTATCTGGAGTTTCTCGAAGAGGCGCGCTGGGATGGGCTGGAAAATAGCGCTGCCTTTCACTGGATGACCGCGCACAACATCGCCTTCGTGGTGGTGAACATCAATATCAACTATCGCCGACCGGCGGTATTGGGTGATGTTCTTACTGTCACCAGCAAGCTGGAGCAGTTGAATGGGAAAAGCGGGACATTAAGCCAGGTCGTGACTCTGAACCCTAACGGAGAAGTGGTCGCTGACGCGCTCATCACCTTTGTTTGCATTGATTTAAAAACGCAGAAAGCGCTGCCGCTTGAAGGTGAACTGCGTGAAAAGCTCGATCAAATGAATTTACGCTAACATAGCTTCCGCTTTCTTCCCGGTGGCGCTGTGTATGACCGGATACATAGGTGACAGATCAGACCGGGAACATAGGTAACACTTTTTAGTCTATCCGGAGCACACTCTGGTTTTTTTGGTCATAGTACGCAAGCGTTATTCCATTAAAGATGATGGCTTCCAGGCCATCATCTTGTTCTTTCAGCATAATGTACTCGTCAGTCAGCGCTTCACTCAGGAACACCGCCCCCTTTTTACCCATATAAAGTGTTCCCCTCGATTTCACCCTGTAGACCGTGCCTCCTGCCGGATACACATATTCCGGAACACTGCCATCCCATTGTCGGCCCGACGGTTGCCACACCGTTCCGGGCGTTGCGCCTGCCAGGGCTTCATGCGGCCTCTCGTGGTTAAACTCTTCCCGGTAGTCACTGAACCACCGCTGTTGTTCTGCCATCGTCATGAAGGTGTTGCCATATTTCACCGCACTTTTCAGGGAGCGATGCATTCGCTCATGGCGGCCATTTTCTTCCGGATGACCCTTTCTGATACGTTCCGGTCTGATGCCCAGCTTGATTAGCCAGACGGCAAGACGGCTTAATCCGGCTATACCTGTTCCCGCAAAGGGTTGACCGTTATCAGTTCTGAGGACTTCCGGCAGGCCATATTCCAGGAACGCATCAGTCAGGCACTCTCTGACAAAGGATTCACTCTCCCGGAATGTTCCACGGCAGCTCAGCAGATATCGGCTGTGATTGTCGGTCAGAGTGAAGGGATGGCAGTACTCTCTGCTCAGCAACCTGAACTTGCCTTTAAAATCAGCGCTCCAGACCTGATTGTTCTCAGTGATGAGGGTCAGGGGCTGGCGATTACCCGGTGTTCTGCGTTTTCTCTTTTTATCCGGGACCAGGCCTTCACGCTTGAGGATATCGCCGATAGTGCTGGCAGCAGGTACGGTAAAATCGACATGGTGATTGAGCAACCACATCCGCAGTTTTTTAGGCCCCCAGTCAGGGTGTTTTTGACGCAGGGCAGTCAGATGCCCGACGATATCATCAGGAACAGTCCGGGAGTGGGAGTGGGGAGCGCGTGAGCGGTCAGAGAGAGATGAGAGGTCAGAAGGGTCAAAACGTTCAAGCCATTTATAGCCAGTTTTTCGGCTGATGCCGAAAAGACGGCAAAGAGCAGAGAAGGAGCCCGTACCTGCATGGCAGGCACGGATAAAATCAAGACGTTGCATAGGTCGGGTCTCAGTCCAGGGCATAGTGAGTCTCCTCTTCTATGTCAGTTATAACTGTTACCCATGTATCCGGTCTAAAGTGTTACCCATGTTTCCGGTTCATACCCTGCGCTGACCGGGCTACGGGTTCACAGTCGCCAGCAGGCCGGTAGCCCGGACAAGGCGCGTCGAGCGCCGCCTCCGGGGAAATAGCTGATTACTTCAGCCCGGTTTTGCGCTTCATCACCGCCATAATACCCGGCTTATCAGCCTGATATTGATTCAGCCCGTTAGCGCGAAGATGGCAGGCGGCGCATTGTCCGCAGCCATCGCCTTTAATGCCGTTATAGCAGGTCAGGGTTTCCTGGCGCACCAGATCTAACTGACCCCAATAATCGGCCAGGGCCCAGGTCTCGGCTTTATTCAGCCACATCAGCGGCGTCTCAAAGCGGATCTCCTTTGCCATTCCCAGGCTAACCGCGTGGTGCAGCGCTTTTACAAACTCATCGCGGCAGTCCGGGTAGCCCGAAAAATCGGTCTCGCAAACGCCGGTAATAATCGCTTCCGCCTTAACCTGATATGCGTAAATCGCCGTCAGAGTTAAAAACAGAATGTTGCGTCCGGGCACGAAGGTATTGGGAATACCGTTGGCATCCGGTTCATAATCCGGCACCGGGATGCTATCGCGAGTTAAACTACTGATCGCCAGTTCGTTAAGCAGGGTGACATCAAGCACTTTATGAGCGACCGCCCCCAGTTTCATCGCCAGTTCACGAGCGACATCAATCTCGGCGCGATGGCGTTGGCCATAATCAAACGTGACGCAATGCACTTCATCATACTGTTGCAGAGCCTGCACCAGGCAGGTCGTCGAATCCTGTCCTCCACTGAAGACAACTACGGCGCGTTTCATGGTAATTCCTGACTATCAATGTAAAGGGGATATGGTAGCGCCTGATGAGCGTGGCGACCAGCTCTGTCACGGCGTTGATGCCGGGAGCCAGGCGCTGGCAAAATCAAACCAGCCGCGAGCGTTCAGACGCAGGCCGTTGACGCCCGGCGGAGCGCTAATACGATAATTATAATTAAATAGCGGCGTCATGGTGGCGTCATCCATCAGGTTGTTAAACACATTGCGCAACGCTTCGTTGCGGCTGCGTTCGTCCGGTAGCGCCTGCACGGCATCGAGAGTGGCCTGTAAGTGGGCATATTGTGCCCCGGTCAACAAATTAGGCCACAGTGCGTCGCAGCGTAACCACTGTTCCAGCGTGTACTCAGGCGCTTCGCCTATCAGACGATCGCCCATCATCAGGTCCGCTTTCGCAAGCTGCTGGCAGCCATCCCAGTTTTTAGCATCGTGAAAAATAATTGTTAACTCGCAGCCTAATGTCGCCAGTCGTTGCCTGAGCTGCTCTGCCATGGCATGAAGTTCTACGGGAAGGTGATAGAGCAGGGTGAGTTTCTCTGGCAGCGATATATCAAGATTTTCCGGCCCTTGCGGAATAGACCAGCCGGGCAGCACCTCATTGCTGGGAGCGATCAGATCTTCGTCCAGGGGGAGGGTTTCCAGTAGCGTTGAATGATGAATTAACGACACCAGCCGCTGAGCTTGCGCTTTGCTTAAGCGGTGACTCTGGCGCAGAGTCAGATAGCAAAAACCAAGGCTAATACTATTGCTGACCTGCCGTAAATTGGCCAACTCATCGGGGTCGCCAATCGTTATCTGCACCGGATGACGGCAGCTGGTGCCCAGATCCCGCTCAAATAACTGCGGAGTGATCCAGAACTCAACGGCCTGAATCAAAGGATGGCTAAGGTGATAACGCGGATGATTTTCTAGTCGTATAAGCTCCGGGCTAAATAGCTTCAGGCGGAAGGGCCCGCTACCAATGGTCGGATTGTCCGGATGCGCCAACACGCTGCAGTAGCTCGCCAGGCGAAACGGTAGCCAAAAATCCGCCCGATGCAGGGTGATTGTCAGACATTGGGCATGAGTGACGCTAATCTCGCTGATGCTGGCGAATAGCGTTCGCAGCGCGGGGAGTTCCAGTAGCATGAGTAGCTGCTGGCGTAGTTGTGATGTCTCAACAGGATCGCCGTTATGCCAGAATAGCGTGGAACGGATATAAAAATTCCAGCGTAGGCCATCAGACGAGACTTCCCAATGGTGCGCTAAATCTCCCATTGGACCGGTACTTAGTGCATCAAATCGGGTCAGGCCAGAAAAAATCTGCCCTGCCAGATGTTGTTCAGCCCGTCCGGGTAGAAAACCAGGGCGCAGAGGTTCCAGCGGGCGATAGTAAGGAATACGTAGCGTGGGCGTATTGTTTTGCCATTGCCCCCCAAGAAAAGGATAGAGCAGCGCTTTGAGTTCCACCGGTGCAAGCTGGGCCAGCTCAAGGGCATTCTGCTGCTGCCCTTTATTTAACGCCTGCTCCATCATCTCATTGCGTAGCGTCTCCGGCGCTTTATAAAACTGAAGTTGCCCGCGTTTTCCGCGACCAGAGCTGGCTTGCCAGCTTAACCATCCTGCCTCCTGTGCCTGGCGTAGCAGCGTACGAATATGGCGCTCGCTACAAAAACAGCGTCCCGCCAGTTCGCCAACGGTGACCTGCTGTGGCTCGCCCTGAGAGGGTTGCCAGAGGCGCTGGTACTGATTTAGACGGTTTAATAGCCTCATCTTCGCTTTATCCTGATGTTTGTCTATATACCCTAAATAATTCGAGTTGCTTAAAGACGGCAAGGGAGTGAATCCCCGGGAGCATAGATAACTATGTGACTGGGGTGAGCGAGCGTAGCCAACACATAAGCAACTTGAAGTATGACGGGTATAAACCCGGAACAATAAAATTCATCTATTCACTATTACTTCCGTATATCTCAGGCAATACTGCAACACAAGCAAAATCCATCACGCTTCGGGGAAGAGAATATGGCAAGACTGGCTGCATTTGATATGGACGGTACGTTACTGATGCCGGACCATCGTCTGGGGGAAAGAACGCTTTCGACGCTCAAACGCCTGCGCGATCGTGATATCACCCTGACGTTTGCTACCGGTCGCCATGCGCTGGAAATGCGCCATGTTATTGGTGAGTTCTCGCTTGATGCGTTTCTGATTACTGGCAACGGAACGCGCATTCACTCTCTGGAGGGGGAAGAGCTGCATCGTCGCGATCTCGCCCCGGAAGTGGCGGAAGAGGTATTGCATAGTGCCTGGGAAACGACGGCCAGCATGCATATCTTTAATGACAATGGCTGGTTTACCGGGCGCGAAATCCCAGAAATGCTGAAGGCGCATGTCTATAGCGGCTTCCATTATCAGCTTCGCGATCCGAAACGCATGCCAGCGCATCAGGTAACCAAGATCTGCTTCTGTGGCGATCATGACGATCTGCGTCGGTTGCGGATCCAACTGAACGAAGCGCTGGGGGCTAGCGCGCATTTGTGCTTTTCGGCAATGGATTGCCTGGAAGTGCTGCCGACGGGATGCAACAAAGGTTCTGCGCTGGCGGTGCTGAGCCAGCATCTCGGCCTGACGTTGCAGGACTGCATGGCGTTTGGTGACGCTATGAACGACCGGGAAATGCTTGGCAGCGTCGGGCGCGGCGTGATTATGGGCAATGCCATGGCGCAACTCAAAGCACAGTTACCTCATCTACCGATTATTGGCGACTGCCGCCATCAGGCGGTCTCCCATTTTTTGACGCATTGGCTGGATAATCCTGATCTTCCTTATTCCCCCGAATAGAGAGACCCTACCAGCGAGCCAGATATCTTGTGATATCTGGCTTTTTTTATTTTACGTGGAGCATCTCGGCGATTTTTGCCTGCCATGGGGCGATATCGCCGATATTGGCTGCTACCCACTGCGGGTTGTAATAGCTTTCCAGGTAGCGTTCGCCGCTGTCGCACAGTAACGTGACGATGGAGCCAGTGCGGCCTTCTTCGCGCATACGTACGGCCAGTTGCAGTACGCCCCACATATTGGTGCCGGTTGACGCTCCAACCTTACGCCCGAGCAGCGTTTCCAGCCACAGTGCGGTGGCGACGCTGGCGGCATCCGGCACGCGCAGCATCTCGTCGACCACATCGGGAATAAATGAAGGTTCGACGCGCGGGCGACCAATACCTTCAATTTTGCTACCGACCGGGCTGCGCAGGCTGGCATCGCGGCTTTGCCAGTAATCCATGAATACGGAGTTTTGCGGGTCAACCACCATCAGCCTGGTATCGTAACCCTGGCTGCGAATATAGCGGCCAATGGTGGCTGAGGTACCGCCGGTGCCCGCGCTCATCACGATATATGATGGCTGCGGGTGCGGTTCATGGGTCATCTGGCGGAAGATGCTGTCGGCGATATTATTGTTGCCCCGCCAGTCGGTGGCGCGCTCGGCAAAGGTAAACTGATCCATATAATGACCGTTCAGCTCGCGAGCCAGCGTTTCGGACGCGGCATAGATTTCGCAGGCGCTATCGACAAAATGGCAGCGGCCGCCGTAGAACTCAATTTGCTCAATTTTGCGCTTTGCGGTGCATGAGGGCATAACGGCAATAAACGGCAGACCCAGCAGTCGAGCGAAGTAAGCTTCCGAGACGGCAGTCGAACCCGAAGAGGACTCAATAATCGTCGTCCCTTCTTTAATCCAGCCGTTGCACAACCCATAGAGAAACAGCGAACGCGCCAGACGATGCTTCAGGCTACCGGTTGGATGAGTACTCTCATCTTTAAGGTAGATTTGAATCCCGGTGAATCCCGGCAGCGCCAGACGAATAAGGTGCGTGTCGGCGGAACGCTGATAATCGGCATTAATTTCACTAATCGCGTGTTTTATCCAGGCGCTGTTCATCTTGATTTCCTGTTTGTCATTTTGTGCCCAGCTTAACGGAAATCGAAGGAAAAATTGTTGCCATTTAGCCTTTCAATTACAATAAAAGGAGTAAAATTTTCTCCTGAGGCGCATAATGTTAGATAAAATTGACCGCAAGCTGCTTTCTCTACTACAAACCGACTGTACCCTCTCTTTGCAGGCGTTGGCTGATGCCGTTAATCTGACAACCACGCCCTGCTGGAAACGCCTGAAACGTCTGGAAGACGAAGGAATTCTGCGCGGGCGAGTCGCTTTGCTGGATGCTGAAAAGGTCGGATTAGGGCTGACGGCGTTTGTGCTGATTAAGACTCAGCACCACAGTAGCGACTGGTACTGCCGTTTTGTCAGCGAGGTCACGCAAATGGCGGAGGTCCTCGGCTTCTGGCGTATGGCGGGGGAATATGACTACCTGCTGCGGGTTCAGGTCGCTGACATGAAAAACTATGACAATTTTTATAAACGTCTGGTTAACAGCGTGCCGGGCCTGTCGGATGTCACTTCGAGTTTCGCCATGGAACAGATAAAATACACCACAGCCTTGCCTATTGATTAACGGCATCTGCCGCTACGAATTACACACTCGGGATTTAACTGCTTGCGATTATTTGCTCAACTTAGCTGGTATTTCCGCCGGGAGTGGCGTCGTTACCTCGGCGCTATTGCTCTGCTGATCATCATAGCCATCCTGCAACTGGTGCCGCCGAAAGTGGTCGGCATCGTGGTGGATGGCGTCACGAAACAACATTACACCGCGGAAAAGGTGTGGATGTGGATCGGCCTGCTGGTGGTCATTGCGGTGATGGTTTACCTGCTGCGCTACGTCTGGCGCGTGCTGCTGTTCGGTGCTTCCTATCAGCTGGCTGTCGAGCTGCGTGAAGATTTCTATCGTCAGCTCAGCCGCCAGCATCCGGCTTTTTACCTGCGTCATCGCACCGGGGACCTGATTGCCCGGGCGACTAACGACGTTGACCGGGTAGTTTTCGCCGCCGGCGAAGGGGTGCTGACGTTAGTTGACTCCATGGTGATGGGCTGCGCGGTGCTGATTGTGATGTCCACGCAAATCAGCTGGCAGTTAACTCTGCTGGCGCTGCTGCCGATGCCGATTATGGCTCTGGCAATTAAGCGTAACGGTGATGCGCTACATGAGCGCTTTCGCGTAGCGCAGGCGGCATTCTCCAGCCTGAACGACCGTACTCAGGAGAGCCTCACCAGCATCCGTATGATCAAAGCCTTTGGCCTTGAAGATCGGCAATCGGCGCAGTTCGCCGCCGATGCTGCGGATACCGGGGCGAAAAATATGCGCGTGGCGCGCATTGATGCCCGCTTTGACCCGACGATCTATATTGCGATTGGCACCGCCAACCTGCTGGCGATCGGTGGCGGTAGCTGGATGGTGCTGCAAGGCAGCATGACCCTGGGTCAGCTTACCAGCTTTATTATGTACCTTGGCCTGATGATTTGGCCGATGCTGGCGCTGGCGTGGATGTTTAACATCGTTGAGCGCGGGAGTGCGGCCTATTCGCGCATTCGCACCATGCTGGAAGAGGCCCCGGTAGTTAAAGACGGAAGCGAACCTGCACCTGAAGGCCGCGGTACGCTCAACGTTGCCGTTCGCGAATTTATCTATCCGCAGGCGCATAAATCCTCACTGGAAAAGGTCAACTTTACGCTACAGCCTGGTCAAATGCTGGGGATATGTGGGCCGACGGGTGCCGGTAAAAGTACCATTCTGGCGTTGATTCAGCGCCATTTTGATGTCACCGATGGTGATATCCGCTTCCATGACGTTCCTCTGACCCGACTCCAGTTGGATAGCTGGCGCGCCCGGCTGGCGGTGGTGAATCAGACGCCGTTTTTATTTTCCGATACCGTTGCCAGCAATATTGCGCTGGGTAGACCGGACGCTACGCAGGAACAAATTGAACACGTTGCGCGGCTTGCCAGCGTTCATGAAGATATTTTGCGCCTGCCGCAGGGATATAACACCGAAGTTGGTGAGCGCGGCGTGATGCTTTCTGGTGGGCAGAAGCAGCGCATTTCCATAGCCCGCGCGCTGCTGCTGGAAGCCGAGATCCTGATTCTTGATGATGCGCTGTCGGCAGTGGATGGCCGTACGGAGCATCAAATTTTGCATAACCTGCGACAGTGGGGTGAGGGGAGAACGGTGATCATCAGCGCCCATCGCTTATCGGCGTTGACTGAGGCCAGCGAGATTCTGGTGATGCAGCATGGGCACGTGGCCCAGCGTGGTCGCCACGAAGCCCTTGCCGCACAGCCTGGCTGGTATCGCGATATGTACCGCTACCAGCAGCTCGAAGCGGCGCTGGATGATGTTGTGCAGGATCACGAGGAGGTCACAGGTGCGTAGTTTCACTCAACTCTGGCCGACGTTAAAACGCCTGCTGGCCTACGGTTCCCCGTGGCGTAAACAGCTGATGATTGCCGTTGCCATTATGTGGGTGGCGGCGGTGGCGGAGGTCAGTGGTCCGCTGCTGATTAGCTATTTCATCGACAACATGGTGGCGAAAAATTCGCTGCCGCTGAAGCTGGTTAGCGGTCTTGCGGTGGCCTATCTTGGCTTGCAACTTCTGGCTGCTGGCCTGCATTACTGCCAGTCGCTGCTGTTTAACCGCGCGGCGGTTGGCGTGGTGCAGCAACTGCGTAGTGACGTGATGGATGCCGCCCTGCGCCAGCCGCTCAGCGAGTTTGATACTCAACCGGTGGGGCAGCTTATTTCGCGAGTCACCAACGATACCGAGGTGATCCGCGATCTGTACGTGACCGTAGTGGCAACGGTGTTGCGCAGCGCCGCGCTGATTGGCGCGATGCTGGTGGCGATGTTCAGCCTTGACTGGCGGATGGCGCTGGTGGCGATCGCTATCTTCCCGGCGGTGTTGATCGTGATGATGATTTATCAGCGTTACAGCACGCCAATCGTCAGACGGGTTCGCGCCTGGCTGGCGGATATCAACGATGGTTTCAACGAAGTGATTAACGGTATGGGCGTCATTCAGCAGTTCCGCCAGCAGGCGCGGTTCGGCGAACGGATGCGCGAGGCCAGCTATGCGCACTACCTGGCGCGGATGCAAACTTTGCGCCTTGACGGTTTCCTGTTACGCCCGCTGCTGAGCCTGTTCTCTTCACTGATCCTCTGCGGCCTGCTGATGCTGTTTGGCTTCAGCAGCACAGGGACCATCGAAGTGGGGGTCCTCTACGCCTTTATTAGCTACCTTGGCCGTTTGAACGAACCGCTGATCGAACTGACAACTCAACAGTCGATGCTACAGCAGGCAGTTGTGGCGGGGGAGCGAGTTTTCGAACTGATGGACAGGCCGCGTCAGGCGTGGGGAGAGGATAGCGAACCACTGCGTAGCGGGGCAGTCAGTATCGATAATGTCTCTTTTGCCTACCGCGATGACAGTCTGGTATTGCAGGATATCAATCTTGATATCCCGTCCCGCAGCTTCGTGG
This sequence comes from Klebsiella sp. RHBSTW-00484, assembly GCF_013705725.1. Classification (NCBI taxonomy): domain Bacteria; kingdom Pseudomonadati; phylum Pseudomonadota; class Gammaproteobacteria; order Enterobacterales; family Enterobacteriaceae; genus Klebsiella; species Klebsiella sp. RHBSTW-00484. The sequence goes on along the minus strand of NZ_CP055481.1, from coordinate 4,670,703 downwards.
CGCTGGTCGGTCATACTGGTAGCGGCAAAAGCACTCTTGCTAGCTTGATGATGGGCTACTACCCGTTGACCAAAGGTGAAATTCGTATCGATGGCCGTCCGCTCTCTTCATTAAGCCACAGCGCGCTGCGTCAGGGGATTGCAATGGTGCAGCAGGACCCTGTGGTGCTGGCCGATACCTTCTATGCCAACGTTACCCTCGGTCGTGACATCAGCGAAGAGCAGGTTTGGGAGGCGCTGGAAGCGGTGCAGTTGGCAGAGCTGGCCCGCGAAATGGAAGACGGGATTTATACGCAACTGGGCGAGCAGGGGAACAATCTCTCCGTTGGTCAGAAGCAACTGCTGGCGCTGGCACGGGTGCTGGTTGATACCCCGCAGGTGCTGATCCTTGATGAAGCAACGGCCAATATCGACTCAGGTACTGAGCAGGCGATCCAGCAGGCCCTGGCGCGGGTTCGCGAGCACACTACGCTTGTCGTTATCGCCCACCGTTTATCGACCATCGTTGAGGCCAATACTATCCTGGTGCTGCATCGCGGCCAGGCCGTAGAGCGCGGGAATCATCAACAGCTGCTGGCGGCAAAAGGTCGTTACTGGCAGATGTACCAGCTGCAGCTGGCTGGCGAAGAGCTGGCGGCCAGCGCGCAGGAAGAGTCGCTTATTGCCTGATGCACCATGAGCAGGCAGCGCGGGTTTGGCGGTTTGCGGTGGTGCAAAAACGTCACATATCACGCACTGAAATGGTGCATTTTTAGGCGGTCATGGCGTTTTTCCGCTTCGTTTCAAGCGATTTCTTTTCTTTCTCCCTCCAGAAGGGCCGCTTTGCGGTCCTTTTTCATTTCTGGCATAGCCCTTGCTTTATTCCCTATGTGTTAGCCGTGGCCATTACCGAATTCTGACTGGAGGGGACTTATGAAGCTGGTTACCGTGGTAATCAAACCATTCAAACTGGAAGACGTGCGTGAAGCATTATCTTCGATGGGAATTCAGGGCCTGACGGTCACTGAAGTAAAAGGGTTCGGCCGTCAGAAAGGCCATGCGGAACTTTATCGCGGAGCTGAATACAGCGTCAATTTTTTACCGAAGGTGAAGATTGACGTGGCCATTGCCGACGATCAGCTCGATGAAGTCGTCGATGTCATTAGTAAAGCGGCTTATACCGGAAAAATTGGCGACGGCAAAATCTTTGTCGCCGAGTTGCAGCGCGTCATTCGCATCCGTACCGGCGAATCTGACGAAGCGGCACTGTAACTTTCAGACCACACAGTGATGGGGAACGAAACAATGAAGATAGCAACAATGAAAACAGGTCTGGGAGCGCTGGCGCTTCTTCCGGGGTTGGCAATGGCCGCTCCGGCAGTAGCAGATAAAGCCGACAACGCCTTTATGATGATTTGCACCGCACTGGTGCTGTTTATGACTATTCCGGGCATCGCGCTGTTCTACGGCGGCCTGATCCGCGGTAAAAACGTTCTCTCCATGCTGACTCAGGTTATTGTGACTTTTGCGCTGGTCTGTGTGCTGTGGGTGGTTTACGGATATACATTAGCTTTCGGCACTGGCGGCAGCTTCTTCGGTAGTTTTGACTGGGTCATGCTGAAGAATATTGAACTCAAAGCGCTGATGGGCAGCTTCTATCAATATATTCACGTTGCTTTCCAGGGCTCTTTTGCCTGTATCACCGTCGGCCTGATTGTTGGCGCGCTGGCGGAACGGATCCGTTTCTCTGCGGTATTGATTTTCGTGGTGGTGTGGATGACGCTCTCCTATGTGCCGATTGCGCATATGGTCTGGGGCGGTGGTCTGCTCGCAACGCACGGTGCGCTGGACTTCGCGGGTGGTACCGTTGTACATATCAACGCCGCCGTCGCCGGGTTGGTGGGTGCTTACATGATGGGCAAACGCGTTGGCTTCGGCAAAGAAGCGTTCAAGCCGCATAACCTGCCGATGGTCTTCACCGGTACCGCGATCCTCTACGTTGGTTGGTTTGGCTTCAACGCCGGTTCTGCTGGCGCGGCGAACGAAATTGCGGGCCTGGCTTTTGTCAACACCGTGGTGGCGACTGCGGCGGCTATCCTGGCGTGGACCTTCGGTGAATGGGTTACCCGCGGTAAGCCATCTCTGCTGGGCGCATGTTCCGGGGCGATCGCAGGACTGGTTGGGGTTACACCAGCATGTGGCTATATCGGTGTCGGTGGTTCTCTGATTGTCGGTATCGCGGCGGGCCTGGCGGGCCTGTGGGGCGTCACCGTACTGAAACGCTGGTTGCGTGTTGATGACCCGTGCGATGTGTTCGGCGTTCACGGTGTCTGCGGTATCGTCGGCTGTATCCTGACCGGCATCTTTGCCGCAACCTCTCTGGGCGGCGTCGGTTACGCAGAAGGCGTGACCATGGGCCATCAGGTTCTGGTACAGTTGGAAAGTATCGCCATCACCATCGTCTGGTCCGGCATCGTCGCGTTCATTGGCTACAAAGTTGCTGATATGACCGTTGGCCTGCGCGTACCGGAAGATCAGGAACGCGAAGGTCTGGATGTGAACAGCCACGGCGAGAACGCCTACAACGCCTGATAAATAGCGTTATCTCCTGAAGCAACATAGCCTCCCTTAGGGGAGGCTCTGTTTTTTACGCGTTGCGGTTGCGCATGACCCCTTCCTGTACCGTCGAAGCCACCAGAGTGCCGTCCTGGGTATAGAACTCCCCGCGTACAAAACCGCGAGCGCTGGAGGCCGATGTGCTTTCAACGCTATAAAGCAACCATTCGTTAATATTGAACGGACGATGGAACCACATTGAATGATCGATAGTAGCAACCTGCATTCCCGGCTCAAGAAATCCCACGCCGTGCGGCTGCAGAGCTACTGGCAGGAAGTTGAAGTCTGAAGCATAGCCCAGTAAATACTGATGAATACGGAGATCCTCCGGTACTGCGCCGTTAGCGCGGATCCACACCTGACGCGTTGGTTGTGCAACGTGGCCTTTCAGCGGGTTATGGAATTCAGCCGGACGAATCTCCAGTGGTTTATCGCAGAGAAACTTATCTTTAACCTGCGGCGGCAGTAAATGGGACAGCTTGCGGGCAATATCTGTTTCAGAGGGGAGGTCGTCCGGCGCAGGAGCTGACGGCATCGGTTTCTGATGTTCGTAGCCAGACTCCGGGGCCTGGAAAGAGGCTGTCATGTAGAAAATCGGCTTACCGTTCTGAATGGCCGCGACTCGCCGGGCGCTGAAGCTATTGCCATCACGCAGGACTTCCACATCATAGATTATCGGTTTCTGGCTATCGCCGGGCCGCAGAAAATAGCTATGAAATGAGTGAATCAGGCGTTCAGTGGGGACTGTCTCTTTTGCCGCATACAATGCCTGGCCAACCACCTGGCCACCAAAAACCTGGCGTAATCCCAGATCTTCGCTCTGCCCGCGGAATAGCCCTTCTTCAATTTTTTCCAGATTTAACAATGCCAGCAGATTGGATAGTGCCTGACTCATAGTGACCCTCAATCAATGATAACTGCCTTGTGCAGCGCGTAATTGAGGCAAAGTATAACCTGGAATCGCAAGTGGTCCGATGGGTGTAATAATCTGAATATGAGCTCCTTTCCAGGAAGAGATCTGAGATCTGTGCCACACTTATTCACGATACTAATGTCCTGTCCCTGATTCTGGCAGGATGTACTCCTGTTACAGTAGGGATGAAAAGGAGAACATAATGAAATTTGCCTATATGTTAAGTGCCTTAGCCGTAGCGGCTACGTTGACCGCCTGTGCGAATAATCACAACGGCAATGCAGCAAATCAAACGGCAGCGCCCGATCCTTATGGCATTGCCTCACTGAGCTCCTCGCAGCAGCAGCCTAACGTTTCCGGGACAATCAATATTAGACAGCGCGTGGCGTTGCCGCCGGATGCAGTATTGACCGTTACCTTGTCAGATGCGTCTCTGGCTGATGCTCCAGCGCACGTGTTGGCGCAAAAAGCGGTAAGGACGGAAGGGAAGCAGGCGCCGTTTAACTTTGTTTTGCCTTACAACCAGGCAGACATTAAGCCTAACGCACGCATTTTGTTAAGTTCAGCAATTACCGTGAATGGCCAGTTGATGTTTATCACTGATACCGTGCAAACGGTGATAAACCAGGGGGGCAATCGTGCCGATCTGTTACTGGTGCCGGTCCAGCAGACGGCTGTTCCGGTAGCCAACGCTGCCCCTGTCGCGCAATAAAATCATCAGCGCCCCTGTTCAGGGGCCTTTTTTTGCCTCTAATAAATCCAACGGTAATGCTGCAGGTCAATATGACCGCTACCGGAAACCTGCACGCCTTCCGCCAGTAGCGCCTGTCGTTGACGTTGCAGATCGGGACCCGTCAGAGAGATGTCCCCGCGGCGGTTGACCACTCGATGCCAGGGGAGAGTAGAGCCTTCCGGTAGACGCTTTAACACTCCCCCGACCTGGCGTGCAGCGCGCGGCGAGCCTGCCAGATGGGCGATGTCGCCATAGGTGGCAACGTAGCCTTCCGGTATAGAGGCGATTATCTGCCAGACCCGCTGTGGAAAGGTATCGTGAGAATCCATGGTACGTCCTGTTGCCGGAAAACGTTCAGGATAAGCGTTGGACGGCAGACTGTACAGATGACGACTCAAGCCGATTTTGCAACGGTAAATTCCAGTGCCAGGCCAAGGATCTGCATACCATGGATATTTTCGTTCGGGGTATTGCTCAGCAGGCTTTCAAGAAACTTCAGGCGTTTGGACTGAGCGTTAATGATAAGTTTAGCCCGCATTGCCGGGAGCTTAAGCGTTGATATCGGGTACACCACGCGGCCGCTAACTTCGATGGGCAACTTGCGCAGTTCAACGTGCTGGAGCACGCCGACGCTGGAGTAAAGCAGCGCAACCGACGTCACAGCCAGCAGTTGGGCATCGCTAATCGTGATGAAATCCAGCATCAGCTCTGGGCGCAGGAAGTTTAAACCATGGAAAGGAACGGTGACTTCGTCGATAGGGGGCATTGCCAGGGTGGTGATTAAACGCGGTAATTCACTCATTCAGGTACCATTGGGATAACGTATTGATTAAAAAGGATACAAAGCATGTCTGGTATTATGAATGACGACGGGAAATTGTGCTGAGAGTACGCTCGCAATCTCTTGATTTCACCTCGCTGGAGTGTATCGAGAAGTATCCTGTGATACTCATTTGCTGGCTTTGCGCAATAAATCAGCAGCCGATCGGCGGCAGCTTGCAATTCACTAGCTCAGCAGGGATAATGCGCCAGCGCGTTAGGTAACTAGCGCTCTCAATGGGGGCTCTGTTGGTTCTCCCGCAACGCTACTCTGTTTACCAGGTCAGATCCGGAAGGAAGCAGCCAGAGCAGACGACGTGTGTGCCGGGATGTAGCTGGCAGGGCCCCCACCCATTTCTGGGTCTCAAAATTTTCTATCCCACAGTAAAGTTGTGACTTTTCCCTCTCTCAATATTTAATATCCACAGTTATTTTGTGTATTTTATTTTATTCCTAAAATGCTTGGTTCTTATGCCAGAAAATCATTGTGTCATAAAATTGAAATTTAACTGAAATATTAATGTCATTTTCGTGTCATATATGGCGTGCAAATTAGTTATGGGAAAATGTTGTTAGATATATACCCGTCATACTTCAAGTTGCTTATGTGTTGGCTACGCTCGCTCACCCCAGTCACATAGTTATCTATGCTCCTGGGGACTCACTCCCTTGCCGCCTTTAAGCAACTAGAATTATTAAGGGTATAAGCTGGAGATATATCTCTGGATCAGCATGTTAACTTCGTGTATTAATTATATGATAATTTTATTTCACGGGAAGCGTGATTATGACCACTGTGGTTCTGAACGTAAAAATTGATAGCGAGTTAAAAGAAAAACTGCGTCAGTATGCGGAAGAAAATAACGAGAATTTAGGGACAACGACGGAGAAACTGCTGTTGCTAGCTTTTCAGGTAGTGGATTCAGCAGACGAGGCGGGGGTTTCGGAGGAAGATATCGATAGCCAGCATACCGAAGAGGAAACGTCTCCATTAACCCCTAAAGAAATCAAAGCGTTACGTAAAATTCTGAAGAAGAGAAAATGAAACAACAACTCTCTACAGCCAGCAACTATAGCGAAGCCTGCGACATGCTACGATCCGGCTATGTTAAGCATGTACGTCTGAACTGGAATATTGGTAGCGATGAGTTTTTTCGCATTGCATCCGATTGGTGTGATACCGGTGCAAAAATTAAAAAAGATGAAGATGGTTTTATTATATCGCTAAAAGGTTTTGCGATTCCGCGCCAGCATTGATGAAATTATTTCATTTTTGTCATCGGACTGACATGTCGTAATGACAAGATTGAATGGCAATTTTATAAAAACATCTCATATGCATCATGGATGATGGTTTTTGACGGGCTGGCTCCAGCCCGTCGATATTTTATTATATGATTTTCCGCAGGCGAAAATTATCCTTCTGTTCCGTAAGGCTATGCCATAGCGGCTGCAGCGTATTAAAGGCGTTGCGTAGTTCCTCATCAGACAGCGTGAAGGGCAAACGTAAATAACGGTCAAATGCGCCTGCCAGACCGAAACGCGTTCCTGTTCCGATATGAATCCCGCGACTTTCTGCCCGCACCGAAAACAGTGTCGCCAGCATTCCTGGTAATTCCACCCAAAAAGAGAGCCCCCCCTCGGGCAACGTAAAACGCCAATGCGGGAAAAACTCAGCCATCAGTTCGCCGCACATGTCCCTGCGGGCGGCCAGCATCGTCCGGCGTGATGGTAACAGCGTTTTTTCATTTTCCAGTAACCAACAGCAGGCCAGTTGTTCCAGCAGCGGAGAGCCCAGATCGAGGGAGTCGCGTGCCTGGACCAGCGATGCAATGGTTCGCGAAGACGCGCGGATCCAGCCTATGCGCAACCCTCCCCAAAAACTTTTCCCCGCGGAGCCGATAGTGATTACCGGCGCGTCCGGATTAAACGTCGCTAATGGAGGCGGTGGTGGGGCGTCGTACCATAAATCGACCATCGTCTCATCGACCACCAGAGTGGTGCGGGTTTGCGCTGCGATATCGGCAACCCGCTGGCGCGTGGCGCTATCCATACAACGACCAGTGGGGTTATGAAAGTCGGGCATCAGCCAGGCCAGTCGCGGGGCCGTTTGCGCGATTGTCGCTGCCAGACCGTCGCAATCCCATCCCTGCGCTGGTAACGCGACGCCAACCGGGCGGCACGATGCTCCCTGAATTGCGCTGATCGCCATGGGGTAAGTCGGCGCATCTACCACCACGCGATCGCCTGGCCCGGTTAATAAACGCAGCACCAGAGCAAATCCGCTTAGCGCTCCATTGACGATCATCACTTCATCACTGCGCGTCGGCAGGCCGCGCTCGCTATAGCGGTGGGCGATCGCTTCGCGAAGAAGCTGCAGGCCTTGCTGATCGTAACCGGTATTGGATAAATGCTGAGGCATGATCTTGAGAGCCTGACTGTAGGCTTGATGGATCTCAGGTCCAGCGCTGAGCGCAGCAACGGCCAGATTGACTGACAACGGATCCGGCGTTTTGGCTGCCATATTTACCGGGCGTTCCGGCAGAGCGATCCGCGATCCGCTGCCCTGGCGACTGTAGAGATAGCCCTCCTCTCGCAGTTGCCCGAGCGCGCTGGCAACCGTAGTGCGGCTGATATTCAGAGCGGCTGCCAGTTCACGTTCGCCGGGTAGCCGGGTTTCCAAAGCCAGGCGACCATCGAGGATTAGCAGGCGTAGAGCTTCAGCTAACTGACGCCAGAGCGGCGTACGGGAGGTGGATTCTTGCCAGTTACCGAGCAGGCGTACCAGCGATTGTGAACCAAAGCGACGAGATGACATAGCAATCCACTTTTTAAAAACTGGCCATTAATTATCAATCCATTTTTACTGATGATAGCGGAAATCGCAATGACTCTGAGGTGAAAAATGGTACGTCGCTTACTGCAACTTTACATCGGTCTGGTCCTGTACGGCGTATCGACCGCGCTATTTGTTCATGCCAATCTCGGGGCCGATCCGTGGGATGTTTTTCATCTGGGGATTGGCAAACAATTCAGTCTGGATTTCGGCACGGTGATGATCCTGACCGGCGCGGCGGTGCTGCTATTGTGGATCCCGCTACGGCAAATGCCGGGTCTGGGTACAGTGAGTAATGTGGTTGTGTTAGGGCTGGCAGCAAATGCCACTCTGGCAGTATTGCCGCCTATCGAATCGCTCGTGTCGAGCAGCCTCCTGCTGGTGGGGGCTATCGTGCTGAATGCACTGGCAACTGGCATGTATATTGGTGCCGGTTTCGGCCCGGGTCCTCGCGATGGTCTGATGACTGACCTGCATGCACGTACAGGGTGGTCGTTGCGCGGCATTCGTACGGCGATTGAAGTATCGGTTCTGCTGATTGGCTGGCTGTTAGGCGGTAAATTTGGCGTAGGTACCGTACTTTATGCGCTAACGATTGGGCCACTGATTCAGCTGTGCTTGCCGTGGTTTCGTCAGTCAATTACGCGCAAAGCGTCGGCAAAACGCAGTGAGGTTATTTCCTGATTTTAAGCCGTCATCAAGAGCAGATACTAAACTTATCAATTCAGATATAGCCGGGTTCTCCGGCTGTGCTGTTCACTTCGGAGAATTAACTCATGAAGTACGTTGATGGTTTTGTTGTTGCCGTACCGGCGGAAAATAAGGAGGCATACCGCGAAATGGCAGCAAAGGCCGCGCCACTCTTTAAAGAGTTTGGCGCGCTGCGCGTGGTGGAGTGTTGGGCGGATGATGTCCCCGATGGAAAGTTGACCGACTTCCGTATGGCAGTGAAAGCTGAAGATGATGAAGAGGTGGTGTTTAGCTGGATTGAATATGCTTCGAAAGAAGCCAGGGATGCCGCCAACGCCAAAATGATGGCCGATCCGCGGATGAAAGAGTTCGGCGATAATATGCCATTTGACGGTAAACGAATGATTTTCGGCGGTTTCGTACCGCTACTGGATGAGTAATTCATCTCTGCCATCCCCGCTCCCAGTGGGGATGGCAATAGCTTCGTTACAAACTGCTCCAGCCATGCAGCATCATATAGAAACCCACCACGATAATCAGCGTGCCGGAAATCCACGGTGCTTTTCGCGACAGATTGTTTAGCCCTGGCCAGCGGTTGGCGACGTGTTTCACGCTTAAAGCCGCAATCGCGCCAGAGGTGACTAAGGTAAGCGCCAGTCCCACGCTAAACCCCAATACCAGCGTCGCTCCCAGTGAGAATTTTTTCAACTGCAGGCAAATGAGCAATACGGTAATTGATGCCGGACAGGGGATTAAACCACCCGTTAGCCCGAATAACATGATTTGTCCGGTGGTGACTTGTTGTCCGTTAAAGCGACGATTGATCTCTTCTGCATGCGCTCGCTGGTGCGCGTCCTGCCAGTCGGAGGCAACCAGCGGACCTTGATGAGGGGGAGAGTTGTATTCATGTGGATGGTGGTGATCATGATGATGTTCATGTTCATGTTCATGTTCATGTTCATGTTCATGCGGGCGAGATTCGCGCCAGGTTCGCCACAGCATCCAGCAGGCGATCAGTACGATAAGGATCCCTGAAATCAGCTGAAACCAGGGTTCTGATGTCTGCGCGTCCCAGCCGCGACCAAACCATAAACCCGCCATCGCCACCAACCAGACGACCGCCGTATGCGATATAGTCGCAGCTAGCCCCAGCAGTACCGCCTGCTTCAACGTGCCACGCACCGCCACAATAAATGCCGCCATCATTGTTTTAGAGTGCCCCGGCTCGAGGCCGTGCAGTGCGCCGAGCAGAATGGCGCTGGGTATAAATAACCAGGCATTGCCTTGCTGCAAAAGTGAAGTGAAATCGTTCATAACCAGCCCCCGCTAAAAGTGATCGTATGCTACTCCCCCCCAGTAAATAAATACTACCCCCCAGTAGAAAAATACTCCGGGGGAGTAGAGCATGTTATGCTGTTGTCATTCCATACAAAGGCCTTTAGCGGCAAAAATTGACTCATTCAAGAGTGGATCGCGATATGTCACATACCGTTCGTCACAAGAAGATGTTATTGACCAGATTGAAGAAAATTCAGGGGCAAAGTGCGGCGCTGGAGAAAATGCTCAATCGGGAACATGAATGCGCAGAGGTGTTGCAGCAGCTTGCGGCGATCCGCGGGGCGGTCAACGGTATGATGTTGCAGGTTATCCAGGGACACTTAACGGACCATGTCGTTAAAGAACCAGAAGAAGGCCAGCGTGAAGCCGATCTTGAAGTGGTCATGCAGGTGGTCAAATCCTACCTGAAGTGAATTCAGGCGCGATTTTCATCAGGCTCTGTGGGGTGTGCTTTGAGGTTATTCTCTGCCCACAGGATAAACTTCTCTTTCGGCAGAGCCTTGCTGTAAAGCCAGCCTTGGGCATATTGCACGCCATGATCGCGCAGCCAGTCGCGCTGGCTTTCGGTTTCCACACCTTCCGCAACGGTCGCCAGATTAAGCGCTTTCGCCATCTAGATAATGTGCGGCGTAAGCGGTTTGTACTCCAGCGTATCGACAAACGATTTATCGATTTTCAGAGTATCAACGTCCAGTTTTTGCAAATAGCTCAGGCTGGAGTAGCCGGTACCGAAATCATCAATGGAGATACGATGCCCTGCCTTGCGGTAGCCCGCGATAACCGGCAGGGTGATTTGCGGATCAACAAAACCGCGTTCGGTAATTTCCAGGATGATTTGCTGGGCATGGATATTCCAGATAAGAAGCTGTTCGCGTAAAAGCTGCGGCAGCTTTGGCGAACGCAAGTCATCGACCGACAGATTAATCGCAATATGGATATCCGGACGCTGGCGTAACCAGGGGCCAAGGTCGGTAAAGATTTTTCTGACAATATCTTCCGTTAAGCGGGTGATAAGCCCGGTCTGTTCGGCAAGCGGAATAAAAATATCCGGCGATAAAAAGCTACCATCCGGTTGCTGCCAGCGCGCCAGCGCTTCAGCGCCAACGATTTTTCCACTTTGTAGCGAAATTATGGGTTGGTAATACACCTGAATGGCGTTGGAGTGCAGGGCGTCTAGCATCCCGTAGCGCGGTGAGCGTAATCTTCTTAGCAAGCGAAGAAGCAGGAACGAGGCCAGCAGGCTAGTGAATAGACCAATCGGTAGCCACAGTATCAGCTGCTGATGGAGTTTTTTCTGTAATGGCAGCGTGGATGACCAGGTGGCGATAGCCAGACCCAGCTCGGGAATGGTGTGAATACGATAAACGGTATTATTGATAGTCAGCGTATCGGCATCCAGGCGTTTAATTTTCGCCCAGGCTACCGCATTGAGCGGCTTACTGCTGATAATAATCTGATTGCGCTTGGTTCCGAACAAGAGAGTGTGAATCTCTTCCTGGCCTAATGGAATCACATCAATAAACGAAGTGGGATCAATCATCACCACATGATTCTCGCTGCCCATTGCCGTCATTTTATGTTGCAGGCCCAGGTCGTTAACCGATGTAAGCCAGGCACGATAGCCGTCGCTAGTGATGTGATCAGGTACCGGAAAGGTTACTGAAACCTGGTGATCCTCAAGAGAAGAGCACTGCGGAATGCCATCGCGTAACCACAGAACCTCCTGCACGTAGCGATGGGTATAGGCAATGCGCCGCATTTCGAGTAAGTGCTGTGGGCTACAGGTGGCGGCCGTGTGGGTATCCGCTTCCTTGAGCGCTTCTCGTGCCTGGTTGGCTACCTGCTGAACGCGCTCCAGAACGCGGGCGGAAAAATTATCCAGTTCGGTGTAAAACTGCATTTTGGCCTGCTGGGTTGCCAACCAGATACTCAGGACTATAGGCAAAATAATGGCAAGTATTAGGACCCCTGTAACCAGACTCACTTGATGCCGGGTCGTCATGAGTATTTCCTTAATTTATCGAGGGGTTCGATGAGTATACGCGAAAGATAAAAAACGTAGTGGTCAGGAAATCAGAGTTGCGCGGGATAAAAAAGCCCGAATCGCGAGATACCGACGATTTCGGGCAAACAGTGGATGATCCGCGGCGCTTAACGCTTTGAGCGATGCGGAGAAAAACGAGGGCTGGCATGCTGACAATAAGGGTTATCAGCATATATTCATATTCTAAAGCGTAATCATGACAGCCAGATGTTGTACTTAATGGGCATCCGGTGCAGAGATATCGGCGCTAATCCGCAGGTCATTTTCATCGAACACCATGCAGTAGCGATCGTCGAACGCAACGCTAATTTTCTGCCATGGGCGGAAATGAACGTCGCCGGGCAGCAGGATTTTGACGTTATCATGGCCATAACACTGACCGAACAGATAGGTATTGTTGCCCAGTCTCTCGACCACTTCACATTGAAACTCAACGACGGTCCCTGTGTTCACGTTGGTTGAGAGATGCTCAGGGCGAATACCGAGCGTAACCGCGGCACCAGGCAGCAGCGGCGAGGTGGTGATATTGAGCGTCAGATGGTGATCTTGCGCCATCTTCACGCTGAGCTGGCCTGGCTGCCAGGCGGTCACCGTGGCGGGAAGGAAGTTCATTTTCGGTGAACCGATGAATCCTGCAACGAATTTATTGACCGGATTGTAATACAGCGACATCGGTGAGCCCATCTGCTCAACTTTGCCGTAGTTCATTACGACTATTTTATCGGCCAGAGTCATTGCTTCGACCTGATCGTGGGTGACATAGACCATGGTGGTCTTGAGTTCGTGGTGTAGTTTGGCGATATGCAGACGCATCTCGACGCGTAATTCAGCATCAAGGTTAGAGAGCGGTTCATCAAACATAAACACTCGCGGATTGCGCACAATAGCGCGGCCAATCGCCACGCGCTGGCGCTGGCCACCTGAGAGCTGTTTAGGTTTACGATCCAGCAGATGCGAAAGCTGCAGCGTTTTTGCCACCATCTCAACCTGACGGCGAATTTCATCTTTCGGGACTTTATTGACCTTAAGGCCATAGCCCATATTTTCCGCAACCGTCATATGCGGATAAAGCGCGTAAGACTGAAATACCATCGCTACGCCACGATGGGCTGGTACCACGTCGTTCATCACTTCATCGCCAATCAGCACTTCACCGTCGCTGACCTCCTCGAGTCCGGCAATCATGCGCAGTAGCGTAGATTTACCGCAGCCGGACGGGCCGACGAAAACCGCAAATTCACCATCTTCAATATCAAGATTTACCTGATGCAGCGTCACTGTACTGCCGAACCGCTTGGTGACATTCCTCAGTCGTATATTGGACATCAACATTCCCCGGGTTAGTAGCCGTTGTTTGCCGTTGGGATTAGGGCTGTAATGTGGTTTTGTATAACGTATAACAATTCAGCCTGACGATGCTCAACGACACTAAAGTCATGTGATAACTATAACTTCCAGCGTTTTTGCGCCATACAGTGATGTTTCATTTCTGCAATCATGATCACACAACTGGCAGCTTTCAGTAGTTTTATCCGCATTCAAAGCGTAGCGTATAACAAATTCAATGTGACAGTGGTTTTCATCATGAATCACCGTTTATCAATAGGTTTAAACATTACAAAAAGTCGTACCACTCAATAAAAACCATTTAATTGTTATACCTTCACATGAGGTTGATAATGAAAAAGAATACTCTTGCTGCACTGATCCTTACCACTTTGTCTGCCGGGCAGTTAGTGAGTCTGCAGGCGCACGCGGCTGGGCAGCTCAACGTCTGGGAAGACATTAAGAAATCTGACGGTATCAAAACCGCGGTGAGTGATTTTGAAAAGCAGTACAACGTTAAGGTGAATGTGCAGGAGATGCCTTACGCCCAGCAGCTGGAAAAGCTGCGCCTTGATGGCCCGGCGGGTATTGGCCCTGATGTACTGGTTATCCCGAACGATCAGCTAGGCGGCGCGGTTGTACAGGGGCTTTTATCGCCTTTGACGCTGGACAAGGCAAAACAAGACGTTTTCACACCTGCGTCAATCAACGCTTTCCACATGGATAATGTGTTGTACGGCGTGCCGAAAGCGGTGGAAACCCTGGTGCTGATTTACAACAAAGACCTGATTGCCCAGCCGCTGGATAGCCTGCAGGCGTGGTTCGACTATTCGAAAAAACAGCGCGAAGAGGGCAAATACGGCCTGTTGGCGAAGTTTGATCAGATCTATTACAGCTGGGGCGCTATCGGGCCAATGGGCGGCTACATCTTCGGCAAGAACGACAAAGGTGGTTTTAACCCGCAGGACGTTGGCCTGAATAAACCTGGCGCGGTGGAAGCGGTCACCTTCCTGAAAAAATTCTATGCCGAAAAGGTTTTCCCGGCCGGGATCCTTGGGGATAACGGACTTAATGCTATCGATTCACTGTTCACCGAGAAGAAAGCGGCGGCAGTGATTAACGGTCCGTGGGCCTTCCAGCCGTATGAAGCAGCAGGCATCAACTACGGGGTCGTGCCGCTACCGATGCTGCCGGACGGCAAACCAATGAGCTCCTTCCTCGGTGTGAAAGGTTATGTCGTCTCGACGTGGAGCAAAGACAAAGCTCTGGCGCAGCAGTTCATCGAATTCATCAACCAGCCGCAGTACGTGAAAGCGCGCTATATCGCGACCGGCGAAATCCCGCCGTTGAAAGCGATGATTGACGATCCGGTGATTAAGAATGACGAAAAGGCCAGCGCGGTGGCCGTGCAGTCGGCGCGGGCGACGGCGATGCCTGGCATTCCGGAAATGGGCGAAGTCTGGGGTCCGGCGAATGCCGCTCTGGAGCTTAGTCTGACCGGGAAACAGGATCCGCAGGCGGCGCTTGATGGGGCTGAGAAGCAGATCAAGATGCAGATCGAAGCGATGCAGGCCAGCAATCAATAATCAGGTGATGTAACAGAACGGGAGGTACTCCTCCCGTTTTCAGAAGGAGTCGTGTGTGATTATCAATCCCAGCGAAAATATTGCCGAGGTGCGCGGCGCAGGACGCCATGCGTGGTGCGGCCTGTTGCTGGCTATCGTGCCGGGTTTTGGGCAGTTTTATCACCGTCAGTGGTTGAAGGGGATTGTCTTCCTGGTGCTGCTGAGTAGCTTTATGAGCGTTTTTTATGATTTTCTCAGCGAGGGCTTATGGGGGCTATATACCTTAGGCGAAGAGGTTCCGCGGGATAATTCTATTTTCCTGCTGGCGGAAGGGATTATCAGCGTACTGATTGTCGCCTTTGGCCTGCTGGTCTATTTTCTCTCGCTGCGCGATGCCTGGGTAAATGGCAAAAAGCGCGATGAGGGCATGGCGCTAAATAGCGTGCGCAAGCAGTATCAGATGCTGCTCAGAGACGGTTTTCCCTATCTGATGATTAGCCCCGGCTTTATTCTACTGGTGTTTGTCGTCATCTTCCCGATTTTGTTTGGTTTTGCCATTGCCTTTACCAACTACAACCTTTACCACACGCCGCCGGCGAAGCTGGTGGATTGGGTCGGGTTCAAAAACTTCATCAACATCTTCACATTATCCATCTGGCGCTCAACCTTCTTTGATGTGTTGCAGTGGACAGTGGTGTGGACTTTACTGGCGACGACGTTGCAATGTACCGTCGGTGTGCTGCTGGCTATTCTGGTCAACCAGAAAGATCTGCGCTTTAAGCCGATGATTCGTACTATTTTTATTCTGCCGTGGGCGGTGCCGGGGTTCGTGACAATTCTGGTTTTTGCCGGGATGTTCAACGATTCGTTCGGGGTGATTAATAACGCGATTTTATCCTTCTTCGGCATCAGCCCGAAGGCGTGGCTGACCGATCCGTTCTGGACCAAGACTGCGCTGATCATGATGCAGACCTGGCTGGGCTTCCCGTTTGTTTTCGCCATGACTACCGGCGTACTGCAGGCGATACCGGACGATCTTTATGAAGCGGCCACCATGGACGGCGCAAGCGCGTACACCCGCCTGCGCACCATTACTCTGCCGCTGGTGCTGTACTCGATTGCGCCGATCATCATCACCCAGTACACCTTCAACTTTAACAACTTCAACATCATCTATCTGTTCAACAACGGTGGCCCTGCGGTGGCGGGTTCCAATGCTGGGGGTACGGATATTCTGGTGTCGTGGATTTATAAATTGACGATGTCGTCTTCGCAATACGCCATCGCGGCCACCATTACGATCCTGCTGTCGATTTTCGTTGTCGGCCTGGCGTTGTGGCAGTTCCGCGCCACTAAATCCTTCAAAAACGACGACATGGCGTAAGGGAAGAAAATGGCTAAATCACCGAGTATTAAACGCGAAAAGTGGATTCGCCTGTCACTGACCTGGCTGGTGGTAATCCTGGTGTCGACGATCATCATCTACCCGTTGGTATGGACGGTAGGGGCATCACTGAACGCCGGGAATAGTCTGCTGAGTACGTCGATTATTCCAGAGAACCTGTCGTTCCAGCATTACGCCGACCTGTTTAATGGCAATGTGAACTACCTGACCTGGTACTGGAATTCGATGAAGATCAGTTTCATGACCATGGTGCTGACCTTAATCAGCGTGAGCTTCACCGCCTACGCGTTCTCTCGTTTTCGTTTCAAAGGACGACAGAATGGGCTGATGCTGTTCCTGTTACTACAGATGATCCCGCAGTTCTCGGCGCTAATTGCGATCTTTGTTTTGTCGCAGTTGCTGGGGCTGATCAACAGCCATCTGGCGCTGGTGCTGATCTACGTTGGCGGCATGATCCCGATGAATACCTGGCTTATGAAGGGATATCTGGATGCGATCCCTAAAGATCTGGATGAGTCCGCACGTATGGATGGCGCCAGCAGCTTCCGCATTTTTTTCGAAATCATCATGCCGCTGTCAAAGCCGATCCTCGCGGTGGTGGCGCTGTTCTCGTTCACCGGCCCGCTGGGGGATTTTATTCTCTCCAGCACTATCCTGCGTACCCCGGATAAGTACACGCTGCCGATCGGCCTGTACAACCTGGTGGCGCAGAAAATGGGTGCCAGCTACACCACTTATGCGGCGGGAGCGGTGCTGATTGCCGTCCCGGTCGCGATTCTCTATCTGGCGCTGCAAAAATACTTTGTTTCCGGCCTGACCTCTGGCAGTACAAAAGGATAACCTCATGAAAAGATTAACACCCGCGTGGCTTGCTGTTTCTCTGGCATGCTGTTTCTCCGCCAGTACGTTTGCCGCCGATGCGCTGCAAACGAAGGCGTTCAACAATATGCCCGCTGATTTTATTAAAGGTGCGGATATTTCCACGTTGCTGGATGCGGAAAAGCACGGGGCAAAGTTTTATAACCACAATAATCAGCAGCAGGATCCGATCGCGATTTTGAAGGCCGATGGCGTGAATTATGTTCGCCTGCGTCTGTGGGTTGATCCTAAAGATGTTCAGGGCCAGGGATACGGTGGCGGTGATAACGATCTGGCGGCAACGCTGGCGCTGGCAAAGCGTGTAAAAGCACAGGGTATGAAGTTGCTGCTCGATTTCCACTACAGCGATTTCTGGACCGATCCGGGTAAGCAGTTCAAGCCGAAAGCCTGGGATAAAATGGACTATCCACAGCTGAAAACCACCATCCACGACTACACCCGCGACACGATTGCCCGCTTTAAACAGGAGGGCGTGCTGCCGGATATGGTGCAGATCGGTAACGAGATTAACGGCGGTATGCTGTGGCCGGAGGGTAAAAGCTGGGGGCAGGGCGGTGGTGAGTTCGATCGCCTCGCAGGACTGCTTAACGCGGCTATTGATGGCCTGAAAGAAAACCTCACCGACGGCGAGCAGGTGAAAATTATGCTTCATCTGGCAGAAGGAACCAAAAACGATACCTTCCGCTGGTGGTTTGATGAAATCAGCAAGCACAACGTGCCTTACGACATTATCGGTCTGTCGATGTACACCTACTGGAATGGCCCGATTAGCGCGTTGAAAGCCAATATGGACGATATCAGCAAGCGCTATAACAAAGATGTGATTGTTGTTGAAGCCGCTTACGCTTATACCCTGGAGAACTGCGATAACGCGGAAAATAGTTTCCAGGCGAAAGAGGAAAAGGATGGCGGTTATCCGGCGACCGTACAAGGACAATATAATTATATTCACGATTTAATGCAGGCCGTTATCGACGTGCCGGAACATCGCGGAAAAGGTATTTTTTATTGGGAGCCGACGTGGATCGCTGTGCCGGGAAATACCTGGGCGACACCTGCCGGAATGAAATATATCCACGATGAGTGGAAAGAGGGCAATGCCCGGGAAAATCAGGCGCTGTTTGATTGCCAGGGAAAAGCATTGCCATCGATGAAGGTATTTAATTAATCATTCAGCTTTAAACTTCAGGATGTTTATTATGAAAAAATTTGCGCCTTTAAGTCCTAAGGTTAATGCGCTATTGCATGGCGCTGACTATAACCCAGAGCAGTGGGAGAATTATCCCGATATTATCGACAAAGATATTGCTATGATGCAGCAGGCAAAATGTAATGTGATGTCGGTGGGGATATTTAGCTGGGCGAAGCTTGAACCTCAGGAAGGCGTATTTGAGTTTGGCTGGCTGGACAGTATTCTCGATAAACTGTATGCCGCCGGAATTCATGTCTATCTCGCCACCCCAAGCGGCGCGCGTCCGGCGTGGATGTCGCAGAAGTATCCTCAGGTGCTACGCGTTGGTCGCGATCGGGTGCCTGCGCTGCACGGTGGACGCCATAACCACTGCATGTCATCACCGGTTTATCGTGAGAAAACCCTAAAAATCAACACGCTGCTGGCGGATCGTTACTCACAACACCCGGCGGTGCTGGGCTGGCATATCTCCAACGAATACGGCGGTGAGTGCCACTGCGGGCTGTGTCAGGAGCGGTTCCGTGACTGGCTGAAGGCGCGTTATGAAACCCTGGATAATCTCAACCACGCGTGGTGGAGCACTTTCTGGAGTCATACCTACAGCGACTGGTCGCAGATTGAATCTCCAGCCCCGCAGGGGGAAGTCTCAATTCATGGTCTTAACCTTGACTGGCATCGTTTCAACACCGCGCAGGTGACTGACTTCTGCCACCATGAAGTGGCCCCTCTGAAAGCAGCGAATGCTGAACTGCCGGTGACAACCAACTTCATGGAGTATTTTTACGATTACGACTACTGGCAGCTGGCGCAGGCGCTGGACTTCATCTCATGGGATAGCTATCCCATGTGGCACCGTGATAAAGATGAAACCACGCTGGCTTGCTATACCGCCATGTATCACGACATGATGCGCAGCCTGAAGGGCGGTAAACCGTTTGTGCTGATGGAATCAACGCCGAGCTCGACTAACTGGCAGCCGACCAGCAAGCTGAAAAAGCCGGGAATGCATATTCTTTCTTCTATCCAGGCCGTCGCGCACGGTGCTGATTCGGTGCAGTATTTCCAGTGGCGCAAAAGCCGTGGTTCGGTAGAAAAATTCCACGGGGCGATTATCGATCACGTAGGCCACCTGGATACTCGAGTAGGCCGTGAAGTGACTAAGCTCGGCGATATGTTAAGCAAGTTGCCGGGCGTGGTGGGTTGCCGGACGGATGCCAAAGTGGCGATTATCTTTGACCAGCAAAACCGCTGGGCGCTGGATGATGCCCAGGGACCGCGTAATCTCGGGATGGAGTATGAAAATACCGTCAACGAACACTATCGTCCATTCTGGGAGCAGGGGATCGCCGTCGATATTATCGATGCGGATGTTGACCTGAGCGCCTATCAGCTGGTTATTGCACCTATGCTGTACATGGTACGAGAGGGATTCGCCGAGCGCGCCGAAGATTTCGTCGCCAACGGCGGTCAGTTAGTTACAACATACTGGACGGGTATCGTTAACGAAACTGATCTGTGCCATCTCGGCGGCTTCCCTGGCCCATTACGTAAGCTGTTGGGCATTTGGGCGGAAGAGATCGACTGCCTGAACGATGGTGAACATAACCTGGTGCAAGGACTGGCGGGGAATAAAGGCGGATTGCAGGGGCCGTATCAGGTACGCCACCTGTGTGAACTGATTCATACTGAAGCCGCGGAGCCGCTGGCGACATACCGCGATGATTTTTATGCCGGAAGACCAGCGGTTACCGTCAATCATTTCGGTAAAGGTAAGGCCTGGCACGTTGCTTCACGTAACGATCTTGCCTTCCAGCGGGATTTCTTCGCTACCATATGCAAAGAATTGGCGCTGCCGCGTGCCGTTGAGGCTGATTTGCCGCCGGGGGTCGTGGCAACTGCGCGAACTGATGGCGAAACCACCTATGTATTCCTGCAAAACTACAGTACGCAGCAACATAGCATTACGCTGCCGCAGGGTTACCAGGATATCCTGACCGGTGCGGCGCTGAATGCGCCATTGACCTTAACAGCATGGGATTGCCGTATCCTTAGCCGTAACGCGTAATACCTCTTTACCCGCGCCTGCTCTTTGAGCAGGCGTTTTTTTATCTGCTTATCAGGAGTCTATTATGGTGAGTTTAAAATCCTTTCTGAATTATTTCTCCCAACCCCGCCCCGCGGTGCCTTTGAGTATAGCGGAGCAACAACAGATTGAATCTTTGATTCAGGCTTTCGGCGGTGAGTCGAATATTATTCATGTTGATGCCTGTATTACCCGTTTACGCGTCACGGTGAATAACCTGGCGATTGTTGATTCTCAGGCATTACAGCAGCAGGGTGCGCTGGGGGTTATTATTCTGGGGCAGCAGGTGCATGCTATTTTCGGTAAGCAGTCGGATGCTTTACGACAATTACTTGACGAGTACTTTGCAAGTCTTAAATAAAATAAAATGGGATAACGCAATAATGGGTTATCCCGAAAATATAACAAGTTATTCAATGGCAATAATCATTACCGGAGGGTAATTAACGACCTTACAGTTGGAGATAAAACACGTTTAAATATCATTACCACCAGGCTTCTACCTGTACGCCAAAGTTCCACGTATTATTGGCAGTCTGATCTTCGAATGGTTTGCCATTTTCAGAATCATTCAAATATGAAGCGAAAATACGCAGTTCCGGGCGTGACATAAAGTCAGGGCCATCGGCCAGGCCCAGCGCAATGGTGTATTTTTCACCGGCCTGTTTGTATTCGGTATTGTTCTTGTAGCTGTCTTTTTGATAGAAACCGCCCACTTCGCCAATCAGGCGCACGTATTCGGTGAACTGATACTGTCCGCGAGCGACCAGCGACAGCATACGTGTTTTATCCGTGTATTCAGTAATGTTGTCCGCAGAGCCCCAAGTCAGAACATGGTTAATAGAGAACTTGTCGGTAATCGGAATTAAACCGGTATTAATAACGCGATATCCGGTGGCGTCATTGACGTAGTTCCACATGTCGTACCAACCGCCGCCCTGGGAGACCATGTTCTGCGCCAGTCCTTTGTTGGCGTATTGCAGAACCATTTTATTGTAACCACCCAGCATGTCCTGGCTGATTTCACCGGTCAGCATGACGCCATTTTCAGCATCATACAGTCCTCCGTAGGTATCCTGCTTTTTAGTGGTGTTCGGCATCGCATAGTCGATACCAAATTCCGTCCAGGCACCAGACCACGGTTTCCAGCCAGCATAGCGCAGGTCGAGATAGTTAATGTTTACATCACTGTCGCCATCGACGCGGTAATCAACGTCATTCGCGTCGCCGCGGATCCAGGCAAAGGAGACGGCACCAGGACCGAGAGTGTAGTTTTCAAGTCCCGCACCGGAGCCGGAAATGTTCCAGTATTTGGTATCGATGATGTGTAGATCGTGGCGCTGATAGTAGCGTTTACCGCCCCAAATGACCGCATTTGGATCGCCAGGGACCAAGCCTTTAATTTGCAGGTTCAACTGACGCAGACCAAACTGCGCATCGTCATCCAGCGTGGTTTCGTTATCGTTGGAGCCGTCAGAGACCATGCTGACCATACTATCGAGGTAGAAGCTAACATCGTTTTTCTTGTAGACCTCTGAGCCTAACTCCAGCTCACCATAGGTATCGGATTCGTTACCCAGACGGCCTATTTTGTTTTTTTGCCATTCAGCCTGACTACCATCACCGGAGACCCCAACCCCGGCGCGCATATAACCATGAAAATCGATACCTGGGACAGCGGCGGAAGCAGCCAACACGGATGGTGAAATCAGCGCAGCGGCCAACGCAACGGAGAGTGTGCGCAGCGTAGTGTTCATGTCTATCCTCTTATTTTTGTATTACGTTCACATAACCGATGTCATAAAATGCCTAAACCTAAATTCAGGCAATTGAATGATCGCCATAGTGTGATTAACTGCAAATAAATAGGCGTATTTTGTTACGGATGGTGAGTCCATTCACAATTCAATGTATTGTGAGCGTCGTACTTTTTATGGTGATTGTCATCAGGGGAATGTTGCTGTGAGCGTTTTTTCATATTGCCCCTGTTACAATCCAGGGATAACAACATAAGGAACCGGACCATGAAGTCTAAAAGCGCGACTTTAGAAGACGTTGCCCGCCACGCGGGCGTCTCCTATCAGACCGTGTCCAGGGTACTCAATAAGTCTGCTAATGTATCCAAAGCCACGCGTAGCAAGGTGGAGAAATCTATTGAGGAGCTGCGCTATGTGCCTAATCGCCTTGCACAGCAGCTGGTAGGTAAGCAGAGCCATACTGTCGGCCTGGTGACGATTTCTCTGGCCTTACACGCTCCTTCACAAGTTGCGGCAGCGGTAAAACGCTATGCCAATGTTGAAGGCTATCAGGTACTCATCTCGATGATTGATGAGAGCGTCAACCAAAGTATCCAGGATTCGATCAATGAGCTGAAGTCGCAACTGGTGAACAAGGTTATTATCAACGTGCCTCTGGAGACCGAAGAAGCCCAGAAAATCGCCGCTGATAACGACGACATTGTCTGTCTCTTTTTGGATGTTGACCCCTATAGCTCGGTGTTTAACGTTTCGTTCAATCCAGCGGATGGCACCCGAGCCAGCGTCAAATATCTCTATGAGATGGGGCACCGTGAGATAGCCCTGTTGGCCGGACCGGAAAGCTCGGTGTCAGCGAAATTACGTTTGAAAAGCTGGATGGAAACCCTTGAGGGTTATGGCCTGCAACCTGTCACAGTGGTTCGTGGCAACTGGGATGCACAGAGCGGTTACGCCGGTGCGCTGCAAATGCTGCGCGAGACACCGAACTTCACCGCGGTGCTGGTGGGAAACGATCAGATGGCATTGGGTGTCCTGAGCGCTTTTCATCAGCATCAGGTGCCGATCCCGGGGGAGAAATCGGTGATTGGTTACGATGATACCTATGAAAGTTCATTCTTCTATCCGGCGCTGACGACCGTTTCGCTAGACCTCGATTTACAAGGAAAAGAGGCTGTGCGCCGCATCCTTGATAGCGGTGATAACGAAATGCTGCATACATCTTCGATTCTCCCCGCACGACTGGTTATTCGCCACTCTACGGGGCCGAAAACAGAGCCCGGTAAAGATCTGCAGTCCATAGCCGAACAGCTGCGGGCGTTAGCGCATCAGCTGAATCCCTAATCCGCAACGGGCGGCCTGCGTCGCCCATTACCCTTTTCGTTCTCATGGTTGATCTTTGTATTAACTCGGCGTACCGTATTGTTATGTTATAACGTAATGATCGAGGTCGCCATGAAACCCAACATTCATCCGCACTATCGTACCGTGGTCTTTCACGACACCAGTGCCAACGAATTCTTTAAAGTCGGTTCAACCATCAGGACCGAGCGTGAGATTGAGCTCGAAGGTGAGACGTATCCGTACGTGACGCTTGATGTGTCATCCAAATCGCATCCGTATTACACCGGTAAACAGAAGGCTTTCAATAATGAAGGCAGTACCGCACGCTTCCGCCAGCGCTTCGGTGGTTTTATTGATGCGAAAAGGAGCAAATAATGCAGGTACTCAACTCTTTACGTAGCGCCAAACAGCGTCACCCGGATTGTCAGATAGTTAAGCGCAAAGGGCGGCTGTACGTGATTTGCAAAAGCAATCCCCGCTTTAAAGCCGTGCAGGGGCGTAAGAAAAGACGTTAACTTACCCGTTTGCGGAAGCTCTCCAGCGTGCGCAACTGTTGGCCGTCGTTGAAGTTGTCGGCGGCCAGCCACTGCTGCATAGCCTTATCAATCTGTGGCCATTCGTCATCGATAATGGAAAACCAGTCGGTATCGCGGTTGTGGCCTTTTATCACCAGAGCCTGACGAAAACGCCCCTCATACTGAAACCCCAGACGTAGCGCCGCCCGGCGTGAGGGTTCGTTCAGGCTGTTGCATTTCCATTCATAGCGGCGGTAGCCGAGAATATCAAAAACGTAACGCATCAGCAGCCACTGCGCTTCGGTTGCCATTGCCGTCCGGCTTAGTAACGGTGAGAAGTGGACATGACCGACTTCAACAACGCCGTTTTTTGCGTCAATTCTCATCAGCGCCAGCGACCCGACGGGTCGGCCTGTCCGCTCATCAATCACCGCAAAGTGAATGGGGTCGGCCAGTCCGGCAACGCTATCAATCCACGTACGGTATTCCTCAACGCTGTTATCTGGTTCGCGCAGCAACCATGTCCAACTGCGTGTATCTGGGGCGAGCTGGTGGGCGGCGAACAGCGCGCTGGCGTGTTGTGTACTTAAAGGCTCAAGGTGGCAACAACGCCCTTGCAGGCTTTGTCTTTCGGGGTGAGGCCGAGGTTGCCAGTCGGGCAGGGCAACACCAACAGGTTGATTAAATTGGTTAAGCAGGCTCATGCGATTTTCCTTGTTTGGGCGAATGCAATGAGATTAAGAGCTCTTTGGTTCCATAAAAAGTGCCATAAGAGTATATTTTTATGGTGCCACGAGGAGCCGCGATGAATATTCCAGATGATGCATTTTTTACTTTGCTGGAGCACGGTCTGCGCAGCAGAGGGAATGAAACCTTGCAGCGTACGCTGTATCAACTGCTGCGTGAGGCCGTTTTACAGGGGCGACTGGTGGGCAATAGCCGTTTACCTGGCTCACGTGCGATGGCGCAGCGGTTGGGGCTTTCGCGTAACACGATCAACAGCGCGCTTGAGCAATTGGCCATCGAGGGCTATTTGCTACGTAGCCGTCAGGGGACACACGTAGCGCCTTTGACGTCGCAGGGAGAGCGTGATGTTGAGGTGTATGCAATCGCGCTTCCCGAGCGCTTACAGGCGTTACCAGGAGGTACTCGGCGTGATTCACCCACGCTGATCTTTACGCCAGGAATGCCTGCGGTTAACTATTTTCCTCTCCCCATCTGGCGTCGGCTTCTCGACAGAATATTGCGTGAAGAGGGGACCGCGTTGTTGGGTTACGGTGATGCGCAAGGTGAACCTGCGCTGCGTGAGGCAATTGCCCGTCATTTGGCGCTGACGCGAGGGATTCGCTGTGATGCCCGGCAAATTGTGATTACGGAGGGAGCGCTGGAAGGTATCAATTTATGCACGCATTTACTGAGCGAAGCCGGGGATACTGCCTGGGTGGAAGAGCCTGGCTACCTGGGGGCCAAAAGCATGTTTCTTAAAGCTGGACTTCATATGAAGGGCATGCCGGTGGATTGTGAAGGTATGCGCCCTGATATGAGTGATGAGAGTAAGGCCCCGCGATTGATCTTCACTTCACCTTCACATCAATATCCTTGTGGCGCGGTAATGAGTGCAGGGCGACGACTGGCGCTGCTTGAGTATGCGCGCCAGCATAATACGTGGATTATTGAAGATGATTACGACAGTGAGTTTCGCTACAGCGGCGAACCGATTCCGGCAATGTTGGGAATGGTCAAACAGGCACCGGTAGTGTATCTCGGGACCTTCAGCAAAACGTTGTTTCCCGCGCTACGCATTGGTTTTGTGGTGATGCCCTCAGCGTTGGCTGATGCGGCTCAGGGCGCGATTGGTGCACTATTGCGCGGTGGACACCGGGTGGAGCAACGGGCGTTGGCGTTATTTATCGAAGAGGGACACTACGCGCGCCATCTTGCGGCTATGCGTCGTTTGTATCGTAAACGTCAGCAGCAATTACGGGAGGTTTTGGCAGAGGAGCTTAAGGTACCTTATGAGCTCTTTAGTGGAGAAGGTGGGTTGCATTTGACGGTCGCTATCGAAGGCATTGATGATGAAGCACTTGTTCAGCTGGCTCGCCAGTTTCAGCAGGCACCAGCGGCATTAAGCCGTTTTTATCTTGATGCTAAAAATGCGAAAAGTGGACTGGTTTTGGGCTACGGTAATACGTCCGCTTCGCATTTCATTCCTGCGGTGCGGACGCTAAATCGTCTTATTACGCAGTGCCGGCGCGGGTAAGGGAAAACACATCGTAAAACGAAAGTTCACCCTTGGTATCGACCATTTTTTGCAACTGAGCCTTTTGTTCACCGGCGACGCGCGGTGATTGCAGGATTCTCTCGATCAGTTGGCCCGGGACGTACCGCGTGTTATACCACTCGCCGTTGTAACAAACGCGAAAGTCCAGTACATCAATGTCTTCATAGCGATAGCGCGGATAGACGTCAAAGAAGAAGAAGCCGTTGAGCAGGACGAACAGCACGATTAACAGCCAGACAGAATCTACCAATGTTTCTGAACGTAGCATCACGATGAGCGTAGCCAGGAAGGCGGCATACATTGCGACAAACAGCCATGGATGATTGCGAATAAAGCTGATACTAAAACGCGGACGGTTGTCGCGTTTCTCCTTCACATTAAGTTCATCAATGGTGTTCTTCAGCAGCAGCTGTATTTCTGTCATCTTATTCCCCAAATTCTGCTAAGAGCCCGGCTGCATACCTGAAGAACAATATGCGATTTTGGGCTCAGCCTGAAGGCTATTTTATGTTGCGTAAATCACAGGGGAAAGTAACAGATCAGTTGCGAAAAAGCATAACAGTTACAGTCCTTCGCTTGGCTGCATTTTTATGATTTGTGCCGGGTTTCCGCCAACGACGGCATTCGCGGGGACATTTTTCACCACCACGGAGCCGGACGCAATGACGGCATTGTCGCCAATGGTGATTCCGGGATTGATGACTGCCCGACCGCCAATCCAGACATTGTGACCGATGACCACCGGTTTGCCGTACTCTTTACCGCTGTTGCGTTCGCTGGCATCCAGTGGATGAGTTGCGGTGTAGATATGTACGCCGGGAGCCAGCATACAGTTATCACCAATATGAATTGGGCAGACATCCAGCATGACGCAATCAAAGTTAGCGTAGAAATTTTTACCCGGGAAAATATTGTAACCATAGTCACAGCGGAAGGTGGGTTCAATATAGGCATCATTAGCTTGACCAAAGAGATCGGCCAGTAATGATTTGCGTAATTCACGCTCTTCCGGTGCTGAATGATTGTAACGATGCAGCAGTTGCCTGGCACGCAGACGGTCTGCTCGCAAGATAGCATCACCGGGTAGATACAGCTCACCGGCAATCATTTTATGTTTCTCTTCACTCATGGGGCTTTCCTTATCGTAAATGCCGCCATAGTATAAAAAGAAACCGGTTTCATATGCGCCACTTGCTAATATATGTGATTGATATCACAATTATTGCTGTTGAAGGGGGAGGCGCTACCTGTTGCTTGTCTTTCACTTGAAATATATTAGCGGATAAATTTCCAAACTGAAGGAGGGATCTTGTCGTACAGTTTATTCATCGTCAATTCAGCAAGACGATGGTCGGCTGCTGAGTAAAATACCGTCAGTTCATTATCGGGAAGTTCATATTTGTTTTTTTCAATTACGCGTTCCAGCGTATCAATTGTCTGACAGCGTCGTAAACGCATCAAATAGTCTATTTTGGTTAATGTTTTATCAGACATAAATTCACCCTTTGATTGTAATAATACTAACAAGAAAGACTTGCCGGGTTTTCCCGACTGGCGTTCACGAAGCAACGAAATAACCGATTGCCTGATTTGCGCCATTTCTGTAGATCTGCTGTGTTAATGCCGTAGTTGCTGAACAGCACGAAAGTGTCATCCAGGTATTCGTCAAGCTGAGTAATCAGTTTATTATCCTCAGCATACTTAATTTTATAATTAAGTGCGAATGCGGCAATGTGCTCGATCAATTCATTTAGTTGAAGATTCACAGCCGAAGTCGGGTCATTAACCCAGCCATGGTTGCTCTCATCAAGGTTTGCAAGACAGTCATGATACAGGGTTTCGCAGAGAAATTTAAGCTGCGCAATATCATGTCTTTTTGGCGAGTATTCGTCCATAAAACATCCCCTTTTAAGTGGTTTAAACGACGACTAACAGCACCGTTGTGGGATGAACACGACTAACAGACCTGACACATACAATGTAATCTTGCTGTTTTAACTATAATCCACTCTCAAAAAGATTTCACCGTGCTATTACGAAAAATTACAATTATCACGGTTAATTTATCTTAAACACTGTGCGCTTTATTATATAGCAACATTAGTTTCAACGGAAAAAATGAAAGCAAACCTTATATTTCATCGAGTTAGCTGAGTATTTTAGTGGTTGTTGCCGGACAACCATACACAATGTCAGTGATTGAGAATATTCTGAGTTAGGTCGGAATGACAAATCGGTGGATGAAAAAAACAGAGATATATGGCAGAACTCATCATTAAATATTATATAACAGGCTACAAAACAAACAATGACAATGAGTGCGCTTAATATAGATAGAAAAGGAAAGGGCCGCAAATGCGGCCCTTAGAGGGGAGATTAGTGATGCTCAACCGTATGGCTGTGCTCAATATCTTCATTTCTCTTGCTAAAACGGCGGCGAACCACCACGAAGAATACTGGTACAAAGAAAATAGCCAGAACCGTCGCGGTCACCATCCCGCCCATTACGCCAGTACCTACGGCGTTCTGCGCACCGGAGCCTGCCCCAGAGCTAATAACCAGCGGCATTACCCCCAGGATAAATGCCAGTGAGGTCATCAGGATCGGACGCAGACGCATACGTACCGCTTCGAGCGTCGCTTCAATCAGGCCTTTACCTTCTTTATCCATTAGGTCTTTGGCGAATTCAACGATAAGAATCGCGTTCTTCGCCGACAGGCCAATGGTTGTTAGCAGACCAACCTGGAAGTAGACGTCGTTAGTCAGCCCGCGGAAAGTTGCCGCCAGCAGTGCACCAACAACCCCGAGCGGAACGACCAGCATAACCGAGAACGGAATTGACCAGCTCTCATACAACGCCGCCAGGCACAGGAATACAACAATCAGAGAGATTGCGTAGAGCGCAGGTGCCTGGTTGCCGGACAACCGTTCCTGATAGGACATACCGGTCCAGTCGTAGCCAATACCAGAAGGCAGTTTGCCCGCCAGCTCCTCCATCAGGTTCATCGCTTCACCGGTACTCTTACCAGGCGTTGCTTGACCAAGGATTTCCATTGATGGCAGACCGTTATAGCGTTCCAGACGTGGAGAGCCATATTCCCAGCGTGAAGTGGAGAAGGCGGAGAACGGCACCATCTGTCCATCGCTACCGCGCACGTACCAGTTGCCAATATCTTCCGGCAGCATACGGTATTTGGCTTCGGACATAATATAGACTTTCTTGACGCGACCACGGTCGATAAAGTCGTTGACATAGCTACCACCCCAGGCGGAACCCAATGTGGTGTTGATGTCGCTAATCGAAACGCCGAGAGCCTGCGCTTTTTCCTGATCGATATCGACTTTAAACTGCGGTGTATCTTCCAGGCCGTTTGGACGAACGCCACTTAATACATCAGGATGCTGCGCAATCATGCCAAAGAGCTGGTTACGTGCCTGAGTGAGTTTTTCGTGACCCAATCCACCCTGATCGATCAGCTGGAAGTCAAAGCCGGTAGCGGTACCCAGTTCGACAATGGCTGGCAGGTTAAAGGCGAAGACCATTGCATCTTTAATTTGCGAGAAGTAGCCCATTGCACGGCCGGTGATCGCTTCAACCTTGTTCTCTTCGCCAGGACGCTGGCTCCAGTCCTTCAGTGAGACGAACGCGATACCGGTGTTTTGTCCGCGACCCGCGAAGCCAAAGCCGTTAACGGCGAATACTGATTCAACGTTGTTCTTCTCATGAGTGAGATAGTAGTCGGTCATCTCATCAAGGACTTTCTGCGTACGTTCCTGCGTTGCACCAGCCGGGAGCTGTGCCATGCTGAGGAACACGCCCTGGTCTTCGTCTGGCAGGAAGGAACTTGGCAGACGTACGAACAGCCAGGCCATTCCCACTACGATGATCAGATACAGCACCAGATAACGACCGGTACTGCGCAGAATGTTGCCTACGCTATCGGTGTAATGATGTGTGCTCTTATCAAACATGCGGTTAAACCAGCCAAAGAAGCCGGTGGTTGCACCATGGCTGCCTTTCGCGACGGGTTTTAGCATCGTGGCGCAAAGCGCCGGGGTCAGGATCAGCGCTACCAGTACCGACAGCGCCATAGCCGAAACGATAGTGATAGAGAACTGACGATAAATCGCACCGGTAGAGCCGCCGAAGAAGGCCATCGGGATAAATACTGCCGAAAGCACCATCGCGATACCCACCAGTGCGCCCTGAATCTGGCCCATTGATTTACGCGTTGCCTCCTTTGGCGGTAGCCCTTCCTCAGCCATAACACGCTCGACGTTTTCCACCACCACGATGGCGTCATCCACGAGCAGACCGATGGCGAGCACCATACCAAACATGGTGAGGGTGTTTATCGAGAAACCGAACAGCGCGAGGATAGCAAACGTCCCCAGCAAGACGACCGGTACGGCGATAGTGGGTATCAGCGTCGCGCGGAAGTTCTGCAGGAACAGATACATGACCAGGAATACCAGAATGATCGCCTCAACCAGCGTTTTCACCACTTCGTGAATAGAGATCTGCACGAATGGCGTGGTGTCATACGGGTAAACAATTTTCATGCCGGAAGGGAAGAACGGCTCCATCTTCGCCAGTTCAGCACGGATAGCGTTGGCGGTATCCAGGGCGTTCGCGCCGGTTGCCAGCTTAATACCCAGACCGGAAGCCGGCTGGCCGTTAAACTTCGCGACGACATCGTAGTTTTCACCACCCAGCTCGATCTTCGCGACATCGCGCAGACGAACCTGAGAACCATCCTGGTTGACTTTCAGCAGAATGTTACCGAACTCTTCGGTGTTGGTCAGACGAGTCTGTGCCACGATAGAGGCGTTCAACTGCTGGCCTTTCACCGGCGGCGTACCACCTAACTGACCCGCTGCAACCTGGGCGTTCTGTGCTTTCAGCGCGCTAATAACGTCAACCGGCGTTAGCTGGAAGTTGTTCAGTTTGTTCGGGTCCATCCAGATGCGCATGGCATATTGGGAACCAAACAGCTGCACGTCACCTACGCCGCTGGTACGACTAATCGTATCCTTCATGTTGGCAGCAACATAGTCAGAAATATCATCCTGATTCATGGTGCCGTCAGTATTGATTACGCCGACAACCATCAGAAAGCTGCTGGATGCCTTTTCAACGCTAATACCCTGTTGCTGTACTTCTTGTGGCAACAATGGTGTTGCAAGTGCCAGCTTGTTCTGTACCTGTACCTGGGCGATATCCGGATCGGTACCGGATTCGAAGGTGAGGGTAATCGTCGCTGTACCGGTAGAGTCGCCATTTGAAGACATGTACATCAGGTGATCGATACCGTTCATGTTCTGTTCGATAACCTGAGTTACGGTGTTCTGCACGGTTTCTGCATCAGCACCGGGGTACATGGCTGTGATGGAAATTGCCGGTGGCGCAATCGTTGGATATTGCGCTATTGGCAACTTGAGGATCGAAAGTCCCCCAGCCAGCATGATAATAATGGCGATCACCCATGCAAATATGGGGCGATCGATAAAGAAATTAGGCATGTCTTAACGGCTCCTGTTTAAGTTAAGACTTGGGTTGTTCTGACTGAGCATTGCTTGCGGCTTGCTGTTTTTCGTCAGAAACGACTTCCTGCGTTTTTACCTGAACGCCTGGTTTGATTTTTTGCAGGCCAGTGATAATCACACGATCGCCTGTTTTCAAACCTTCTGTGACCAGCCATTTGTCGCCAATTGCCTGAGTGGCGGTAATCTGACGGACTTCGACTTTATCGCCTTCGCCAACAACCATGGCGCTCGCATCACCGCGTGGCGTACGAGTTACGCCCTGCTGAGGAACCAGCACAGCATCAGGATTTACACCTTCTTCCAGACGTGCACGGACGAACATTCCAGGTAGCAGAGTGTGATCCGGGTTGGGGAAGATAGCGCGCAGCGTGATAGAGCCGGTAGTCTGGTCAACGGTGACGTCGGAGAACTCCAGCGTACCGCCCTGCGGGTAGGTAAGGCCGTCGTTAGTGACCAGCTCAACCTTCGCTTTACCGTTTTCCTGCTGCAGTTTGCCGTTGGCTAACTCTTGTTTCAAACGCAGAAAATCATTGCTTGATTGAGTCACGTCGACATAAATAGGATCAAGCTGCTGCACGGTAGCCAGCGCAGTGGTTTGGCCGTTTTGCACCAGAGCACCTTCGGTTACAGCGGATTTACCAATGCGACCGCTGATAGGAGAGGTGACTTTGGTGTATGCCAGATTGATGCGTGCAGTTTCTACAGCAGCTTTGGCGGCGACCACGGCAGCATTGCTCTGTTGAGCGGTAGCAACGGCAGTATCGTACTCCTGTTGGCTAATGTATTTAGTGCCTAACAGTTTCTGATAACGTTTTACCGTCAACTGGTCCATATTTGCCGCGGCTTGCGCTTTTGCTAAATCGCCCTTTGCGCTTTCATAGCTGGCCTGATAGGTCGCCGGATCAATTTGATAAAGAGACACGCCAGCCTGAATATCGCTACCTTCAGTGAAGTTACGTTTCAGAATAATGCCACTGACCTGAGGGCGAACTTCCGCAACGCGATAAGCGCTGGTGCGACCTGGCAGTTCAGTTGTGATTTGTAGCGGAGCGGATTTGAGCGTCACAATACCGACTTCCGGCATTTGTTGGGCCCCTTGCTGAGCCGGTTTGTCGTCACATCCTGTTAGCGCTAAGCTGCCTGAGAGCATCAGAACGACCGCCAGAGGCGTTAACCCTCTGTTTTTGTTCATATGTAAACCTCGAGTGTCCAATTTCAAATTGTTCAGTGGCTCAATCGACCACAAACCCACTGCTGTGTTTCTATTATGGTCATGCTATGGTACATACATTCACAAATGTATGTAAACGTAACCTCTGTAAACTCATCGACCTATGGCACGAAAAACCAAACAACAGGCGCTTGAGACCCGGCAACATATTCTGGATGTTGCTCTGCGTTTGTTTTCGCAGCAGGGCGTATCATCCACCTCGTTGGCGGCAATTGCAAAAGCCGCTGGCGTGACGAGAGGGGCTATCTACTGGCATTTCAAAAATAAATCAGATTTATTTAATGAAATATGGGTACTTTCTGAAGCCAGTATTAGTGACCTCGAAGTTGAGTATCGGGCAAAATTCCCTAACGATCCACTGTCAGTTGTGCGTGAGATCTTAGTCTATGTTCTTGAAGCAACAGTGACAGACAAACGCAGGCGGTTGATGATGGAGATCATCTTCCATAAATGTGAATTCGTAGGTGAAATGGTCACACTTC
Source organism: Klebsiella sp. RHBSTW-00484 (assembly GCF_013705725.1). Classification (NCBI taxonomy): domain Bacteria; kingdom Pseudomonadati; phylum Pseudomonadota; class Gammaproteobacteria; order Enterobacterales; family Enterobacteriaceae; genus Klebsiella; species Klebsiella sp. RHBSTW-00484. Next base: position 4,637,132 of record NZ_CP055481.1, on the reverse strand, counting down.
AACAAGCACAGCGTAGCATTTGTCTGGAGAGCTACGATCGTATCGAACAAACGTTGCAAGACTGCATTGCAGCGAAAATGCTGCCTGCCAATTTGCTTACCCGTCGCGCAGCCATTTTGATGCGCAGCTATCTTTCCGGCCTGATGGAAAATTGGTTACTGGCACCGAATGCCTTTGATCTGCAAAAAGATGCGCGAGAGTACGTCGCGACGCTGCTCGAAATGTATCAATTCTGCCCTTCTCTACGGGCTCCAGAAGGAATCGAAGCTTAAGCGCGTCAGCAGAGAAATAGCCAATATTTCCTGCTTTTCGACGCTATTCGCGCGATGTCATAAGTGCTATCCTTCGCGCTGCGACGATCCCCGGTATTCTCCGGCTTTTGCAACCACTCATGTTAACACTATGCTGCATACTATCCGTTGGCGAAATGCCATATCCGCTTTTATTTTTACCCTGATTTTTTTCGTCGGCTGTATCAGCGTCAACCAGGCGCTAGCGGCTGATTTACCTGAACGTGCCGAAGTCCAAAGCCAACTCAACACGCTGAATAAGCAAAAAGAGCTGACACCTCAGGATAAGCTGGTTCAGCAGGACCTGACTCAGACACTGGAAACTCTCGATAAAATTGAACGCATAAAGTCGGAAACGGCCCAACTGCGTCAGCAGGTCGCTCAGGCTCCTGCGAAAATGAATCAGGCCATCGATAGCCTGAATGCATTGAGCGATGCTACTGATGATGAGGCGACGCGAAAAACGTTGAGTTCCTTGTCACTGCGTCAGCTGGAATCGCGCGTTTCTCAGACGCTGGACGATCTACAAAATGCACAGAACGATCTGGCAACTTATAACAGCCAGTTAGTCTCCCTGCAGACGCAGCCGGAGCGCGTGCAAAATGCGATGTATTCCGCTTCTCAGCAGCTCCAGCAAATCCGTAATCGCCTGAATGGCACTTCGACAGGTGATGAAGCGTTGCGCCCCACTCAGCAGAATTTGCTGCTGGTACAGCAGGCTTTACTGAACGCGCAGATCGATCAACAGCGCAAAAGCCTGGAAGGTAACACCGTGCTGCAGGATACCCTGCAAAAGCAGCGTGATTATGTTACCGCCAATAGTAACCGTTTACAGCATCAGCTTCAGTTATTGCAAGAAGCCGTCAACAGTAAGCGCTTAACGCTCACTGAGAAAACTGCTCAGGAGGCGGTTTCTCCAGATGAAGCAGCAAAGATTCAGACTAACCCGCTGGTGAAACAAGAGCTGGATATTAACCATCAGCTTAGTGAAAAACTTATTTCAGCAACGGAAAACGGCAATCAGCTGGTCCAGCGTAATATCAAGGTAAAGACCTGGCTCGATCGTGCTTTACAGTCTGAACGCGATATTAAAGAGCAGATCTCGGTGCTGAAAGGCAGCCTGCTACTGTCGCGCATTCTTTACCAGCAACAACAGACGCTGCCCTCGGCGGATGAACTAAGCGATATGACTAACCGCATCGCTGACCTGCGCCTTGAGCAGTTTGAGGTGAACCAGCAGCGAGACGCGTTGTTCCAGAGTGATGCTTACGTTGCGAAGCTGGAAGAAGGGCATAGCAGCGATGTTAACCCCGAAGTGCATGATGCTCTGCTGGAGCTGATTGATATGCGCCGGGAGCTGCTCGATCAGTTTAATAAACAGCTTGGCAATCAGTTGATGATGGCGATTAACCTGCAAATCAACCAGCAGCAGTTAATGAGCGTCTCGACCAACCTCAAAGCCATCCTGACGCAGCAGATTTTCTGGGTCAACAGTAACCGTCCGATGGATTGGGAATGGATTAAAGCCTTCCCGGAAGCGCTGCAAGGTCAGTTTAAGGCGATGAAAATCACCGTAAACTGGGAAAAGGCCTGGCCTGCGGTATTTATTGCATTTCTCGCCGGTTTGCCGCTATTGCTGATTGCCGGGCTGATTCGCTGGCGTCTGAAATGGCTTAAAGCGTATCAGGCGAAGCTGGCATCACAGGTGGGACAACTACGCAATGACACTCAGCTTCATACGCCGAAAGCGATTCTCATCGATCTGATACGAGCGTTGCCGGTAGTGTTGTTGATTCTGGCCATTGGTCTGATTCTGCTAACGATGCAGCTGAATATCAGCGATTTGCTGTGGGCCTATAGCAAAAAGCTGGCGATATTCTGGCTGGTATTTGGCTTGTGCTGGAAGGTGCTGGAAAAAGATGGCGTGGCGGTGAGCCACTTTAATATGCCGTCACAGTTGACCAGCCACTGGCGGCGGCAAATTGTGCGCGTCAGCCTTGCGTTGTTGCCCCTGAACTTTTGGTCGGTGATGTCGGAACTGTCGCCGCTGCATTTGATGGACGATGTGCTGGGGCAGTTCGTTATTTTCCTCAACCTGCTGCTGATAGCGGTGCTCGTCTGGCCAATGTTTCGCGAAAGCTGGCGAGATAAAGAGTCCCACGGCCTGCGTCTAATCACCGTGACCGTGCTGTCGATTGTGCCGATTGCGTTGATGATTCTGACGGCAACGGGCTACTTCTACACCACGCTGCGTCTTGCAGGTCGCTGGATTGAAACCGTTTATCTGGTGATGTTGTGGAATCTACTGTATCAGACCGTGCTGCGCGGTTTGAGCGTAGCCGCCCGACGCATCGCCTGGCGTCGGGCGCTGGCGCGCCGTCAGCACCTGGTTAAAGAAGGGGCCGAAGGCGTTGAGCCACAGGAGGAACCGACGATCGCACTGGAGCAGGTTAACCAGCAGACGCTGCGTATTACGATGTTGGTAATGATCGCGCTGTTTGGCGTGCTGTTCTGGGCTATTTGGTCGGATCTGATCACCGTTTTTGCTTATCTCGACAGTATTACGCTTTGGCACTACAACGGTACAGAGGCCGGGGTCAGTGTCATAAAAAGCGTTACCATGGGCAGCTTACTGTTTGCGATTGTGGCGTCCATGGTGGCCTGGGCGTTAATTCGCAACCTACCAGGGCTACTGGAAGTCCTGGTGCTCTCCCGGTTGAATATGCGTCAGGGGGCGTCATATGCGATTACCACGATCCTGAACTATGCCATTATTGTTATTGGCGCGATGACGGTCTTTGGTTCGCTGGGCGTTTCGTGGGACAAGCTGCAGTGGTTGGCAGCGGCGCTGTCGGTTGGTTTGGGCTTCGGCCTGCAGGAAATTTTCGGTAACTTTGTCTCCGGTCTGATTATCTTGTTCGAACGCCCGGTACGTATTGGCGATACGGTGACCATCGGTACGTTCTCCGGCACCGTCAGTAAGATCCGCATCCGCGCCACGACGATCACTGACTTTGACCGCAAAGAAGTGATTATCCCGAATAAAGCCTTCGTTACGGAGCGTTTGATTAACTGGTCGCTTTCCGACACCGTGACCCGCGTCGTCATCCGCCTGGGCGTGGCCTATGGTTCCGACCTGGATAAGGTGAAAGAAGTTCTGCTACAGGCTGCGCACGAGCATCCTAAAGTGATGCAAGAGCCCGCGCCGTCGGTTTTCTTTACCACCTTTGGTGCCAGTACGCTCGATCACGAACTGCGCCTGTATGTGCGCGAACTGCGCGATCGTAGCTACGCGGTAGATGAATTAAACCGTGCTATCGATCGCTTGTGTCGGGAGAATGATATCAATATCGCCTTTAACCAACTGGAAGTTCATCTGCGTAATGAGAAGGGCGATGAAATCACTGAGGTGAAGCGTGATGCAAATGGGGGCGATGCGGCTCCGGCGATAGGTTAAGGTTACCGGGGCGGCAAGCATGCCGCCCCTCTTAGTTTTAAGGGGCGAGGGAGGAGAGTTCTTCCTGACTCAGTCCGGTCATTTCCATTATCATCCCGGCATCCAGCCCGCTGGCGAGCATTTTCAGGGCAATGCTGCGCGAGATTTCTTGACGGCCTTCCAGTAAACCTTCTTTTCTGCCTTTTTTACGACCTTTCTCTTCAAGTCATTCGGCAATCGTCATCAGTAGCTCCTTATGCCTGGGCGACTGTTTCGCCAGCTCGCGAATGAGAGGCCCGGGCTTTTCCGTGGTTCCCGCCTGCAGCATATAGCTGATGAGCGTATTGATCTGCGTTTCCGTCAGATATCCCTGCGCCAGCAGCGTAATTAACATCGGCTGAAGCTCGGCCAGATCGCGCTGGCGGATATGTTTTTGCAGCAGCTCCAGCATCGCCATACGCTGGTGACGGACGATTTGATTATCTGGCATAACGGTCAGGTCCACCAGCGGAAAATCGCCGCTGTAAAGCGCACTGGCAAGTTCGGGGTCGTCAAAAAGATGATGCCAGTTGAGCGTATGCGGCCAAGGACTAACGGAGCCGTGATAAAACAGAATCGGCTCCACCAGCGGTAGCGTATCCAGATCGCAAATACGTAAAAACTGTGCCGGAAGATAGAGTTGTAAGAAATCGCGCGCGACCTCTTTCAGGGTCAACATCTGGCGAAAAATAGCATCGTGCGGCGTGTGTGAGAATCGTTCCATGAGTATCATCCATCGTTGTAAGGGGCAGGCGATGACTCTGCCACCTGCAACGATGCGACTACAGACTACTCTTGCGCGTTTTGCGAGGCTTCTTCCGCACTTTTTACTTTGTTTTCATAGTCACGACGAATAATCTCCAGTGCAGCTAGCACGGTTTGCGCGGGGACCTTATTCTCTTCAAGCAACATAATTAAATCGACGGCTAGCTTCACCTCGTCTGATGCGTTTTCCAGCGACATATTTCTTCCTCCACTTAACGGGTTAAACGTGCCAGTATGTTTTCGATTTTCTCCAGCGCGTCACGACAGCGGGCCAGACGCCCGGCATAGGCGTCCACTTCTTTTGCCAACCGTTGCTGTTCATCAAAGGTTGTGGCTTGCGCGAGCTGACGCTGGCGATCGTTTCTCATCGCCAGCAGCCTGCGTTCGTATTCCTGATGCTGCAAACGTCGGCGCTGCCAGCGGTTTAGAGTGGGCGAAGCGCTATCCCAGTTGCGTAGCGACCAGGTTGCCGTTTCCCGGCTGATAGCGGCGATCTGGGCAACGAGACGTTCCGCCAACCAGGTGACCTGCGGCAGTTGCTGGCGTTCGACAGCCTGCTGTAGCTCGGCGAAGCATTCGTTGGCTTCATCCAGATAAGCCTGCATTTGCGTGCTGCGGGTGCGGAACAGTTGGCGATCGAAGCGTGGGCTGAGCGTCGCGTGATCCGCCAGTGGCGCAACTTGCGTCGCCAGCGCTGCCAGTTGATTTTCCAGCGAGTGTAAAAGCCGGGCCGTTTTCAAATAACTCCTCCCTACCCAGATAAACAACTGTGCTACATTAGCGTTATCTTTTTGATAACGATTCGCATTATGCCACGTATTATTTTAATCATCATTGGCTGGCTGGCGGTAGCATTAGGAACGCTGGGCGTGTTTTTACCCTTATTGCCAACGACGCCGTTTATCCTGCTTGCGGCCTGGTGTTTTGCCCGCTCGTCGCCGCGCTTTCACCACTGGCTGCTGTATCGTTCGTGGTTTGGTGGTTACCTGCGCCATTGGCAGAAATATCGCGCTATGCCGCCTGGCGCTAAACCTCGGGCGGTGGTGATGATTTTGCTGACCTTTGCCATTTCCCTGTGGCTGGTTAATCTTACGTGGGTGCGCATCTTGCTGCTGGTGATTCTCACCTGTCTGCTGATATTTATGTGGCGCATTCCGGTGGTTGATGCAAAGCAACAAAAGCACTGATGCGCAATAATGATGGTTGCAATTGTCGCTGACAGACAGTAAATTCTGGCGTTTTCGAGCGCGGGTACGACTGGTCAAAGGTTAAACAAATGTTTCTTTGGCCCGTTTGTCATGCCCGTGAGTAACACCGTTTTAATCAGGCATAAACTTATGACCGCAACTGCACAGCAGCTTGAATATCTGAAGAACAGCATCCAAAGCATCCAGGACTACCCGAAGCCTGGTATCCTTTTCCGTGATGTCACCAGTTTGCTGGAAGACCCAAAAGCTTACGCGCTCAGCATTGAACTGCTGGCAGAGCGCTACAAAGACGCGGGTATTACCAAAGTGGTGGGCACCGAAGCGCGTGGTTTCCTGTTTGGCGCACCGGTTGCGCTGGCGCTGGGCGTAGGCTTTGTTCCAGTGCGCAAGCCGCGTAAGTTGCCGCGTGAAACCATCGCGGAGAGCTACGAGCTCGAATACGGTACCGATCAGCTGGAAATCCATGTTGATGCCATTAAAGAAGGCGACAAGGTACTGGTGGTTGACGACCTGCTGGCGACCGGCGGCACCATCGATGCGACCGTGAAGCTGATCCGTCGTCTGGGCGGTGAAGTACATGATGCAGCCTTTATTATCAATCTGTTTGATCTGGGCGGCGAACAGCGCCTGGAGAAGTTGGGAATCAACAGCTACAGCTTGGTTCCCTTCCCGGGCCACTAAGCATTTCCCGACACATAGCCTCGCTGATTGGGCGGGGCTGTGATAGCATGGCCCCCTCGTGATTTCACCTTCCAGCGTTTCAGAGCCAGCCCATGAGTTATCAGGTCTTAGCCCGTAAATGGCGCCCACAAACCTTTGCTGACGTCGTCGGCCAGGAACATGTGCTGACCGCACTGGCGAACGGCTTATCGTTAGGGCGCATTCATCACGCATATCTCTTTTCCGGTACCCGCGGGGTGGGTAAAACCTCCATCGCTCGCTTATTGGCGAAAGGGTTAAACTGCGAAACTGGCGTTACCGCCACGCCTTGTGGCGTCTGCGATAACTGCCGAGAAATAGAACAAGGGCGTTTTGTCGATCTGATCGAGATCGATGCCGCCTCACGCACCAAAGTCGAAGATACCCGCGATTTGCTGGATAACGTCCAGTACGCACCGGCCCGTGGTCGCTTCAAGGTCTATCTGATCGATGAAGTCCACATGCTGTCGCGCCACAGCTTCAACGCGTTGCTAAAAACGCTGGAGGAGCCACCTGCGCACGTTAAATTCCTGCTAGCGACGACCGATCCGCAAAAGCTGCCGGTCACTATTCTTTCCCGCTGCCTGCAGTTTCATCTCAAGGCGCTGGATGTTGAACAGATCCGTCATCAGTTAGAGCATATTCTCGGTGAAGAGCAGATTGCTTTTGAACCGCGCGCGCTGCAACTGCTCGCGCGCGCGGCTGATGGAAGCCTGCGCGATGCGTTGAGCCTGACGGATCAGGCTATTGCCAGCGGCGATGGCCACCTGACCGCAGAATCTGTCAGCACCATGCTTGGCACTCTTGACGACGATCAGGCGCTCTCGTTGATTGAAGCACTAGTGGCTGCCGACGGCGAACGCGTGATGGCAGGCGTCAATGAGGCGGCTGCTCGCGGCGTGGAGTGGGAAGCCCTGTTGGTCGAGATGCAAAGTTTGCTGCACCGTATTGCAATGGTTCAGCTCTCGCCGTCGGCGCTCGGCGCGGATATGGCTGCCGTAGAGCTGCGGATGCGCGAGCTGGCACGAACCGTGCCGCCAACCGACGTACAGCTTTACTATCAGACGTTGTTGATTGGCCGCAAAGAGCTACCGTACGCGCCGGACAGACGCATGGGTGTTGAAATGACGCTTCTGCGGGCGCTGGCATTCCATCCGCGCATGCCGTTGCCGGAACCGGAAGCCCCTCCGGCGCAGACTATCCCGGTCGCACCTGTACAGCAGGCTGCCCCGGTATCCGCTCAGCAGCCACCGCAGAATCTGCCGCAGACGACCAGCCAGGTGCTGGCAGCCCGCAGTCAGCTTCAGCGTAGCCAGGGAGCACCCAGCCCAAAAAAGAGTGAACCGGCAGCCGCTTCCCGCGCGCGGCCGGTGAATAACGCTGCGCTGGAACGACTGAGTTCGATTACCGAGCGCGTACAGGCGCGTCCGGCAGCTGCCGCTCTGGAGCAAGCTCCGGCGAAAAAAGAAGCTTACCGTTGGAAATCGACGATGGTTGTTGAAACGGTAAAAGAAGAAGTTGCAACACCTAAAGCGCTGAAAAAAGCACTGGAGCACGAAAAAACCCCGGAACTGGCGGCGAAGCTGGCAGTCGAAGCGGTCGAGCGCGATAGCTGGGCGGCGGAAGTTAACCAGCTCGCGGTGCCAAAACTGGTGGAGCAGGTGGCACTAAATGCGTGGAAAGAGCAGGACGGCAACCGCGTTTGCCTGCATCTGCGTCCGAGCCAGCGTCATCTGAACTCGGCAGGCGCGCAGCAAAAGCTGGCGGAAGCGCTGGGTATTTTGTACGGTACGCCGGTTGAATTGACCATCGTGGAAGATGATAATCCCGCGATGCGCACGCCGCTTGAGTGGCGGCAGGCAATTTATGAAGAAAAGCTCACGCAGGCGCGTGAAGCGATTATTGCGGATAACAACATCCAGACGCTGCGCCGGTTCTTTGATGCGGACCTGGATGAAGAAAGTATTCGCCCCATTTGATTGCAAGTTAAACTTGCGATCATCATCCTTAACGACGACTTACTGAGAGAGAAGCCTATGTTTGGTGGAAAAGGCGGTCTGGGTAACCTGATGAAGCAGGCCCAGCAGATGCAAGAAAAAATGCAGCAGATGCAGGAAGAAGTGGCCAAGCTGGAAGTGACCGGTGAATCCGGTGCTGGCCTGGTAAAAGTGACCATCAACGGCGCGCACAACTGCCGTCGCGTTGAAATTGACCCAAGCCTGTTGGAAGACGATAAAGACATGCTGGAAGATCTGGTGGCTGCTGCATTCAACGATGCTGCTCGCCGCATTGAAGAGACCCAGAAAGAAAAAATGGCTTCTGTCTCTTCCGGTATGCAACTGCCGCCAGGCTTTAAGATGCCGTTCTGATGCAAACCAGTCCGCTGTTAACTCAGCTGATGGAAGCGCTGCGCTGCCTGCCGGGTGTTGGCCCAAAGTCGGCGCAGCGTATGGCGTTTACCCTGCTGCAGCGTGACCGCAGCGGCGGGATGCGCCTTGCGCAGGCACTGACGCGCGCGATGTCGGAAATCGGCCACTGCGCCGATTGCCGCACCTTCACGGAACAGGAAGTGTGCAACATTTGCAGCAACCCGCGCCGCAAGGAAAATGGTCAGCTCTGCGTGGTGGAGAGTCCTGCGGACATCTACGCTATTGAACAGACTGGGCAATTTTCCGGTCGTTATTTCGTATTGATGGGCCATCTGTCGCCGCTCGATGGTATCGGGCCGGATGATATCGGGCTCGATCGTCTGGAACAGCGTCTGCGTGACGAATCGATGCAGGAAGTGATCCTCGCGACCAATCCTACGGTCGAGGGGGAAGCCACTGCCAATTATATCGCCGAGCTCTGCGCGCAGTATGACGTAGAAGCGAGCCGTATCGCCCATGGCGTACCGGTTGGCGGCGAACTGGAAATGGTTGATGGCACCACGCTGTCCCACTCCCTCGCCGGACGGCATAAGATTCGTTTTTAACCAAACGGAGGTGCTTTTCGGGGCCTCCGCTTGAAAATTCTCCCCTCAGTCCCCATCTCACACTCAACGGTTTTTTTACCATTAACAATGGCATTGTTGAGGTTGATTTAGATGAAAGGACAAGAAACTCGTGGTTTTCAGTCAGAGGTAAAACAACTTCTGCACCTGATGATCCATTCTCTTTATTCCAATAAAGAAATTTTCCTGCGTGAACTGATTTCCAACGCCTCCGATGCGGCCGATAAGCTGCGCTTTCGCGCGCTGTCGCAGCCGGATCTGTATGAAGGTGACGGCGAGCTGCGCGTGCGTGTTTCATTTGATAAAGACAACCGCACCCTGACCATCGCCGATAACGGAATCGGTATGAACCGTGATGAAGTTATCGATCACCTGGGGACGATTGCGAAATCCGGAACCAAATCGTTCCTTGAATCAATGGGCTCCGATCAGGCGAAAGACAGTCAGCTGATCGGCCAGTTCGGCGTAGGCTTCTATTCGGCGTTTATTGTCGCTGACAAAGTCACCGTGCGTACCCGCGCGGCGGGCGATAGTGCGGAAAACGGTGTTTTCTGGGAATCTGCTGGTGAAGGCGATTATACGGTTGCCGACATCGCTAAAGCCGATCGCGGAACGGAGATCACGCTGCACCTGCGCGAAGGTGAGGACGATTTCCTCAACGACTGGCGCGTGCGTTCGATCATCAGCAAATACTCCGATCACATTGCGCTGCCGGTTGAGATTGAAAAGCAGGAAGAGGTTGACGGCGAAACCGTTATCTCCTGGGAGAAAATTAACAAAGCTCAGGCGCTGTGGACCCGCAATAAGTCGGAAATTAAAGACGACGAATACAACGAATTCTATAAGCACATTGCTCATGACTACAGCGATCCGTTGACCTGGAGCCACAACCGCGTAGAAGGTAAGCAGGAGTACACCAGCCTGCTGTATATCCCGTCGCAGGCGCCCTGGGATATGTGGAATCGCGATCACAAACACGGTTTGAAGCTGTACGTGCAGCGCGTCTTCATTATGGATGACGCCGAGCAGTTTATGCCGAATTACCTGCGCTTTGTGCGTGGCCTTGTGGATTCCAGCGATCTGCCGCTGAACGTATCGCGTGAAATCCTCCAGGATAGCAGCGTAACCCGCAACCTGCGCACTGCGTTGAGTAAGCGCGCGCTGCAGATGCTGGAAAAACTGGCGAAAGACGACGCGGAGAAATATCAGACCTTCTGGCAGCAGTTTGGCCTGGCGCTGAAAGAAGGCCCGGCGGAAGACAACGCCAACCTGCAGACTATCGCCAAACTTCTGCGCTTCGCCAGCACGCATACCGATTCCGCTGCGCAGACCGTGTCGCTGGAAGAGTACGTATCGCGCATGAAAGAAGGGCAGGAGAAGATTTATTACATCACTGCCGACAGCTACGCCGCTGCGAAGAGCAGCCCGCATCTGGAGCTGCTGCGTAAGAAAGGCATCGAAGTTCTGCTGCTTTCCGATCGCATCGACGAGTGGATGATGAGCTATCTGACCGAGTTCGACGGTAAACCGTTCCAGTCGGTCGCGAAAGCTGATGAGTCGCTGGATAAGCTGACGGATGAAGTGGATGAAACCACCAAAGAAGCCGAGAAGGCGCTGGAGCCGTTCGTTGAGCGAGCGAAAACGCTGCTGGGCGATCGAGTGAAAGAAGTCCGTCTGACCCATCGTCTGACCGATACACCCGCTATCGTTACGACTGATGCAGATGAAATGAGTACCCAGATGGCAAAACTGTTTGCCGCTGCGGGCCAAGCTGCGCCGGAAGTGAAATATATCTTTGAACTGAACCCGGTCCACCCGCTGGTGAAACGCGCGGCGGACACTCAGGATGACGCTCAGTTTGGCGAATGGGTTGAGTTGCTGCTCGATCAGGCACTGCTGGCCGAGCGCGGGACGCTGGAAGATCCGAACCAGTTTATCCGCCGTATGAATCAGCTGCTGGCGTCGTAATCTTTACCCTCACCCTAACCCTCTCCCTGAAAAGGGAGAGGGGACTGCCCGGCGCTGGCTTGCTGGCACTGGGCTGATTTTCTCCCTCTCCCTGTGGGAGAGGGGCGGGGTGAGGGCATCCAACCGCACTCTACGTAAAATATCTCACCATTAACCGTTTCAGCCGCCCCACCTTCCTTGAGCCATCCGCGTTCTGGTGGTATGGTTTAGCGCTTTTTGAAGAATTGAATCAACTTTTGAGGGGATTTTCGTAATGCGTATTATTCTGCTTGGCGCTCCGGGCGCGGGTAAAGGAACTCAGGCTCAGTTCATCATGGAGAAATACGGTATTCCGCAAATCTCCACCGGCGACATGCTGCGTGCCGCGGTGAAATCTGGCTCCGAGCTGGGCAAACAAGCAAAAGACATCATGGATGCCGGTAAGCTGGTGACCGACGAACTGGTTATCGCCCTGGTCAAAGAGCGTATTACTCAGGAAGATTGCCGTAACGGCTTCCTGCTGGATGGCTTCCCGCGCACTATTCCGCAGGCTGACGCCATGAAAGAAGCAGGCATCGCCGTTGATTACGTTCTGGAATTTGACGTTCCCGACGAGCTGATCGTTGACCGTATTATCGGTCGCCGCGTCCACGCCGCTTCCGGCCGCGTTTACCACATCAAATTTAATCCGCCGAAAGTTGAAGGCAAAGACGACGTGACCGGCGAAGAGCTGACCACCCGTAAAGACGATCAGGAAGAGACCGTGCGTAAGCGTCTGGTTGAGTATCATCAGATGACGGCTCCGCTGATCGGCTACTATCAGAAAGAAGCCGAAGCGGGCAACACCCAATACGCGAAAGTCGACGGCACCAAAGCGGTGGCTGACGTTCGCGTAGAACTGGAAAAAATCCTCGGTTAATCCAGTCCGTTCTCATCCTGCAACTGTGGGATGAGAACTCCTCTCATATTACCTTTTTCTATGATTGGTTCCGTTTAGCGCCATTTCAGCTACAATTGTCAGCGATTCAAATGGTTAAGAGGCGGTAATGCATCAGACGAAAACAGGTATCTTATTAGCCAATTTAGGCACCCCCGATGCGCCCACGCCCGATGCGGTGAAGCGCTATCTGCGACAATTTCTTAGCGACAAGCGGGTGGTGGATACCTCTCGTCTGTTGTGGTGGCCGCTGCTGCGCGGTGTGATACTGCCTCTGCGCGCGCCCCGAGTTGCCAAACTCTATCAGTCTATCTGGATGGAAGAAGGGTCGCCGCTGATGGTCTACAGTCGTCGTCAGCAGCAGGCGCTGGCAGAACGCCTTCCGGATACACCCGTTGCGCTGGGGATGAGCTATGGCTCGCCGTCGCTGGAAAGCGCAGTGGATGAACTCATGGAGCAGGGCGTTGACCATATTGTGGTGCTCCCGCTCTATCCGCAGTACTCCTGCTCCACCGTGGCGGCCGTGTGGGATGAACTGGCGCGAATTCTTGCTAAAAAGCGGTTGATTCCAGGCATCTCTTTTATTCGCGATTATGCCGACGATGTGGATTATATCCACGCTCTGGCCGCCAGCGTTCGCGCTTCGTTTGCAGTGCATGGCGAACCGGATTTACTACTGCTCTCCTATCATGGGATACCGCAGCGTTATGCCCATGAAGGGGATAGCTATCCGCAGCGCTGTCGCGACACGACACGTGAGCTGGTTTCGGCTCTGGGGCTCCCTCCGGACCGCGTGATGATGACTTTTCAGTCGCGCTTTGGCCGTGAACCCTGGCTGACACCCTACACCGATGAAACGTTGAAAATGCTTGGTGAGAAGGGCGTGAAGCATGTTCAGGTTATCTGCCCGGGCTTTTCCGCTGATTGTCTGGAAACGCTGGAAGAGATAGCGGTACAGAACCGGGAATTTTTCCTTGAAGCCGGTGGGCAGCAATATGAATATATTCCTGCACTTAACGCGGACTCCGCGCATATCGAAATGATGGTTAACCTGACAGCAACCTATCGCTGATCGCGCCCGTCGCGGGGAGTATGCTACTATTTCCCGCTTGTTCACTGTCCATAAACCATCACTATGAAATTTCCCGGTAAACGCAAGTCTAAACACTACTTTCCCGTCAACGCTCGCGATCCGCTGCTGCAACAAATTCAGCCAGAAAATGAGTCTAACGTCGCCTGGGTGGTTGGTATCGATCAAACGCTGGTGGATATCGAGGCGAAAGTGGATGAGTCGTTTATCGTACGCTACGGTCTGAGCGCCGGTCATTCGCTGGTGATTGAAGATGATGTTGCTGAGGCGCTGTATCAGGAGCTGGTACGCAATGACCTGATCACCCATCAGTTTGCCGGCGGCACCATTGGTAACACCATGCACAACTACTCGGTGTTGGCGGATGACCGCTCGGTTTTGCTTGGCGTCATGTGCAGCAATATAGAAATTGGTGGTTACGCCTATCGCTATTTATGTAATACCTCCAGCCGAACCGATTTGAACTATCTGCAAGGCGTAGAGGGCGCGATTGGCCGCTGCTTTACGCTGATTAGCGATTCCGGCGAGCGAACCTTTGCGATTAGTCCCGGCCATATGAATAAGCTGCGTCCGGAAAGTATCCCGGAAGCCGTCATTGCCGGAGCATCCGCGCTGGTTCTGACCTCATATCTCGTGCGCTGCAAACCGGGCGAGCCGATGCCGGACGCGACGATGAAAGCCATCGAGTATGCGAAAAAGCATGACGTGCCGGTGGTCCTGACGCTGGGTACCAAATATGTAATTGTCGATAACCCAGAGTGGTGGCAGCAGTTCCTGAAAGAACATGTTTCCATTCTGGCGATGAACGAAGAAGAAGCGCAAGCGCTGACGGGGATCTCTGATCCGCTATTGGCTTCGGATAAGGCGCTGGAGTGGGTTGACCTGGTGCTGTGTACCGCCGGTCCTGCCGGGCTCTATATGGCGAGCTTTACCGAGGAAGAGGCTAAGCGCAAAACTCAGCATCCGCTACTGCCGGGGGCCATTGCTGAGTTCAACCAGTATGAATTCAGCCGCGCAATGCGCCACCAGGATTGCGAAAATCCGCTGCGTATTTTCTCGCACATCGCCCCGTATATGGGCGGGCCGGAGAAGATCATGAATACCAACGGCGCAGGCGACGGCGCGCTGGCGGCACTGCTGCACGATATTACCGCCAATAACTATCACCGTAATAACGTGCCGAACTCCAGTAAGCACAAGTGCAAGTGGCTGACCTATTCATCGCTGGCCCAGGTATGCAAATACGCTAACCGCGTGAGTTATCAGGTGCTGAATCAGCACTCGCCGCGCCTGACCCGCGGCCTGCCGGAGCGTGAAGATAGCCTGGAAGAGGCCTACTGGGAGCGTTAATTTACGCCAGGCGAATAGAAGAAATAAGCCCCGGTAAGCGCCTGGACAGCTCACCGGGGATAAAACTATTAACCAGTAACCAGCTCACCTGCTGGCGGTGTTTCCAGCAGTTTTATCATCGCGCGGGCAATTTCACGCTCGCCCATCACCACCTGGTTCGCGCCGCGTTCAATAATGTATTCCACTTCATCGTCATAGTGGGCGCGGGCGATGATCTCGATATTTGGGCACTTCTCGCGTGCCGAAGCCACGATTTCCCCGGCTTCATAGCCGTTAGGTATGGTCAGCAGCAGCCAGCGGGCGCAGTCCAGATGCGCCAGATTCATAATTTCTTCATTGGCAGCGTTGCCCAAAACCGCGCGAATGCCGCGTGCGCGCAGCTCGTCTACGCGAGTGCGTGAGGTTTCGATAACCACCAACGGCATCCCCTGGGCCATCAGTTTTTCGCCAAGCAGGCTGCCAACGCGACCAAAACCGACCAGCAGCGCATGGTTGCAAATATCGACCGGGATCTGTTTCTCTTCTTCCAGAACTTCTTCCAGCGTCTGCTCGTCCAGTGTTTCGGTTTTATCGAGGTATTTTTCCAGCAGAGTAAACAGAATCGGGTTGAGCATAATCGAGATTATCGCCCCGGCAAGCACCAGATTCTGCCCGGCCTGCGGTAGCAGATTCAGCGCCATGCCCAGCCCGGCGAGAATAAAGGCGAACTCCCCGATTTGTGCGAGGCTAGCGGCAATAGTCAGGGCGGTTCGCGGCGAGTGACCGAACATCCGCACCAGGAAGAAGGCCGCGGCCGATTTACCAAAGATAATAATAGCCAGCGTCGCCAGTACCGCCAGCGGCTGCTCTACCAGGATCATTGGGTCAAAGAGCATGCCGACAGAGACAAAGAACAGCACGGCGAACGCGTCACGCAGCGGTAGCGTATCATGGGCCGCGCGGTGGCTGAGCTCGGATTCGTTGAGCACCATCCCGGCGAAGAAGGCACCCAGGGCGAAGGAGACGTCAAATAGTTCGACTGCACCGAAGGCAATGCCGAGCGCCAGTGCCAGCACTGACAGCGTAAACAGCTCGCGTGAGCCGGTCGCCGCGCTACGTGACATAATCCACGGCACCAGGCGGCGGCCTACCAGCATCATAATTGCGATAAAGGCGACGACTTTCCCAATGGTGATACCCATATCGACAGCCAGAGAAGCCAGGCCAACGTCGCCTTTCTCCGTCATACCTGCGACAGCCGGTAGCAGGACCAGCGTCAGCACCATCACCAGATCTTCAACAATCAGCCAGCCGATGGCGATTTGCCCCCGCTGGCTATCAATAAGCTGTCGTTCTTCCAACGCGCGCAGCAGCACCACGGTACTGGCGGTAGAAAGACACAAACCAAAGACGATGCCGGTCATCAGCGACCAGCCAAGCATTGCCGAGAGCGCCATACCCAGCAGCGTCGCCACAGCTATCTGGGCGATGGCGCCGGGAATGGCGATGGCCTTTACCGCCATCAAATCTTTTAAGGAGAAGTGCAAACCCACGCCGAACATTAGCAGGATCACGCCAAGCTCGGCCAGTTCAGGCGCCAGCTTGGTATCAGCAACGAAGCCAGGGGTAAAAGGTCCGGCCAGCACGCCCGCTAATAAATATCCCACCAGAGGAGAAATACGTAGCTTATTGGCAATCATGCCGAGAATAAAGGCGAGCACAAGGCCGCCGACAATGGTGGTGATTAGCGGTGTTGCGTGGTGCATTCCGTCTCCTTGCAGTGGTGAGCTGATCCATTTTCGGCATATACCCGTCATACTTCAATTTGCATGGGCGTTGGCTTTGTTACTCGGCTCATCCATGAGCCTCGCCCTTACGGGCCACCGCAATACGGTGTTCAAATCTGTTCCTGACAGATTTGTCGCTCACCCCAGTCACTTACTTCAGTAAGCTCCTGGGGATTCCCTGCGTCGCCGCCTTCCCGCAACTTGAATTATTTAGGGTATAAAACCAAAAAACCGAGTAATAGTTTATGACAGTTTCAGTGGTTTTGTTTATGAATAATTGTTGAATTTTGCAGAAAAATGGAATTAATCCGCAAAAAAGCACAGACAGCAAAATGGCAGAAGATAATGCGGGGTGATGCTGATGGGGTAAGGGGTTGCGGCAGCCAAAGTTTCACTTTGGCTGCCGGATATTCACGATTTTTGGTGGTTATTAGGAAGAAATATCGTCAGGATGCCGAGAAGAGGCAGGAAAGCACAGATTTTATAGACCAGGTCGATACTGGTATGGTCAGCTAACAGCCCCAGTACCGCGGCTCCGAGTCCGCCCATGCCAAAGGCAAAACCGAAGAACAGACCAGAAACCATGCCAATACGGCCCGGCAGTAGCTCCTGTGCGTAGACCAAAATGGCGGAAAAGGCTGATGCGAGGATAAAACCAATGATCACCGTCAAAATACCGGTCCATTCCAATGTGGCGTAGGGTAAAACAAGGGTAAACGGTGCGACGCCAAGGATGGAGCCCCAAATAACATATTTTCGCCCAATTTTATCGCCCAAAGGCCCGCCAATTACCGTCCCGGCGGCTACAGCAAAAAGGAAGGCGAACAGGTGAAACTGGGCGTTTTGCACCGATAATCCGAATTTTTGCATCAGATAAAAGGTGTAATAGCTGCTAATGCTCGCCATATAGAAGTATTTCGAGAAAATCAGCATTAACAGGATGCTAACCGCAAGAATCACTTTGTTTTTCGGCAACGGATTAACAATTACCGGTTTTGGTTTACCTTTGTTCATACGATGCTGGGCGGAATACCAGCGGCTAATTTGCGCCAGCACCACGATGGCCAGCAGCGCAGCCAGTACAAACCAGCCAACATTACCTTTGCCATACGGGGCGATAATGAGAGCGGCGAGTAACGGCCCTAACGAGCTACCAAAATTACCGCCAACCTGAAATATTGACTGCGCCAGGCCGTGGCGTCCACCCGAGGCCATTCGCGCAACGCGAGAAGATTCCGGGTGAAACACCGACGAACCGGTACCCACTAGCGCAGCGGCCAACAGAACCATTCCGAAGCTTCCGGAGATCGCCAGCAGCACCAGACCGCAAAGCGTAAAGCACATGCCTATGGGCAGCGACCACGGCATCGGGTGCTTGTCGGTCAGATAGCCAACCACCGGCTGCAAAAGTGATGATGCCAGCTGGAAGGTGAGGGTGATCATCCCAATCTGTACGAAGGACAGGGAAAACTCGGCCTGTAGCAGCGGGTAGATAGCCAGGATGAGCGACTGGATCATATCGTTTAGCAAATGAGAGAGGCTGATGGCCCCCAGAATGCGAAACGAGGTGCGTGCTTTTTGCGGCGCAGCAGCGGGGCCGGATAAGGGTTGTGCGGTCTGATTCATTGCCATAGGTTCACTTAAGTGTTTTTTATAGAGGATGCAGGTGGAATTATTATCTGCCTAACATACCTGCCCCTAAGGTTTGAATAAAGTCTCATTTCTGAAAACAAAGTTGTCTAATTCACCAACTCGCTATACTTTCGGCACTTGTTACTTTGTCAGGGAGAGAAATATGCAATTGATCAAACGGGGCGTTGCGCTGGCATTATTCACCGCGCTATCGCTGGGAAGCCTGTCAGCACAGGCTTATGAGCAGGATAAAACCTACAAAATTACCATCCTGCATACTAACGATCATCATGGTCACTTCTGGCGTAGCGATTACGGTGAATATGGGCTGTCGGCACAAAAAACGCTGGTGGACGGTATTCGTAAAGAGGTGACTGCAGAGGGCGGCAGCGTGTTGTTGCTTTCCGGCGGCGATATTAATACCGGCGTGCCGGAATCAGATTTACAGGATGCGGAGCCCGATTTTCGCGGTATGAACCTGGTTGGCTACGATGCGATGGCGGTGGGTAACCATGAGTTTGATAATCCGCTTAGCGTACTGCGTCAGCAGGAAAAATGGGCGAAGTTTCCGTTCCTCTCCGCCAATATTTACCAGAAAAGCACTGGTGAGCGTCTGTTTAAACCGTGGGCGCTGTTTAAACGCGGTGGGCTGAATATTGCGGTCATCGGCCTGACGACCGACGATACGGCGAAAATTGGTAATCCTGAGTATTTTACGGATATCGAATTCCGCAAACCGGCGGAAGAAGCCAAGCTGGTGATTCAAGAACTTCAGCAGAATGAAAAGCCGGATGTCATTCTGGCGACCACTCATATGGGCCATTATGACAACGGCGACCATGGTTCCAATGCGCCGGGCGATGTCGAGATGGCGCGCAGCCTGCCCGCAGGATCGCTGGCAATGATCGTCGGCGGCCACTCTCAGGATCCGGTATGTATGGCGTCTGAGAATAAAAAACAGGTGGATTATGTGCCGGGCAGCCCGTGCGCGCCGGACAAACAGAACGGTATCTGGATAGTCCAGGCCCACGAGTGGGGTAAATATGTTGGTCGTGCCGACTTTGAATTCCGCAATGGTGAAATGAAGCTGGTGCACTATCAGCTGATCCCGGTCAACCTGAAGAAAAAGGTCACCTACGATAACGGTGAGAGCGAGCGTGTGCTCTATACGCCGCAAATCGCCGAAAACCCACAGATGCTCTCTCTGCTGACGCCGTTCCAGAATAAAGGCAAAGCACAGCTGCAGGTGAAAATTGGCAGCGTGAACGGGCATCTGGAGGGTGATCGCAGCAAAGTGCGTTTCGTGCAAACCAATATGGGTCGTCTGCTGCTGGCAGCGCAAATGGCGCGTAGTAATGCCGACTTTGCGGTGATGAGCGGCGGCGGGGTGCGTGATTCTATCGAAGCGGGTGATATCACCTATAAAGACGTGATGAAGGTGCAACCCTTCGGCAACGTGCTGGTGTATGTCGATATGAGCGGCAAGGAAGTGACAGAGTATCTGACTGCCGTGGCGCAAATGAAGCCAGATTCAGGCGCGTATCCGCAGTTTGCCAACGTCGGTTTTGTTGCCAAAGACGGCAAACTTAACGATTTGACCATCAAAGGCGAACCGGTAGACCCAGCGAAAACCTACCGGATGGCGACGCTGAGCTTTAACGCCACCGGCGGCGATGGTTATCCGCACATCGATACTAAACCAGGCTATGTCAATACCGGTTTTATCGACGCCGAAGTGCTGAAGGAGTACATCCAGAAAAACTCTCCGCTGGATGTTGAAGCATTTGAGCCGAAAGGCGAGGTGAGCTGGCAGTAACGTCTGAAACTCCCCGGTGGCGCTTACGCTTACCGGGGCTACTAGCTCGCAGACAACTGTGAACCGTAGGCCGGGCAAGGCGTTAGCCGCCGCCCGGCAACGCCATAGATCGCGCTTTTCCTGCAATCCACATCTAAATATCTTTTTTGCCAAGAAGCCTCATCAGGCTAAACCGGCGTATTACTTTACGCTGCGCCGATTGAAAACGTGCAATATCAACGTTGCTTCTGTCTGAAGCGGCGATACCAACATAGCCTGGAATTGAGGCTGTTATTTTTTCAAACTTACCGAACTCCAGCATTGTTTGATTTATTATTACGCCGTCATGGAAGTCCTCGTAGATTGCCACGGGCAAAGGCTGATACTGGTTTGTTGATTTTATGAAGTGTGAGAAAAAGTATGGATCCAGATCGCCAAAATCTAAACCGTAAATAAGCGGAACTTCTATACTTTGTCCGGTAACCTGGTTTTCGAACCCACAATGATATCCATGTAGAAAGTATCGCCAGTCACCCATTTTGCCGGTTTGCTTGCGCCCGGCTTTAAAGGCATTAAAGGTTAATAGCGGATAGTTTTCTGCAATATTAACGTTCAGCTTGTGGGCCAGGGCGTAAATGAGTTCGGTCGCTAGCTTACGGTAGTCTTTGGCGCAGCTTTCAAAAAAATCCTGATATGGGGCGATTTCTTCCGCTGAGATGAGTCTGGCAATGCTGATTTCCGGATCCTGGGTATGGATGCCGACTAAAAAATCTTCCAACTGCTCTTTTAGCTGCTCGCCCACAGCTTCTCTTTGCTCTGTCACCGAGCCTTCAAATAGCAGACGTAACTTCTTTGTCCTGGGTATTTTTCTCAGCAGATCAATGGGAGGGATATCTCCAGCTTCCCGGATCAATAATGTTTCTCTTGTTCTTTTCATGTATATACATCCATGTACAGTGAGTTGTGACTAATCGCGCCGCGCGATATCGGCGAATTTCGCGTCAAGGATCTTCGCCAGATCGCTGGCCGCCAGCTCAATATCCAGCCCGCGCTTGCCGCCGGAAATAAAAATGGTGGCAAACGCCTGGGCCGGAGCGTCAATTACCGTCGGCAGGCGTTTTTTCTGCCCAAGCGGGCTGATACCGCCCACCAGATAGCCGGTGACGCGTTGCGCAACCATCGGGTCCGCCATATCCACTTTCTTTGCGCCTAACGCTTTCGCCACCTTTTTCAAATCCAGCTGACCGGCAACCGGGGTCACCGCGACGGCAAGATGCTTCATATCGCCATTGACCGCGACCAGCAGCGTCTTATAAACCTGGTCGGCGTTTAGCCCCAGCTTACGTACGACCTCGTCACCAAAATTGGTTTCGGTAGGATCATGGTCGTAACTATGGATGTTAAAAGCGATTTTGTTTTTTTCGAGTAACTTAACGGCGGGAGTCATCGTTATCCTTCTTACCAACCGATTTGATGTGGCATAAGCATACGCCCGACGGTTGTCTAAAAAATAGTATCATCTTGCGCAATAGTGTTGGCAGTGATGGTCACTTTGAGCGACAATCAAGCGATCCGAGGTGCAAATCTCGGGATAATAATAATGATGAAATTCCTCTTTGACGGGCCAATAGAAATATTGGCCATTTTTTTACGTCAACATATCCGGCAGATTCCCTTCTCCGTACAAATGCAGCGCCCCTACGGCTACTATGTAACGCCCCGGCGGCAGCGCCAGCAGCGTTTCGCGCCAGGCCAGGTTGCGCTGATGCATCAGCACATCATATAGCGACTGGCTAAAGGTCGTCGGCAGCACGGTTGCGCCTTTTGACGGCGGCTGCTCCAGCCACCAGCCGATCATCACCTGTAACAGACGGGCGTTAGTGCGCCAGTGGGTCAGCGTATCCTCCAGCAGAGCCATTCCGCCATCTGGAAGGTTGCGCAACAGGGCGATTTGGCTGTCGGCCCCCTCCAGTTCCATCACCCGGATATTGCTCTCGCGGGCCGCCATTAGCAGTTGGTAATCAATGCCATAATCCGCTCTTAGCCCCAACTTTTGCGCCTGGGTGGCCTGCAACACCATTGCTACTTGCCACAGCGGCTGGCTATCAAATAGCGCGATAGACAGGCCCATCTCTCCCGCTCGCTCTTCCAGTTCAGCAAGCTGGGATGCGCTCAGGCGTTCCGCCAGCGGTGGATAAGAGGGAAGGTTGCTGAACGGCGTTTCGCTGCCGGTAATATCCGCTTCAACAATCAGCGCATCGGCCTGGCGAATCAGCTTCAGCAGTCGTGCTGGAGGCGGCGACATATCGCGGGTGCCCATATGAATACTGCCGACCAGGTGCAAATAGCGTTCGCCGGGAAGAGTGACATCCAGCGCGGGCCAGGAATAAGACGAGCCGACAGCGGCTTGCCACAGCATTTTTATTCGGTTTAACAGGCCCATACGTGCTCCGTAGTGTGAAGAACTCATGCTAGCGCGTATGGGGGGCAACATCTACTCTTTCGGCTTAAAACGCAGCAACCGGTTAGCATTACTCACCACGGTAATCGAGGAGAGCGCCATGGCCGCCCCCGCCACCACTGGGTTAAGCAGGGTACCGGTCAGCGGCCAGAGGATCCCGGCGGCAATCGGAATGCCCAGCGAGTTGTAAACAAACGCCCCCAGCAGGTTCTGCTTCATATTACGCAGCGTCGCTTTTGAAATCTCCAGCGCATCGGCTACGCCGTTGAGACTATGGCGCATCAGAGTGATCGCCGCCGTTTCAATGGCCACATCGCTGCCGCCGCCCATGGCGATACCGACATCGGCCTGCGCCAACGCAGGTGCATCGTTGATACCGTCGCCAACCATTGCCACCTGATGCCCCTGACTTTGCAGACGCTTAATGGCATCGGCTTTACCGTCCGGTAGCACCCCGGCAATCACCTCGTCAATGCCCGCCTCTTTGGCAATGGCGTTGGCGGTGGTCGGGTTATCCCCGGTCAACATCACCAGCCGATAGCCCTGACGATGCAGTCTGGCGAGTGCCGCCACGCTATCCTCACGTAGTGGATCGCGAATGGCGAATAGTGCCGCCGCCTGACCATCGACGGCCAGCAGCACCGGCGTTGCCCCTTGTGAAGCCTGGGCGGTCATGTCGCTTTCTATTTCGGCGGTCAGCACATTGTTCTCATTGAGTAACGCCTGATTGCCGAGCAGCAGGCTATAACCTTCGGCTTCACCGCTGACGCCCAGCCCGCGCAGAGTGCGGAAATTATTAACCACCGGCAGCGAGTTGCCAGCAGCTTTATCGAGAATCGCCCGCGCCAGCGGATGGCTGGAACCTTGCTCCAGCGCGGCGGCCAGGCGCAGAGCGGTTGCTTCATCAATCGCGGCAAAGGTTTTTATCGCCACCACCTGCGGCTTACCTTCGGTCAAGGTGCCGGTTTTATCAAAGACCAGCGTATCCAGGGTACTGGCTCGCTGTAGGGCATCGGCATCACGAACGAGCACGCCGTATTCCGCTGCGCGACCTACGCCGGAGATAATCGACATCGGCGTCGCCAGCCCCAGCGCACACGGACAGGCGATAATCAGTACCGTAGTGGCGATCACCAGGGTATAAACGATTTGCGGTGCCGGGCCGAAAAAGTACCAGATCGCGGCGCTGAACAGCGCAATCGCGACCACCGCCGGGACAAACACGGCGGAGATTTTATCTGCCAGTTGGCCAATTTCCGGTTTGCTGCTTTGTGCCTGGCGCACCATACGGATGATTCGCGCCAGAGTGGTCTGGCTGCCGACGGCGCTGGCGGTAAACAGCACGCTGCCGTCCTGCACCACGGTACCGGCGTGAATGGCGTCAGCGTTGCCTTTTTGCTGAGGTATTGGTTCACCGGTCAACATAGCTTCATCAAACCACGCTTCGCCCTGGCTAATCACGCCGTCGACCGGGACGCGATCGCCGGTGGTCAGGCGCAGGGTCATTCCCGCCTGAACTTCCGCCAGCGGTAGATCTTTTTCGCCTTCGTCGGTGACGACCCGCGCTGACGGCGGGGTTAAATCGAGCAATTTTTCCAGCGCTTTAGAAGAACGCTGGCGTGCGCGCGCTTCCAGCATATGGCCGAGGTTAATCAGGCCGATAATCATTGCGCTGGCTTCATAATAGAGGTGGCGGGCTTCCATCGGGAACCACTGTGGCCACAGGTTGACGCTCATCGAGTAGAGCCAGGCGACCCCGGTACCCAGCGCCACCAGCGTATCCATGGTGGCAGTACCGTTCTTCAGGCTTTTCCATGCGCTGCGGTAGAAATGACCGCCAGCAAAGACCATCACCGCCAGGGTGATAAGGCCGATAACCAGCCACAGCGAACGGTTGTCATCGCTGACCATCATGTTGTCGCCGATCATCCCCCAGCCCATCACCGGGATACCGACCAGTAGGGCGACAATGGCCTGCCAGCGGAAGCGTTTCATGGTGGCGACGGCGGTCTCCTGCTGGCGCTCGCGACGTTCGAGATCATCTTCTATGGCCTCCGCGCCGTAGCCTGCTTTCTCCACCGCCTGCACTAATTCTGCTGCGGACGCGCTGCCCATCACCAGCGCAGTGCGTTCCGCAAGGTTGACCCGCGCCTGCGACACGCCCGGTACCGCGGCAAGCGCGTTTTGTACTCGGGAGACGCAGCTGGCGCAGCTCATGCCGTTGATTAACAGTTGTTGGCTGTCATCCTCGTCACGGGCTGCCGGAAGCTCAGAGGTGGCCGCTGTCAGCGCTTCCGACGGGATTGATGATTCTGCCAGCGGTTTAGCCTTTGGGTGGCTGAGCTCCGCGCCGTATCCGGCCTGTTTGATGGTTTCAATCAGCGATTCAGCGCTGGCGCTGCCCGTGACGTGGGCTTCGGTAACGGTAACGTCCGCCTGTTCTACATCAGGACGCTGTTCCAGACTTTCTTTCACGCGTTTAACGCAGTGGCCGCAGGAGAGGCCATCAAGCGCCAGGTCAATAGTATGAGACATAGTTTTGACTCCTTGGTTTAACAACTGTGCTTAAGCTTAAACCTTCCAGCAACTGGAAGGTCAAGCGTTAATCCTGGTGATTTTTATCGCCTGCCCCCCACGTTAAATAAGGAATAGCGGATAAAAGAGCGACCAGCGTAAAATGGCAGGCTTGTTCGCTGATAATTATCCCCAGGCCAACCCCATAACACTCAAATATGAATGTACGGCCTCAGTGTTTTTTGTTTGCAGAAAGAGCTTATTTACAGGGCGAGCCGGATGCCGACCCTGATTGAGGAAAAGGGAAGGTGTTTCACGCAGTATCCCGGGAGAAGAGAAGTGCAAACTCATTACGATAATCTTAAAGTTTCTCGCACCGCGTCGGTGGAGGAGATTAAGAAAGCGTATAAACGCCTTATTTTTATTCATCATCCGGATCGCCATCCGCCTGAACTAAAAGATGAAAAAACCAAAATCATCCAGCTATTAAATGAAGCCTGGCGTACCCTTGCCGATCCGGCACTGCGCGCCCAGCACGATGCGTGGATTGCTCAGCAGGAGAATCGGGAAAACAGCGCATTCACACAACACGATCGCCAGCGTGAACGCCAGCAGGAAGAGCGCGCCTATCGTGATTTCTGGCAGAAGATGGAAGCCGAATGGGAAGAAGAGTATCAACTGCAAAAGCGTAAAGAGGAGTGGATGCACCAACGACGCAAGCAGGATCCTGATTACTCTTACCAGGCGAAAGCCAGTGAAGCCTATACCGCGGCGGAAGAGATATTTGGTAAAGGCAAAGATTTTGTTAAACAGAAAGGCGCGCCGGTGGTGAGTGCCGGAAAAAGACTGATCGTG
This sequence comes from Klebsiella sp. RHBSTW-00484, assembly GCF_013705725.1. Classification (NCBI taxonomy): domain Bacteria; kingdom Pseudomonadati; phylum Pseudomonadota; class Gammaproteobacteria; order Enterobacterales; family Enterobacteriaceae; genus Klebsiella; species Klebsiella sp. RHBSTW-00484. The sequence continues at coordinate 4,611,356 of NZ_CP055481.1, read as the reverse complement.
CGAATTTTCAAATTCACCCTTGGCCTGGTGGTGCTGCTTATTATCATTGGGGTGATTAGAGTGATTGGCCGTGAAGTCAGTAAAACGGCAGTTGAAAGCGTGGTAAATACGCCAGCACCGGTTATTAGCCAGGAAACGGCCAGTAATAATTTTATGCGCTCGCTGCTGAGTAATGAAGGTGAGGTCAGGCAAAAAGCCGGCTCTTCCTATAAAAATAAAGGCCTGAGCTTAGGCGATATTTTCATTGATGGTCATTCACTGGTCTATGAAATTCATTACTACTCTCAGAGTGCAAATATTACGCTAAACCCAGCGGCATTTGTGGCGAAAACGATTGTCGATAATAGCCCCGCGTATAATGGCCAAAATCCCTGGAGCATTATGTGCCCGCATATTGGGAATTACATGGATGCCAGTACGTTTTTTCCGGCCGATGGTGCCATGATTTATCGCTATATTAATGATTACAATAATGATGTTCGCGTATTGCCGGTTTCCTTCTCCCTGATATGCCAGCAGACTGCGCTATAGTTTTTATGATGATTGGCGCTAGAATGACGGAGTAGCACCGTTGGCTGTTCCGTCAGGAGGAAACATGAATATTAGCGATGTAGCCAAAAAAACCGGTTTGACCAGTAAAGCGATTCGTTTTTACGAAGAGAAGGGGCTGGTGACGCCGCCGCTGCGCAGTGATAACGGCTACCGCAGCTACAGCCAGCAGCATCTGGATGAACTGACTTTGCTACGGCAGGCCCGCCAGGTAGGATTTAATCTCGAAGAGTGCCGCGAGCTGGTATTTCTGTTCAACGATCCCTCCCGGCACAGCGCCGACGTGAAACGCCGGACGCTGGAGAAGGTAGCGGAGATTGAACGCCATATCAACGAGCTGCAAAGCATGCGTGCGCAGCTGCTGGCGCTGGCGGAGTCCTGCCCCGGCGATGACAGCGCGGATTGCCCGATAATTGATAATCTCTCAGGCTGCTGTCACCGCAAGGCGCAGGCTTAGCGCCGCGCCGGGTTGAGCATAAAGACCACCGTGCCGCGATAGTAAGAGGAGTCTTGCAACTGCCTTTCCGCCTGTCGATCGCGACTGCCGTTTTGTACCAGCCCGAGTTTGAACGGGATACGCAGTCGGCTGAGCGCGGGCAGATAATCCTGATAATTCGCCACCGTGCGGCGTCCCTGATAGCTTTGCACCACCAGTTCATCAACCGCCAGCGCGTTCAGTGTGGCAATATCACCGGTTTTGGCCCAGTCCAGCAGGCCTGTTACCCCCAGCGCGAACTCAGGCGGTAGCTGCCGGCGAAGCTGTTGCAAAAATTGGGCGTAGTCGGCGAGCTGATAAGTGGCTGCGTCAAAATCAACCTGCAGCCCAACCACCTGATTACCCGCTGCCCGCCAACGCTGCATCAGGCGTACGATCCGCGGCACAATCGTCTGCGGCACTTCAAGTGTGGTAAACCTGACGGTAAGCCAGATTGAGGGAAACGTCAGGCGGCTGACCGGCAGGCCAAGACGCTGGAATACCACCTCGCCCGCTCGCGTCAGCACCTCACCCTGATGCAAGTACACCGTCTGCGCGTTCCGCAGGTCATTGCTGGCTTTCACCCCGGACCACAGCCAGAAGGCGGAATGCTGGTGGGCATCCACACGCTCCGCCGCCTGTGCTGACCCGGCCAGCAGCGCGATTACCAGTAATATTTGAGTTTTTGCGCCCACGGGCTTCCTGGATACTGCGTTTTCAACTGCGTGAACCAGCCCTTACGCTGCAGTTTATCGACATCTTCGCCGCCGCATTCGTTGCTACCGGAGGGGGCGTAACAGAGGATCGCCCGATAGAGCGCATAGCTTTTATCTTCCGGCTCCGCTTTCGGCGAGGTGATAATCTGCTGGTAATAGCTTTGGCGATCGTACTGCCCCAGAGGCTGCTGGCGGTCGATGGCGGCCTCGAGCATGTCGTTGCCAGCTTCATCTTTCCATAGATCAACATGCGTTTGCGTGGTGCGGAAGAACTCGCCCAGGCAGTTAAGCGCATGGGCATCGTCGGCGTTTTTACTGAGCACGGTGACGGTGTCATCCAGGCTGCGGCAGGCATAATTGGCTTCGGTTGTCTCGCCATTCCAGTCGAAGCGGCTAAGGTTGACGTCGCTAAAGGCCTCGCTGATTACCGGTTGGGTAATGGCGGTGGCGAGCTTTTTGTCATTCAGCCAGTCGCTGAAGCGGCTTTCCGTGAGATCCTGCACTAGCAGCGTATGCAGAGCGATAGTGCGCTCTTCATCGTTGGGACCGCTGGCAGCCTGTTGGCGTAGCAGTTCAGGTGAGGCCTGGGTTTTCAGCACTCGGGAGCGAAAGCGTAGGTTGGTCACCTGGCTATCGGCGGCAAAGATGGCCTCTGCGTTACCGCTGTAGACCAGTGTTGCCGCCAGTTTTGCCTGGATATACTGCTGTTGCTCGTGGTCCTGGCTAAGTTGTAACAGCTGCTGCCAAAAATCGCGCGCCGCGGGCCACTGTTTTTGTCCCATCAGCGCTTCGCCGTAGAGTATCTGTTCGCTGAAGGCGAGAATATCATTCGCCAGCAGCGTTTTCGCTGGCGTGACAGCCTGAAGGATGGCGGTATCGTTGCCCGTCACGTTCCACAGTTGCAGTTGTAAGTCGCGCCACAGCGGTAGTTTTCCGCTCTTCTCAAACACCTCTTTGCTGGCGTCCAACTGCGCCTGGGTTAAGGTCGGTTTATTGTCGGCGTTCAGGCGCAGGGCGCGGAGAAGTTCGACATAACTGACCTGCGGCGCGTCGGGAAATGCTGCCTGAACGGGCTGCTCGTAGAACGGCATGCCGAAGACATTATCATATTCACTCACCAGTCTACGCAGTTCCCCGGCATCGGCAGCCCGCAGGAAGGCCTGCTCATATAATCCGGCCAGTTGCGGCCACGCCTGCAGATACCAGTTAATGCGGCGCAACATGTTGCGCGCGGAGTCGGTATAAAGCCCCTCCGGCCAGCGCTGCAAATAGGTTTGCGCTTCTTTTTGCGCCAGTGAGGCATCATCACGATTGATCCGCGCGATATCAAAATCGCCATACTGCCCGACGCTGTACTGGCTACTTTTATTGAGCGCCGTGCGCATCAGCATATATTGCGCGGTCTCGGTCAGCCAGGGCTGCTTACTTTCCAGCAACAAGGTAAAAGCTTGAGTCGCGGCGGTGTAATCTCCACCATAGAAGTGTGCGATGCCGGAGAGGTAATAAGCGAATAAGTCGGCGTCCGCATCTGCCGGGAAGCTATTGAGGATATCAGCGACTGCGGTGATATTGGCGCCATAAAATAGTTTCAGCCGCGCCAGCGCCAGGTCATGACGCTGCTGTGGGGTCACAGAGGGTGCGGCCAGTAGGGCGGCGTTGAACTGGCTGACGGCGGCAAGGGTGTTGCTGACAAAACGGTTTTCCAGTTCATAGTCGGATGTTCCCAGCCGTTCAGCCGAATCGGCTGGCATCACCTGCGCGGGATCGATATTCAGCGCCGCCATTTGTCGGGTAAAGGTTTCGTCTTCGCTTTGCGCAGGCGGTGCGGGAGGCGGCGGCGCGCTATCCCACTCAGGATGCCAGTCGAAGTAAACATCGCGGGTACGGCTGACATCAGCGGAAATGGCCTGAACAGGAAGGGCGAATGATTTCGCTTCGCTCAGCAGGCGCAACAGATTATCGCGAGAATCGTTTTCAGGGGTGAGGGTCGGGTCGCCTTTTAACAGGCATAACTTGTCGCTCCACGAGCAATCTTCGATATCAGAAGATGCAAATACCTGGGGGGCTGCCGCCAGCAGGGCGCAGAGCGAAAAGGTAAACGTTGTCTTCCTGACCATAACGGGTGTCCTGTGGCATTATTATCGTGATATGGCTCTTATATGTAGGGTTATCCCTTCGACGGCGACCACTTCAACCTTGCTACCCGCCGCGAGGTCTTCATCGGCGATCACCGGCCAGGAGCTGTCGCCGACGCGTACATGGCCGCGACCGTTTTCCAGCGCGAGGTCGAGAGTCAAACGACGGCCAATCAGCTGCAGCCCACGCTGATTGAGCTGGGTGTCTGCGGGTTTCTGGCGCTTGACGCTGTTACGCAACCAACGTGACCACAGCCAGGCTGCCAGCAGGGTCAGCACGGCGAACAGTGTTCCCTGCCACTCCCAGCTAAACGGTAGCATCCAGATTAACAAGCCGGTAATGACCCCGGCGATGCCGCTCCACAGCAGATAACCGTTGCCGCCAAGCATTTCCGCCGCCAGCAGCAGCCCGCCGAGGCTGAGCCAGAAAATATGCGGATGGGCAATAATCATCTCAATCATGATTTTTTCCGGTCGCCAGCGCCTTCTTTAATCAGCTCGCTAATCCCGGCGATGGAGCCCATCAGGCTGGTGGCATCCAGCGGCATCAGCACCACTTTACTGTTGTTGGCGGAGCCAATCTGCTGTAGCGCGTCGGTATATTTCTGCGCGACAAAGTAGTTGATCGCCTGAATATCGCCTTCGGCAATCGCTGTAGAAACCATCTGCGTGGCGCGTGCTTCCGCTTCGGCAGAACGTTCGCGGGCCTCAGCTTGTAAAAACGCCGACTGGCGCTCACCTTCGGCTTTAAGGATCTGTGATTGCTTTTCACCTTCCGCTTTCAGGATCTCAGCCTGACGCACCCCTTCGGCTTCAAGGATATAGGCGCGTTTGGTTCGTTCGGCCTTCATCTGGGCGTTCATTGAGGAGATCAGTTCAGCCGGTGGGCGCACGTCGCGGATCTCAACGCGGGTAATTTTAATCCCCCACGGGTTCGTCGCTTCGTCAACGATATGCAGCAGGCGGGTATTGATGCTGTCGCGCTGGGAGAGCATTTCATCGAGCTCCATAGAGCCCAGTACGGTACGAATATTGGTCATCGCCAGGTTGATAATCGCCAGCTCCAGATTGCTGACCTCATAGGCAGCTTTCGGCGCATCGATAACCTGAATAAAGCACACTGCATCAATAGTGACGTTGGCGTTATCGCGCGAAATGACCTCCTGTGAAGGGATGTCGAGGACCTGCTCCATCATATTAATTTTGCGCCCGACGCGATCCATAAACGGCACCACAAGGTTTAGGCCTGGCTGCAGCGTTTTCGTATAACGGCCAAAGCGTTCGACGGTCCACTGGAAGCCTTGAGGGACGATTTTTACACCAGCAATAACGATAACCAGCGCGACGAAGATGAGAATAGGGATAAAAATTAGCATCAAAAACCTCCTGTTTTATTGCTGTTGACGCGCCCGTAGCGTGGCGCATGTATAATCAGAGTATATCTTCCCGGGCATCCCGGTGGAAGAAAACTGGAGTAAACTAACCGCGTTATGGGAAAAACGGAAACAATAATGACGGAGAATAACGCTATTTTGCATCTTGAAGGTGTGGGGTTTCAGGCTGACGATGTGGTGATTCTCAATGAGGTTAATCTTCAGCTCAGGGCAGGGGAATTTAAACTGATTACCGGACCTTCCGGTTGTGGGAAAAGCACGTTATTAAAAATTATCGCCTCGCTGCTCAGCCCAACATCAGGGCAGATTTTTTTCGAAGGTAAGGATATTAATACTTTATCGCCGGAAATCTACCGCCAGCAGGTTTCATACTGCGCGCAGACTCCCGCGCTATTTGGTGATTCGGTATATGACAATCTGGTCTTTCCGTGGCAAATCCGCAATAAACAGCCGGATCAGAAATTGCTGGTGGCCGATCTGCTGCGCTTTGGACTGGCGGAAAACACGCTGGAAAAATCAATCAATGAACTTTCCGGCGGCGAAAAACAGCGCGTGTCATTGATTCGTAATCTGCAATTTTTACCGCAGGTGTTGTTGCTTGATGAAATTACCAGCGCGCTGGACGAGAGCAATAAAAGCAATGTGAATGACATTATTCATCGCTATGTGACGGAAAAAAATATTGCCGTGCTGTGGGTGACTCACGATCAAAATGAAATTGCTCATGCGGATGAAGTGATTACGCTCCAGCCTGCCGCAGGGAAAGTTCAGGAGGTGAAAAATGAACGGGCATAATATTACCAATGAGTCGCTGGCGTTATCCATGGTTTTGGTGCTGGTGGCGATTGTGGTCAGCTATCGGGAAAAGCTAGCGCTGGAAAAAGATATTATCTGGAGTATTTGTCGGGCGATCGTGCAACTGATTATCGTCGGCTACGTGCTGAAATATATCTTTAACGTTAATCATGCCGTACTGACGTTGCTGATGGTGCTGTTTATCTGTTTTAACGCGGCGTGGAATGCGAAAAAACGCAGCAAATATATCGATAAAGCTTTTTTGTCTTCTTTTATTGCGATAACTACCGGGGCCGGGTTAACCCTGTCGGTACTGGTCTTTTCCGGGTCGATTGCTTTTGTGCCGATGCAGGTGATTCCGATTGCCGGGATGGTCGCCGGAAACGCGATGGTGGCAGTGGGGCTATGTTACAACAATATGGGCCAGCGTTTTAGCAGCGAACAGCAGCAGATTCAGGAGAAATTGAGCCTGGGGGCGACGCCGAAGATGGCTTCCGCAAGGTTGATTCGCGATAGCATTCGCGCCGCGCTGATCCCGACGGTGGACTCGGCGAAAACGGTTGGGTTAGTGAGTTTGCCGGGGATGATGTCAGGCTTGATTTTTGCCGGAATTGACCCGGTAAAAGCGATTAAGTATCAGATTATGGTGACGTTTATGCTGCTATCGACCGCCAGCCTGTCAACGATTATCGCCGGGTACCTGACCTACCTCAAGTTCTTCAACGCTCGCCATCAGCTGGTGGTAACGCAGTTGAAAAAGCGCCCGTAAGCTTTCCCCCGGGTTGCGGCGTAAACGCCTTACCCGGGCTACAGGCCCGCAGACGGCGGTGAACCAGTAGCCCGGCTAAGCGCAGCGCGAGCCGGGAAGAAGCAGCGGCGATGCATCCGCTCCGGCACATTTCCCGGAGGCGATGCTGCGCATCTGTCCGTATATGGACACCTCCCGTGATGCAAGCTATTTTTTGTGTGAGTCACCAGGGTAAGTTGCGTTCGTATATCCGGCCTCTCTTTCGGTACCGTCGTACCCGGGCCATGATGTGTTCTGCTCACCTGCTTCCTTTCGGGCTATCGGCTTTGCTTCGCAGGGAGCCTTCGGACAGGCCGGATTTCTCAGGTGCTGGTCTTACCGGTTACTCATCACGCTAAATCGCTTCGCAATCTCACGACAGGGTTACTGCTCTTTTTACTGCATGGCTCACGGGGCGTCGGTTAACCGGCGACCCGTGAACCATGGTAATCTTCTCCGCGACTCATCACCGCCCACGCTATCCGCACATTCTTGTTCGCCAGCGCCACCGTCGCGATATTCCGGTTCCGTCTTTCCGCCACCGACTGCAGCCACTGGCTCCGCCGGTCTTCTTTGCCTGCACATGTCTTCAGAACTGACCGTGCCCCGTGGATGACCAGCGTACGCAGGTAGCTGTCACCCCGCTTGCTGATATGCCCCAGCTGCTGCTTACCGCCGCTTGAGTGCTGCCGGGGAACCAGCCCCACATAAGCCGCCATCTCCCGACCGTTCTTAAACTGCGTCGCGTCACCCAACAACGCCACCATCGCGCTGGCGGTTATCACGCCGATACCTTCTATTTTCATCAGCCGCTGGATGCAGATATCTTCCCGCGCCGCCTCTGCGAGCCGCCGGTCATGCCCCGCCACCCGGTCATCCAGCATCCGCAGCTCTTCGGCCAGCTCGCACAGCAGGCGCATAAACCGGTCATCCCACTGCTCCTGCTGTGACAGTATCTCCGGCAGCGCCTTACGCAACTGGCTGATGCCGACCGGCAGCACCACGCCGAATTCGCCCAGAAAGCCCCGTATCTCGTTGCACAGCGCCGTGCGGCTTTTTATCACTCTGGCCCGCACGCGATGCTCAGCCTGAAGAGTCTGCTGGCGCTCTGTCTTAACCGCGACGAAGCGCATGGCGGGGCGGCTGATGGCTTCACAGATGGCTTCGGCATCGTTGGCATCATTCTTGTTGCCTTTGAGGTAAGGCTTGACGAATTTCGGGGGAATAATGCGCACGGTATGCCCCATGCGGGTGAGTTCGCGGGACCAGTAGTGGGATGATGCGCAGGCTTCAATCCCGATGGTGCAGGGAGCCAGCTGAGAGAAATAAGCGTGCATGTGGGCGCGGCGGAGAGATTTCCGTACGACGACATGTTCATGGTGATCCACAGCATGGATCTGAAAGACATTTTTTGCCAGGTCAAGACCGATACGTTTAATATTCATGGTGGACACCTCCTCCTGTGGACTGCAGGTAACACTTCCAGTCTGGCACGTTCTGATGCCGTAAGGTGGGAGGTGTCCATCACATCGGGCTACAGGCCCGCAGACGGCGGTGAATCAGTAGCCCGGCTAAGCGCAGCGCGAGCCGGGAAGAAGCAGCGGCGATGCATCCGCTCCGGCACATTTCCCGGAGGTGATGCTGCGCATCTGTCCGGGCTACCGGCTCGCAGACGGCGGTGAACCCGTAGCCCGGTCAGCGCCACCGGGGTATTTACTATTAATAAAGCAGTGAATAGAGCTGACGGCGGTACTTCGCTGCCAGCGCGTCTCCGGTGCCGAGTGCGGCGAGGATCTCCTGAAGCATCTTACGAACCTCACCGTTTCCTGCATCCAAATCTTTTTGCAGATGGCTGAACAACAGCGCCAGGGCTTCTTCGTTGCGCCCAACCTGATGCAGCTGTAATGCCAGTTGGGAAGCCAGCGCCGCGTCTTCCGGGTTTTGTTCAACCTGCTGCTGCAACTGCTGAATTTCCGGCGTATCGGCGGCTTTTTTCAGCAGCTCAATCTGCGCCACCAGTCCCTGATAACGGGTATCCTGATCCTGCAGCGGCACGGTTTTCAGCACGGCTTCTGCTTCGTCTGAACGGTGCAGCGCGATCAGCGTTTCTGCCAGCAGCAGGCCAATTTGGCTCTCCTGGTTAGACAGCTGCCAGGCATCTTTCAGTAGCGGCAGCGCCTCGGCGTAGTTCTCTTCCTGCATCAGCGCCATGGCCTGCTGCGCCTTCAACTCCTCTTCGCGCGGCAGGAATTTATCCAGCAGCGCACGAACAGCTTCTTCCGGCTGCGGGCCTTCGAATCCGTCCACCGGCTGACCGTTCTGGAACAGGTATACCGTAGGAATCGCGCGCAGGCCAAACTGTGAAGCCAGCATTTGCTCGGCGTCGCAATCAACTTTTGCCAGAGTAAACAGACCGTTGTACTGCGCGGCCAGGCTTTCCAGCACCGGCGTCAGCTGTTCGCAGTGTTGGCTGCGCGCGGACCAGAAATAGAACAGCACTGGCGTAGTCGCGGATTGCTGCAGCGTCTGGTGTAGGTTGGCTTCGGTAATATTGATAATATTTTGTGCGGACATGAGCGGATCTCTTTAGTCGATACTTATACTCGTCATCCTTCAAACTGCCTCTTTGTTGGCTACGTCTTCTCACCCCAGTCACTTACTTGAGTAAGCTCCTGGGGATTCGCAGACTTGCCGCCTCGATGCATCTTGAATGATTTTGTGTATATGGATATATGGGGGCAGCGCCAGGTGCTTCAACTCAGCCCTGGATAATTTTGTCCATCGCGCGGGTCGGCAGCAGGCGTTTAAGCAGGGCCACCGCGTGCGTCACCAGGGTCACCGGGTAGCGCAGTTTCGGTTTATCGCTGACAAATGCATGGCGTACCTTTTCCACTACCGCTTCCGGCCCAAGGGTAAAGCGGGCGGCAATACCGGGATTTTCCACGGGCTTGTCGGCCTGAGTCTGGTTAACGTTAGTGGTAAAGCGGGTGTGGATGGGCCCCGGCTCAATCAGGCTGACCTTAATCCCGCTATGACGTAACTCCATGCGCAGGGCGTCTGACCAGGCTTCCAGCGCATATTTACTGGCGGCGTAGGCGCCGCGACCCGGGCTGGAGATAATCCCCATTACCGATGATGTCATCACGATACGCCCTTCGCCGTGCGGCTCCATTGCCGGAAGCAGCAGCATCGTTAACTGATGTGCGCCGAAAAAATTGGCGGAAAACTGCTGCTCCATCTGCTGACGGCTGATGGTTGGCAGCGGGCCGTAGACGCCGTATCCCGCGTTATTAAACAAGCCATACAGGCGATTGTCTGTCAGGGCGATAACCTCTGCGGCGGCGCGCTCCACGCTCTGCGGATCGTCAAGATCCAGCAAAACACCGGTCAGTCCCAGCTCCTGCATCCGCGCGACATCGTCCGTTTTGCGGCAGGCGGCTAGCACGTTAAAGCCCTGGCGCTTTAAATCCAGCGCGCTTTCAAGGCCAATTCCGCTGGAACATCCTGTAACTAAAACCGATTTTTGCATAACTTTACCTGCAAACGACTCCCGGCTGTCAGGAGTCATGATTAACTAAGGGAGCCAAACGCGTGGCCATCCAGTCGGCGATAAACGGCTGGGCATCGCGATTAGGGTGAATTCCATCGTCCTGCATCCACTGCGGTTTCAGATAAACCTCTTCCATAAAAAAGGGCAGCAGAGGAATATCGAACTCTTTGGCCAGTGCCGGATAGATTGCGCTAAAGGCTTCATTATAACGGCGACCATAGTTAGCGGGCAGGCGAATTTGCATCAGTAACGGCTCGGCGTTCGCCGCTTTGATATCCTGAATAATGGTACGCAGGGTCTGCTCTGTCTGCTGCGGCGGGAAACCGCGCAGACCGTCGTTGCCACCCAGCTCAACCAGCACCCAGCGCGGCTGATGCTGTTTGAGCAACGTCGGAAGCCTTGCCAGCCCCTGCTGTGAGGTATCGCCACTGATGCTGGCGTTAACCACTGGCGTTTTGGTCTGCCACTTATCGTTAAGCAGCGCAGGCCAGGCGGTATTGCCCGCCATTCGATAACCGGCGCTCAGACTGTCGCCGAGAACCAACAGCGTGTCGGCCGCCATCGCGCGGCAGGTAAACAGGACCAGAAACAGGAAAGGCAAATGCCAGCGGAAAACATACTTGAAGTTCATCATCTTAAGAAGTCCGTCGGTCAGGGTGAGCATCAGCTTTCCATCCTTACCGGAGTTGAGCTGGTTGTCAAACAGGGGCAGACCATTGCCCTGATTGGCGAGTCGGGTTCCGGTAAATCGACGCTGCTGGCGATCCTCGCCGGGCTGGACGACGGCAGCAGCGGTGAAGTCTCGCTGCTCGGACAACCGCTACATCAGATGGACGAAGAGGCGCGAGCGAAGCTGCGCGCTAAGCACGTCGGCTTTGTTTTTCAATCTTTTATGCTGATACCCACCCTCAACGCCCTCGAAAACGTCGAGCTTCCGGCGTTGCTGCGCGGTGAAAGCGACAGCCAGAGCCGCGGTAGCGCCCGCGCGTTGCTGGAACAGCTGGGGCTGGGAAAACGTCTGCATCATCTGCCGGTACAGCTTTCCGGCGGCGAACAGCAGCGTGTCGCGCTGGCGCGGGCGTTTAACGGTCGTCCGGAACTGCTGTTCGCCGATGAACCCACCGGCAATCTTGACCGACACACCGGAGATAAAATCGCCGACCTGCTGTTTTCACTGAACCGCGAGCACGGTACCACGCTGATTTTAGTCACCCATGACCCGCTGCTGGCGGCGCGCTGCGACCGGCGGCTGCGCCTGGTGGATGGTCTGTTGCAGGAGGAAGCATGATTGCCCGCTGGTTCTGGCGAGAATGGCGCTCGCCGTCGCTGCTGATTGTCTGGCTGGCGCTGAGCCTGGCGGTGGCCTGCGTGCTGGCGCTGGGTTCGATAAGCGACCGCATGGAGAAAGGGCTTAGCCAACAGAGCCGCGAATTTATGGCTGGAGACCGCACGCTGCGTAGCTCGCGCGAGGTCCCTGCCGCATGGATTGACGAAGCGCGTCGGCTCGGCTTAACCGTTGGCGAACAACTGAACTTCGCCACTATGACCTTTTCCGGCGATACGCCGCAGCTGGCGGAGGTGAAAGCGGTTGACGACACCTATCCGCTATATGGTCAGTTGCAAACCCAGCCGCCGGGTCTGAAGCCGCAGGCCGGAAGCGTGCTGCTGGCACCGCGATTGATGGCGCTGTTGAATCTGAAAACCGGCGACACCATTGACGTGGGGGACGCTACGCTGCGCATTGCCGGGGAGGTCATTCAGGAGCCTGATGCCGGGTTTAACCCCTTCCAGATGGCGCCGCGGCTGATGATGAATACCGCTGATGTGGCGAAAACCGGCGCGGTGCAGCCCGGTAGTCGTGTCTCGTGGCGCTATAAATATGCCGGAACTCCGCAGCAACTGGCGGATTATGAAAAGTGGCTGCTGCCAAAGCTGGGGCCGGAACATCGCTGGATCGGCCTCGAGCAGGACGATAGCGCATTAGGTAAATCGCTGGAGCGCTCGCAGCAGTTTTTGCTGCTCTCGGCGCTGTTAACGCTGCTGTTGGCGGTTGCCGCGGTGGCGGTGGCGATGAGCCATTACTGCCGCAGCCGTTACGATCTGGTGGCGATCCTTAAAACCCTCGGTGCCGGGCGGACACAGCTGCGCAAGCTCATTGTCGGACAATGGCTGATGCTGCTGGCGCTGGCGGTGATTGCCGGCGGGGCGATGGGAGTCGGGCTGGAAAATATCCTGCTGGTGATGCTTAAGCCGGTGCTCCCGGCGGCGCTCCCGGCAGCAAGCGGCTGGCCGTGGCTGTGGGCGATTGGCGCGATGGTGGTGATATCCCTGCTGGTCGGGCTGCGTCTTTATCGGCTGCTGCTGGCGACGCTGCCGTTGCGGGTGCTGCGTCAGGATGTGGTGGCTAACGTCTGGCCGCTGAAGTTCTATATCCCGCTGGTCTGCGTAATTGTTGTCGGGCTGCTGGCGTTGCTGATGGGTGGCAGTCCACTGCTGTGGGCGGTACTGGCGGGTGCGGTGGTGCTGGCGCTGCTGTGTGGCCTGGCGGGGTGGGGCGTCCTGTGGTTACTGAAGCGCGTGACGCTGAAAGCGCTGCCGCTGCGTCTGGCGGTCAACCGCCTGCTGCGTCAGCCGTGGTCGACGCTAAGCCAGCTGGCGGCCTTCTCGCTGTCGTTTATGCTGCTGGCCCTGCTGCTGGTGCTGCGCGGCGATCTGCTTGACCGCTGGCAGCAACAGCTGCCGCCGGAAAGCCCTAATTACTTCTTAATCAACATCGCGCCGGAGCAGGTGGTGCCGGTGAAAACGTTCCTCGCCGAGCATCAGACTCGCGCGACCGAGTTCTACCCGATTGTGCGTGCCCGCCTGACGAAAATTAACGGTCAGGAAGCTGTAGGTAATAAAGATGAAGCTTTGAATCGCGAGCTGAACCTCACCTGGAGCAGCGAGCGACCGGATCATAACCCGCTGGTGGCTGGAAGCTGGCCGCCGAAAGCGGGCGAGGTCTCGATTGAAGAGGGGCTGGCCCAGCGGCTGGGCGTTAAGCTCGGCGATAGCGTGACCTTTACTGGCGATACTCAGGACTTTAGCGCCAAAGTGACCAGCGTGCGCAAAGTTGACTGGGAGAGCCTGCGGCCGAACTTCTTCTTTATCTTCCCGCAGGGGGCGCTCGACGGACAGCCACAAAGCTGGCTGACCAGCTTCCGCTGGGATAACGGCAACGGGATGCTGACGCAGCTCAACCGCGAGTTCCCGACAGTCAGCCTGCTGGATATTGGGGCGATTTTGCAGCAGATTGGCCAGGTGCTGACCCAGGTCAGCCGCGCCCTGGAGGTGATGGTGATTCTGGTGACTGCCTGCGGCATTTTGCTGCTTCTGGCTCAGGTGCAGGTGGGAATGCGTCAGCGCTATCAGGAGTTGGTGGTCTGGCGTACGTTGGGTGCCGGGAAGTCTCTGCTGCGCACGACGCTGTGGGCCGAATTTGCCCTGCTGGGCGTGGTTTCCGGCGTGGTGGCGGCGATTGGTGCAGAGGTGGCGCTGGCGCTGCTGCAAACCAAAATCTTTGATTTCCCATGGCCTCCGGACTGGCGGCTGTGGGTAATGCTGCCGCTCTGCGGGGCGATACTGCTGTCGCTGTGCGGCGGCTGGCTGGGGCTGCGTCTGTTGAAAGGTAAGGCGCTGTTCCGCCAGTTTAGCCAGGGATAGGGTTAGTGCCCCAGCAAGTTATGCCATCATGTAGCCCGGGTAAGGCACTAGCCGCAACCCGGGAGTTTTCACCCGGCTACCGTTTCACTGCTCTCTGCGGAAAGTAGCCCGGGTAAGGCGTCAGCCGCAACCCGGGGTGTACTCGGTACGGATGCGAGTTGCTATTACAGATGACCGTGGTTCAGGATGGTGAGCGGCTCATTAACGTCGAAGATTTTGCAGATAACCTCATCCACCCCCAGAGACTTCAGACGCGCGGTGTGCTTATTGAGGTAAGCAAGCGCGGTCTCTTCATCCTGGAAAAGATAAATTCCGCCTGCTTCATGATTCTGTTCGCTTTCAGTCCAAACCTTCCAGATAAACCCCGGCTCCTGGTTAATTGACTCGGCCAGCTCCACAAGCTGACGGGACATCTCGCTGCCGAAGGGCCCGTTAAAGGCAAAGTGCAGCTGCAGTAGTTTTTTTGACATAATTCCTCCTTGGATGGTGTACAGCGGTAATACTTCATTTTAATGACAATGCGATGAAATTATAACCATCAATATTTTAACGACACAAAATGATAACTCACTGATTTTTAACCGCACAAAACATTAAAAACCCAACAACACGGCATACTAAATCGCAGTTAATATTCAACTGGAAAATATAAGGTTGCTTATTAATCAAGGAAAAAGTATGGCACATAAAATCAAAGCGCTGGCGATATCGATCGGCGCAGCCCTGGCGTTAACCTCTTTTGCATCCCAGGCTGAAATTACGCTATTAAAACAAGACCCTCAAGCGGGCTATCCGTTAAGTCGACTGAACTTCACCGTCGGCGGGAGTATTCGTCCGCAGTTCAATATGATGTCCGGCGATGGCGATAAAGGCTCTTATAAACGTAACGGTTTTGACGGCGGCACCCGTTTCCGCTTCGCGGCTGACTACTATCTGTTTGATGATATTAGCTGGATCAGCTACTACGAGCTGGGTGTCAATATTCCGGCGCTCTTCGACTGGGATAACCACTATGCCGAAGGCGCAAACGACACCAGCCGCCGTATGCTCTACACCGGCCTGAAAAGCGATACCTGGGGGACGTTAACTTACGGTCAGCAGAACAGCGTTTATTACGATGTAGTGGGCGTGAAAACCGATATCTGGGATTACGACATGGTCGGCCAGGCCCCGGGCAACGGGATCAACGGCGATTACGATGGATCTTACCGTTCACGCAATATGCTGAAATATAAGAAAACCGTCGGTGACGTCGATCTCTACGCTTCTTATCTGTTTGAAGACAGCGAATATCTGCCGGGCAACGGTCTGCGCTATAAGCGTAAAGGCGGCGGCTCCATCGGTGCGGATTACCACATCATGAAGGACCTGACCTGGGGCACCGCGTGGAACTATACCCGCGCCGATATGCGTAACCCGTCAAATTCGGACAGCAAATCTTACGACCAGAATATCGTCGGTACCGCGCTGAGCTGGACGCCGGATAACTGGACCTTCTCCTTCGGCGGCGGTTGGTATCAAAACTTCCTGACCACCAGGAAAACCGATGTACACAACTACTTCGCGGGCGATGCCTGGGGGATTGAGTACTTTGCCGGTTATAAATTCCCGATTGGTCAGTATGCGCTGAAATCTATTCAGCCGTACTTTATGGGCGACCGCCTGCAGTACGTGAATGGCCGCAACTACCAGCGCATTGATAACGGCGTCGGCGTAAGCTTCCAGCTGGATTACGGCTTCCGCGTTGATTATGAACACGTCTTCACGTCCAGCACTGACAACCTGGGTGATATGAACCTGGTACGTCTGCGTTACGACTTCTAAGCGGTCACAGCTTCCCGGTGGCGCTGTGCGCCGGTTTTCTCCCTCTCCCTGTGGGAGAGGGCCGGGGTGAGGGCATTGGGAGACTTTTCCCCCTCACCCTAACCCTCTCCCCAAAAGGGAGAGGGGATCACTCCTCTGCACTTTTTAGCCAGGCGGCGACTTCCTGCCAGCTGCCGCGAAAGATAATCTTCTCCGCCTTTTTCCCGAGCTGATAGCGGTACATCGGATCGTAATACTCGTTCAGCAGGGGAACCAGCCAGCCAAAATGGGTTTCTGTGCTACCGGTGCGCTGCTGCTCAGCCAGTGCCTCATTAAGCAGAGCGGTGAGCTGGGCAAAACGCTGTAACCCCAGGCGGCGGCGAATGGCGAACAGGCCATGATGCAGATATTCGCTGTACTCCTGCCACCCTTGCTCCTCGCCGTATGCGCCAATAAATTCACGATGCATCCGTGTGAAATACTCCTCGCGCAGCCGCTCAAGACGGATCTCAAACGGGTCCTCCACCACCGCCAGCGGCGACTGCGCCATACGAAGGCGCATACACTCCGGCAGATGATTTGCGCCGATCATATGCCCTTCATCTTCCAGCACCCAGCGCGTCTGCTGCTGTGACTTTTTGAGCATTGCTACCGCCAGGTGATTTTCAAAGGTGGCCTGCTGATGCTGCTCCTGCAAAGTCCGGCCAAACGAGGAGCCGCGATGATGAGCGAGGCCCTCGAGATCGATACCGTCGGGCTGGGCGCAAACCAGTTGGGTTTTACCGTTGCCAGTACAGCCGCCGATCAGCACGATAGGGCGCTGCACCAGCTCTTCGGTGAGCTGAATAGCCGCCTGGCGCAGTGCTTTATAACCGCCAACGATCAGCGGGTAATCAACGCCCGCTTCTTTCAGCCACTGCTGCACGATATGCGAACGCTGGCCGCCGCGGGCACAGCACAGGTAGCCATCGGGATGGCGCGCGCAGGCCTTTTTCCAGGCTGCAAGGCGGCTGGCGCGAACCTCGCCGTTCACCAGCTGGTGGCCCAGCGCGAGCGCGGCTTCCGCTCCCTGGCGCTTGTAGCAGGTGCCGACGGCTGCGCGTTCGTCATCGTTCATTAGTGGCAAATTGACAGCCGCAGGCATTGCGCTTTGCCTGAACTCAATGGGGGCGCGTACGTCAATCAGCGGCGTATCGCTGGCAAGAATCTGTCGAATATTCTGTGGTACTAATTCCATCATCCAAACCGTTAATCAATCCTGACGCGTCGCTCGACGCGATAATCCGTCTATTGTACGCGGTGAACGGAATGCTGGATTGATTTTTCACGGTGTATCGCTGAATAGCGTCAGAAACCCCTGAATTTCCGGGGCCGAATGGCTGAACAGCGAAGCGACATCCTGCACCGCTTTACCGGGATGATCTTTACGCCAGGCGAGGCTCAGAGGAGAGGGAGGGCGCATGGCCGGAATTTGCCGGGCAATAAGCTCGCCGCGGGCGATAAGCGGCTGGCACAGCGGCTCGGGTAAAAAACCAATGCCGACGCCTGCGATATGCGCCGCGACTTTGGTTTCAATATCCGGAACAATAATCTCTTTTTGCCCCGGCAGACGCCAGGCGACGCGCTTGGTCAACCGGCGGGCGCTGTCCTCTATATTCACCGCCGGATAGCGACGCAACTGGGCTTCTGATAGCGGGTCGGTTTGCTGGCTGAGCGGATGATGCGGCGACATCACGAACAGCCAGGTCACCTCGCCCAGCGGATTAACCGCAATGTTTTCCGATAAGGGTTCGGTGCCGGTCACGCCAATCGCCAGCGAAAAGTCATCGTGCAGAAGCGTATCCCAGACGCCCATATAGATTTGGCGTGAAAAATGAAATTGCGTAAAAGGGTAGCGCTGAGTGAGCCAGGCCAGCAGTCGCGCAATGGCCTGAGGGTGATACATCAGGTTATTCACGACGATATTGACCTGACGCTCAACGCCGTCGTTAATCTGCTGCAGCTCTCCAGGCATGCTGTCAATCCAGCCCAGCCACTCTCTGGCCTGCGCCAGCAGGTGCATTCCCGCCGGGGTTAGCAGGACGCTGCGGGTGGTACGACTAAAGAGCGCCACGCCGGTGTTATCTTCCAGCAGCTTAATGCGATAGCTGATGGTGGCGGTGGTTTTGTACAGTTTTTCCGCTGCTCTGGAGAAGCTACCGGTCTCCGCGACGCTCACAAATGTGCGCAGTGTTTCGGGATCTAGCATCGCCAATTTCCTCGTTATTTAATAATTCACCCCTGATTTTTAAGTATTTTTTCATAATATCCTTTTCAATAATGTGGCTTAAATCAGGTTTTGGAAAATTATTCCAACTTATAGTTGATGTCACTTTTAGATGACTCTGGATTGACCGCTACTGACATTACCCGTGATGTGTAAGAAGGTAGAACAGTTTTTAATGACTAAGGAAAATGCAATGAAGCTTGAAGTATTGCCGCTGACGCGTGAAGCATTCCGCCTCTATGGAGATGTTATCGAAACGCAAGGACAAGATTTTTTCCATATTAATGATGGCAAAGTGCAGCGCTTTCACGATCTGGCGAAGGTCGAGACGCTCCAGCAGGATCGGACGCTGATCAGCATTAATCGCGCCCAGCCAGCGGTGCTACCGATTGTGGTGACCGAGCTGGAACGCCATCCGTTAGGCACCCAGGCGTTTGTGCCGATGAATGGCGAAGCCTTTGTCGTGGTGGTCGCGGCGGGGGGCGATGAGCCGGATATGAACACCCTGCGGGCCTTTATCTCTAACGGCTGTCAGGGCGTCAATTATCACCGCAATGTCTGGCATCACCCACTGTTTGCCTGGCAAACCGAAACCGATTTTTTAACCGTCGATCGTGGCGGAAAAGATAACTGCGATGTCGTGGAGATCCCGACCGTGGAGTTGAGCTTTGCGTGAGGTTGCACGTGACGCTGCCGATTATCTTGCATAACATGTGGGCGCTTACACACTATTTATGCTCAGGTTTTGAGCCGGAGATAATCGAGGTATGACAGAAGTTAGAAGGCGCGGAAGGCCGGGCCAGCAGGAGCCGACCGCGCAAAAAGGCGCACAGGCGCTGGAGAGAGGGATCGCGATACTGCAATACCTTGAAAAGAGCGGCGGCAGCTCGTCGGTTAGCGATATTTCCCTGAATCTGGACTTACCGTTATCGACCACCTTTCGCCTGCTGAAGGTGCTGGAAGGCGCAGATTTTGTGTATCAGGACAGTCAGTTAGGCTGGTGGCACATCGGTCTTGGCGCATTTAACATCGGCTCGGCGTATATCCACAACCGGGATGTTTTATCAGTAGGCGGGCCGTTTATGCGCCGATTGATGCTGATGTCGGGCGAGACGGTCAACGTGGCTATTCGCAACGGTAACGAAGCGGTGTTGATTGGTCAGCAGGAGTGCAAATCGATGGTGCGAATGTGTGCCCCGCTGGGAAGCCGATTGCCGCTGCACGCGTCGGGGGCGGGGAAAGCGCTGCTGTATCCGCTGTCAGCAGAAGAGCTGATAGATGTCATCGTGAAGACCGGGTTGCAGCAATTTACGCCGACGACCATTGTCGATTTACCCGCGCTACAGCGCAATCTGGATGAGGCAAAAGTCAGCGGCTACTGCATCGACCAGGAGGAGCACGTGACGGGATTAAACTGTATTGCTTCAGCGGTTTACGATGATGTGGGGAGCGTAGTGGCGGCCATTTCGATTTCCGGGCCCGCTTCCAGACTCACTGCGGACCGCTTTGTCAGCCAGGGAGAGCTGGTGAGGGAGACCGCAAGGAATATCAGTACGGCGTTGGGCCTTAAAACTCAGGCGGATTGATAGCAGATTCGACCCGCTCGCAGGAGCGGGACTTTTTTGGCTGTATTCAAATTTGGAAAATTTTTCCAACATAGTGAGGTAGTGAAAATGGCAACAATGAGAGCCGTCGACGCGGCAATGTATATACTTGAAAAAGAAGGGGTTAATACTGCATTTGGCGTGCCTGGCGCGGCCATTAACCCTTTCTACTCAGCGATGCGCAAGCACGGCGGTATTCGTCATATCCTGGCTCGCCACGTAGAGGGTGCGTCGCATATGGCGGAAGGCTATACGCGCGCCACTGCCGGTAACATCGGCGTATGCCTGGGAACATCCGGCCCGGCGGGTACGGATATGATTACCGCTCTTTACTCTGCCTCCGCCGATTCCATTCCCATTCTGTGCATTACCGGTCAGGCACCGCGCGCTCGTCTGCATAAAGAGGATTTCCAGGCGGTGGATATTGAGTCTATCGCCAAGCCGGTCACCAAGATGGCGGTGACCGTGCGTGAAGCGGCGCTGGTGCCGGGCGTGCTGCAGCAGGCTTTCCACCTGATGCGTTCCGGCAGACCGGGTCCGGTGCTGATCGACCTGCCTTATGATGTCCAGGTGGCGGAAATCGAGTTCGATCCTGAGCTGTATTCGCCGCTCCCGGCTTATAAACCTGTTGCCACGCGTCCACAAATTGAACGTGCGCTGGCGATGTTACTGATGGCGGAGCGCCCGGTGATTGTCGCCGGTGGCGGGGTGATTAATGCCGACGCCGCAGCGCTGTTGCAGCAATTTGCGGAAATAACCCATGTGCCGGTGATCCCGACGCTGATGGGCTGGGGCTGTATCCCGGACGACCACGAGCTGATGGCGGGAATGGTTGGTTTACAGACCGCGCATCGCTACGGTAACGCCACGTTGCTGGCCTCCGACCTGGTGTTTGGTATCGGCAACCGCTTTGCTAACCGCCATACCGGTTCGGTAGAGAAGTACACTGCAGGGCGCAAAATCATCCACATTGATATCGAACCCACGCAGATTGGTCGCGTACTGTGTCCGGATTTAGGCATTGTCTCCGATGCGAAAGCCGCGTTAACCCAACTGGTGGAAATCGCGCAGCAGATGCAAAAAGAGGGCCGCCTGCCGCGCCGTGAGAGCTGGGTAGATGAGTGCCAGCAACGCAAACGCACGCTGCTGCGTAAAACGCACTTCGATAACGTGCCGGTTAAACCGCAGCGCGTCTACGAAGAGATGAACAAATCCTTTGGCCGCGACGTGTGTTACGTCACCACCATTGGTTTGTCGCAAATCGCTGCTGCGCAGATGCTGCACGTATTTAAAGACCGCCACTGGATCAACTGTGGTCAGGCGGGGCCGCTGGGCTGGACGCTTCCTGCCGCATTGGGCGTGTGTGCCGCCGATCCTGAACGCAACGTAGTGGCGATCTCCGGCGACTTCGACTTCCAGTTCATGATTGAAGAGCTTGCGGTAGGTGCGCAGTTCAATATCCCTTACGTTCACGTGCTGGTGAACAACGCCTACCTGGGCTTAATTCGTCAGTCGCAGCGCGCGTTTGACATGGATTACTGCGTCCAGCTGGCGTTTGAAAATATTAACTCCAGCGAAGTCAACGGTTATGGCGTTGACCACGTGAAGGTCGCTGAAGGCCTTGGTTGTAAAGCGATCCGCGTCATCAAACCTGAAGACATCGCGCCCGCGTTTGAACTGGCGAAAGCGTGGATGAAAGAGTATCGCGTCCCGGTAGTTGTGGAAGTGATCCTTGAGCGCGTCACCAATATCTCGATGGGCAGCGAGCTGGATAACGTCATGGAATTCGAAGACGTTGCCGACAGCGCCATTGATGCGCCGACCGAAACCTGCTTTATGAAATATGAATAAATGAGGTGAACCTATGTTGCGCTTTTCTGCCAACCTATCAATGTTATTTCTGGAATATGATTTTTTGGATCGCTTTGAGAAAGCGGCAGCCTGCGGTTTTCGCGCCGTTGAATTTATGTTCCCGTATGACTATGCGCCCGAGGTATTAAAGCAAAAGCTGAGCGACAACCAGCTTGAGCATACCTTACATAACCTACCCGCTGGCGATTGGGCGGCAGGGGAGCGCGGCATTGCCTGTATTCCCGGTCGCGAAGCGGAATTCCGCGAAGGCGTTGATGCCGCTATCCGCTATGCCAAAGCGCTGGGCAATCGCAAAATAAACTGTCTGGTCGGTAAAACGCCGATGGGCTATCGCGAAGAGCATATTCGCGCGACGCTGGTGGCGAATTTACGCTTTGCCGCCGCTGCGCTGGCCCAGGAAGGCATCCTTCTGCTGATTGAGCCGATTAATTACTTCGATATGCCGGGCTTTTATTTGAATACCACTCATCAGGCGCTGGCGCTGATTGATGAAGTGGGCAGCGATAATCTGAAAATCCAGTACGATATTTACCATATGCAGCGCATGGAAGGGGAATTAACCCATACTATGCAAACTTATGCCAATCGTATTGGCCATTTACAGATTGCCGATAACCCACATCGCGGCGAGCCGGGTACCGGTGAAATTAATTATGATTATCTTTTTAAATTTATCGATAAATCAAGTTATGACGGCTGGGTTGGCTGTGAATATAAACCGTTGACCACCACTGAAGCGGGACTGACATGGTTTAATCACTACCGTTAATTCTTAATTTACCCGTCATACTTCAAGTTGCTTGTGCGTTGGCTGCATTCACTCACCCCAGTCACTTACTTCTGTAAGCTCCAGGGGATTCGCTCTCTTGCCGCCTTCATGCAACTCGAATTATTTAGGGTATATATCGTTGGGCAGTATTTATTATTCCAAAAAATGGAAGGGATAACTATTGCCCAAATAAATCGAAACAGAAATTCTAAGAGGACACTTATGAAACTGGGATTTATTGGTCTGGGTATTATGGGCACCCCGATGGCGATTCGCCTCGCTAAAGCAGGCCACGCTCTGCATGTCACCACCATTGGCCCGGTTGCCGACGAGCTGCTTTTGCAGGGCGCACAGCATCTGGCCACCGCAGAGCAGGTCGCGGAGCAATCTGAGATTATTTTTATTATGGTCCCGGATACCCCGCAGGTTGCCGAAGTGCTGTTTGGCGAACACGGCTGCGCCAAAGCGGCGCTGAAGGGAAAAACGCTTGTTGATATGAGCTCTATCTCGCCGATTGAAACCAAACGCTTTGCGCAGCAGATTCGGGATTTAGGCGCGGATTATCTGGATGCGCCGGTTTCCGGCGGCGAAATCGGCGCGCGCGAAGGCACGCTCTCGATTATGGTTGGCGGTGAAGAAAGCGTGTTTAATCGCGTGAAGCCGCTGTTCGATATTTTGGGGAAAAATATCACCCTCGTCGGCGGTAATGGCGACGGGCAAACCTGTAAAGTCGCCAATCAGATTATCGTCGCGCTGAATATTGAAGCGGTCTCTGAAGCGCTGGTTTTTGCTTCGAAAGCCGGTGCCGATCCTGCTCGTGTGCGTCAGGCGCTGATGGGCGGTTTCGCTTCGTCGCGTATTCTGGAAGTGCATGGCGAAAGAATGTTGAATCGGACATTTAATCCGGGCTTTAAAATTTCGCTGCACCAGAAGGACCTTAATCTTGCGCTGCAAAGTGCGAAAGCGCTGGCGATTAATTTACCGAATACCGCAACCTGTCAGGAGCTATTTAATACCTGTGCCGCCAATGGTGGCAGTGAATTAGATCACTCGTCTTTGGTTCAGGCACTGGAATTAATGGCGAATCATAAAATATCTTAATGAGAAAATGCTGCCGGTTCAGGCAGCATTTCTAAACCTCTGTGGTGAGTTTATGGATACTATCAATAAAACGGGTATCGACTATTGGAAGAAAATAGTCGTAGTGATGAGTCTGGGCTGGGTGGCGATATGGATTTACCGAACCGTATTAACGCCTATTTATCCTGAAATTCAGGCCTCGTTAGGCAACGTCAGCAATGCTGAAATTGGCGCGATTGCCAGCTTCTATTTTCTCGCCTACTGCGGAATGCAAATTCCCTGCGGGATTCTGGTCGATAAGCTGGGCCAGAAAATTATGCTGATGTGTGGTTTCTCGCTGTTTATTATCGGCACGCTGAGTATCGCTAATGCGGGGAATCTGACGCTGATTTATATCGGTTCGTTACTGGCCGGTGCGGGCTGCGCTTCCTTCTTTAGCTCCGCCTATTCGCTGTCGTCAGCTAACGTACCGCAGGAGCGCCGGGCGCTGGCTAACGCCATCATCAACAGCGGCTCCGCCATTGGGATGGGGATTGGCCTGATTGGCTCGAGCATCCTGGTCAAAAGTATGCATATGGCATGGCAAAACGTGTTGTTTATCGTCGCCGCGATTCTGGTGGTGATGCTGTGCGTCTTTACCCTGGTGATTCGTCGTAAGTTGAAAGAGCCAGCCGCAGAGGTCAATAAAAATAGCGCCGTGGCGTCAGCACCCGTTGAGGATAAATCAGCACCGCTGTTTTCCCCGCTGCTATGTAGCGTCTACTTTCTCTATTTTTGCACCTGCTACGGCTACTATCTGATCGTCACCTGGCTGCCTTCTTATCTGCAAACCGAACGCGGGTTTGACGGTGGCGCCATTGGTCTTGCTTCAGCGCTGGTGGCGGTGGTCGGGGTTCCGGGCGCGCTGTTCTTTAGTCATCTCTCGGATAAATTCCGTGACAGTAAAGTCAAAGTGATCCTCGGGCTGGAGATCGTCGCTGCAGCAATGCTGATGTTTACCGTTCTGTCGCCGAATACCACCATGCTGATGATTAGCCTGGTGCTCTACGGCCTGCTGGGCAAAATGGCCGTCGACCCGATTCTTATCTCGTTTGTCTCCGAACAGGCGTCAGCGAAAACATTAGGTCGCGCCTTCAGCTTATTTAATTTCTTTGGTATGAGCTCAGCAGTGGTTGCACCGACGCTCACCGGTTTTATTTCCGACCTGACCGGATCAAAAGAAATTAGTTTTGTGATGTCTGCCGGGTTAGTTATCACCGGAACATTAGTGTTTGCGCTGATTACTTTGCGTAAGAACAAAATACGGCCTAAGACAATCCCAGTATAATAAATATATACCCGTCATACTTCAAGTTGCATGTGCGTTGGCTTTCCTCGCTCACCCCAGTCACTTACTGGAGTAAGCTCCTGGGGACTCCCTGCGTCGCCGCCTTCCTGCAACTCGAATTATTTAGGGTATAAATAAGTATAATAATTTTTTGTTCCACATAGCTAAACCTATTTACAAACGTAATCCGATGCGTATTAAGAGGGAATTATGGAACAAACTCAAGATCTATATAAAGCCAGAGGTTACAGCGACGATCTATTACCCAAAGTAGAATCACAGCGTAACTGGAAGACATTTAACTATTTTACCTTATGGATGGGTTCGGTACATAACGTACCTAATTATGTGATGGTTGGCGGGTTCTTTATTCTTGGCCTGTCGACGTTTAGTATTATGATGGCAATAATATTAAGTGCATTTATTATTGCGCTGGTGATGGTGTTTAATGGTGCCGCCGGAAGTAAATATGGCGTGCCGTTTGCCATGATATTAAGAGCCTCTTATGGCGTACGCGGGGCATTACTGCCTGGGCTGCTCAGAGGCGGCATTGCGGCGATTATGTGGTTTGGTTTGCAATGCTATGCCGGATCGCTGGCGTTCTTGATTTTGTTAGGAAAACTGTGGCCGTCGTTTCTGACGCTCGGCGGTGATTTTAAGCTGCTGGGACTGTCGCTACCCGGACTGATCGCCTTTCTGGTGTTCTGGTTGATAAACGTTGGGATTGGGTTTGGCGGCGGGAAAGTCCTCAATAAATTCACCGCGATACTGAACCCCTGTATCTATATTGTGTTCGGCGGCATGGCTATCTGGGCTATTTCGCTGGTGGGGATTGGACCGATCCTGGATTATTTACCGACCGGGGTGGCAAAAGCGGAAAACAGCGGTTTCCTGTTCCTGGTGGTGATTAATGCGGTCGTCGCCGTATGGGCGGCACCAGCGGTGAGCGCCTCGGACTTTACCCAGAACGCGCGCTCGTTTCGCGATCAGGCCCTCGGGCAAACCCTTGGCTTAGTGGTGGCGTATATACTGTTCGCGGTGGCCGGGGTATGCATTATCGCCGGGGCCAGTATCCATTACGGCATGGATACCTGGAACGTGCTGGATATTGTGCAGAAATGGGACAGCCTGTTTGCCTCATTCTTTGCGGTACTGGTGATATTGATGACCACGATTTCCACCAACGCTACCGGTAATATTATTCCGGCGGGTTATCAAATCGCGGCGATTGCCCCGAGCAAACTGACGTACAAAAACGGTGTGCTGATCGCCAGTATTATTAGCCTGCTGATTTGTCCGTGGAAATTAATGGAGAATCAGGACAGTATTTATCTCTTCCTCGATATTATCGGTGGCATGCTTGGCCCGGTTATTGGGGTGATGATGGCACACTATTTTGTTGTAATGCGCGGGCAAATTAATCTTGATGAGCTGTATACCGCTGCCGGTGATTATAAATATTTTGATAATGGCTTTAACGTTACTGCATTCATTGTCACGATTGTGGCGGTTATTTTATCGCTGGGTGGGAAGTTTATCCCGCTGCTGGAGCCATTCTCACGGGTGTCATGGTTTGTTGGCGTTATTGTCGCTTTCGTTGCGTACTCTTTACTGAAAAAACGGGCGCTGCCGAATAATTTACCGCGTCCGAATGCTGTTAGCTGAATTTATTATTACCAGGAAAGTTTATTTCAGGGATGAAGAATCAATACCCAAAGCCACAAGCAGAAGTATGGCGGGTTACTTATCTGTACACATACAAGGAGTTTTATATGTCTTTTGATTTAATCATTAAAAACGGCACCGTTATTCTGGAAAACGAATCTCGGGTGGTGGATATCGCGGTTACCGACGGCAAAATCGCTGCTATCGGTGAAAACCTCGGCGAGGCGAAGCAGGTGATGGATG
Organism: Klebsiella sp. RHBSTW-00484; assembly: GCF_013705725.1. Taxonomy (NCBI): domain Bacteria; kingdom Pseudomonadati; phylum Pseudomonadota; class Gammaproteobacteria; order Enterobacterales; family Enterobacteriaceae; genus Klebsiella; species Klebsiella sp. RHBSTW-00484. Next base: position 4,584,624 of record NZ_CP055481.1, on the reverse strand, counting down.
CTTCGGGCCTGATCGTTTCGCCGGGGATGGTCGATGCGCATACGCATATTTCTGAACCGGGCCGTACCCATTGGGAAGGTTATGAGACCGGCACCCGCGCGGCGGCAAAAGGCGGCATCACCACGATGATTGAAATGCCGTTGAACCAGTTGCCGGCGACCACCGACCGCGAAACCATCGAACTGAAATTCGATGCCGCGAAGGGCAAGCTGACCATTGATGCCGCGCAGCTTGGCGGCCTGGTTTCCTACAATCTGGATCGCCTGCACGAGCTGGATGAAGTGGGCGTGGTCGGCTTTAAATGTTTCGTTGCTACCTGCGGCGACCGTGGAATCGACAATGACTTCCGCGATGTTAACGACTGGCAGTTCTTCAAAGGCGTGCAAAAGCTGGCCGAGATGAAGCAAACCGTGCTGGTGCACTGCGAAAACGCGCTGATTTGCGATGAGCTGGGCGAAGAGGCGAAAAGGGAAGGCCGCGTGACCGCCCATGATTACGTCGCGTCGCGCCCGGTGTTTACCGAAGTTGAAGCCATCCGCCGCATTCTGTATCTGGCGAAAGTCGCCGGTTGCCGCCTGCACGTGTGCCACGTCAGCAGTCCGGAAGGCGTGGCTGAAGTGACTCGCGCTCGTCAGGAAGGCCAGGACGTCACCTGCGAATCCTGCCCGCACTACTTTGTGCTGGATACCGATCAGTTCGAAGAGATTGGCACCCTGGCGAAGTGCTCTCCGCCGATCCGCGATGCGGAAAACCAGAAAGGCCTGTGGGAGAAGCTGTTCAACGGCGAAATCGACTGCCTGGTGTCCGACCACTCTCCGTGCCCGCCGGAAATGAAGGCTGGCAACATTATGCAGGCCTGGGGCGGGATTGCCGGTCTGCAAAGCTGCATGGACGTGATGTTCGACGAAGCTGTGCAGAAGCGCGGCATGCCTCTGTCACAGTTTGCTCGCCTGATGGCGACTAACGCTGCTGATATTTTCGGTCTTAAGCATAAAGGTCGTATTGCTCCGGGCAAAGATGCCGACCTGGTATTTATCCAGCCGAACAGCAGCTACGTCCTGCAGGCGGAAGACCTTGAGTATCGCCATAAAGTCAGCCCGTACGTGGGCCGTAAGATTGGCGCGCGTATCACCAAAACCATCCTGCGCGGCGATGTGATTTATGACATCGAACAGGGCTTCCCGCACGCGCCAAAAGGAAAATTTATCCTTAAGCATCAGCAGTAATGGGCGAATAAAAAGTTGGGGATGGTTTTCTCCCTCTCCCTTTGGGAGAGGGCCGGGGTGAGGGCATTTGTGGGCATATTTCCCCTCACCCTAACCCTCTCCCTAAAAGGGGAGAGGGGACCGTTCCTCGCCCCATTCCATATTTAGCGCCTGTTTAACGGCAGGCGCTTTTTCAGGATTTCATCATGGTGGTATTTCCGCTAAATAAACGAAACACCCTGGCGGGATTTCAATGGTTCTTCTTTATCTTCTGCAACACCGTTGTGGTACCGCCGACATTACAATCCGCTTTTCAGCTTCCGGCCAGCGCGCTGATTACTCTCACCCAATATGGTTTTATCACCACCGGGCTGGCCTGCCTGGCGCAGGCGATATCAGGTCACCGGCGTGCCATTATGGAGGGCCCGACGGGACTCTGGTGGAGCACGATCCTCACCGTTACCGTCGGCGAAGCCGCGCGCGGCACCGCGTTCGACAGCATTGCGACCAGCCTCGCGGTCGGCATATTTCTTTCAGCTGTGTTAACTATCATCATTGGCGTCAGCGGCATCGGCCATCGCCTGGCTAAACTCTTCAGCCCGACGGTAATGGTCTTTTTTATGCTGCTGCTCGGCGCACAGCTCACGACTATCTTTTTCAAAGGCATGCTCGGACTGCCTTTTAGCTCGACGCAGGCCAACGTGGCGATTCAGCTGGCACCATTCGGCCTCGCGCTGGCGGTGATGATTCTGGTGCTGGGGATGATTATTTTCCTCCCGGACGGCATTGCCCGTTATGCCCTGCTGATGGGCACCCTGGTGGGATGGGCAAGCTGGTATCTGCTGTTCCGCACGGCTCCTGCCACAACGGCATCCGGGCCGATTCACTGGCAATGGTTCCCGCTGGGCTACGGCGGCGAATTACGTCCCGGTATTATCCTGACGGCATTGTTGGCGGGGCTGGTGAATATCACCAACACCTACGGGGCCATTCGTGGCACCGACGTTTTTTACCCTGAACAGGGAGCCAGTAATACCCGTTATCGACGTAGCTTTATTATTTCCGGATTGATGACGCTCATTACGGTGCCGCTTAGCGTTGTGCCGTTTTCGCCGTTTGTCTCATCAATTGGTTTATTAACCCAAACCGGAGAAACCTCGCGCCAGCCGTTTATTATCGGCTGCTTGTGCTGTCTGCTGGTTGGGTTATTTACGCCGCTGACCCATTTTTTTACCACCCTGCCGCTGCCAATTAGCAGCGCGGTGATGCTGGTCTCTTATCTGCCGTTGTTATATTCCAGTTTATCTTTCAGCAAGCAAATTACCTTCACTGCACGAAATATCTACCGGCTGGCTCTGCCGCTATTTGTCGGCATTTTTTTAATGGGTCTTCCGCCGGTCTATCTCCAGACGCTGCCTCTGACTATCCGCCCTCTATTGGGTAACGGCTTATTAATTGGCGTGCTGCTGGCGGTGGTTATGGAAAATCTCATTCCCTGGGATCGTATTAAATGATGACATCAATAAAGGATGAACCATGAAAATTATTATTGCACCGGACTCTTTCAAAGAAAGCGTCAGCGCCAGCCGCTGCGCCCAGGCGATTAAAGCGGGTTTTGTCTCTATTTTTCCGCAGGCGGAGTACGTCTGCCTGCCGATTGCCGACGGCGGCGAGGGAACGGTTGAGGCGATGGTTGAGGCCACCGAGGGCAAAATGGTAATGCTGCCGGTGATGGGGCCGATGGGGGATTTTGTTGGAGCCTTCTATGGCCTGAGCGGTGACGGTCAAACCGCATTTATTGAAATGGCGGCAGCCAGCGGACTGATGCTGGTCCCGGTTGGGGAGCGTAACCCTATGCGGGCCACCAGTTACGGCACCGGGGAGTTGATTCGCCATGCGCTCGACGCTGGGGTTCGCCATATTATCCTCGGTATTGGCGGCAGCGCCACGGTTGACGGCGGAATGGGTATGGCCCAGGCGCTGGGCGCGCGCTTTCTCGATAACATCGGCGAGAGCGTCGGACTCGGCGGCGGGGCATTAGAGCGGCTGGTGCAGATAGATTTGCGCGATCTTGACCCGCGCCTTAGCGAATGCCGGATCGACGTCGCTTGCGATGTCGATAACCCGCTGCTTGGCGCACGCGGCGCGGCGGCGGTGTTTGGGCCGCAGAAAGGAGCCTGCGCACGGATGGTCGAAGCCCTTGAACGCGGATTAGAAAACTATGCTCAGGTGCTGCTGGCGGCAACCGGTCAGGATGTGACGACGATTGTCGGCGGCGGCGCGGCTGGGGGGATGGGCGTGGCGGCCTGCGTGTTCCTCAACGCGGCGCTGAAGCCGGGCATCGATATCGTTATTGAAGCCGTTCATCTGGAGGAGGCGCTGCGCGATGCGGATCTGGTGATTACCGGTGAGGGGCGGATTGATTCGCAGACCGTTGGCGGTAAAGCGCCCATCGGCGTGGCGCGGATTGCTAAAAAGCACGGTATCCCGGTTATCGGCATTGCGGGCGTATTGGGCGATGGCGTCGAAGCGGTTCATCAGCACGGTATTGATGCGGTATTTAGCATTCTCCCCGCACTCGCGCCGCTGTCCGAAGTATTGGATCGCGGAGAGCAGAACCTTTACGCCAGCGCACGCAATATTGCCAGCGTAATCAAACTCGGCCAGAACATTCCAGTCTGATATACCCGTCATACTTCAAGTTGCATGTGCGTTGGCTGCGTTCACTCACCCCAGTCACTTACTTTAGTAAGCTCCTGGGGATTCGCTCTCTTGCCGCGTTACTCGGCCTACGGCCTCGCCCCTACGGGGCCAGCGCAAGCGCTGTTCAAAGCACAAGTGCTTTGTCATGCAACTCGAATTATTTAGGGTATAAAAAATGCCACGGTTCTCACCGTGGCAAAATCCAACATAGCTAAACAAAAACAAATTCAACGATCGGACATTTTAGCGACTATCAGATCTCAACGTCGCGATGGCAATCTTTCGAGTAGATATAGCTAAACGCCTCGCGCCCGACGCCATATCCCGCCTGCAGTGAATAAGCGCCCATAAAGATATAATCGCCTTTTTTCACCGGTACCCAGTTGTTGTCGAGGTTATAAACGCCCTGGCCGGAAAGAATATAAGCGCCGTGCTCCTGCACGTGGGTTTCGATATAACCGTGGCTGGCACCCGGTTCGAAAGAGAGAATGTGCATATTCATATCGAAGCCCAGCTCTTTCGGCAGGAAATCGATCAGAATAACGTCTTCCATCCCTTCATAATGAATCCGCTCAAGCTGGCTGACGTTACCAGTGACCAGATAAGGCGCATGATTTTCAACCGGAATATAGCGGCGCTTGTAAAGGAATAGCTGGCTGTCGCCTGCATAGTTATTAACGAACGTCACTTTCTCGCCTGGTGGGCAATACAAATAGCCGCCCTCGGTCAGCGGGAGGGTTTTGCCTTGCGCCTGGGCGGTGATTTCACCTTGAATCACATACAGGAAGGTTTCAATTCCTTCGCCGCCAAAGCCACTTTTATTACCGCCGTTGTCATGCAGCGTCACCAGATAATCAACAAAGGTCGCGCCTAATTTTGGCGTCGACAGAATCGTCACATCGCAATTATCAAATCCCGGAATAATATTTTTGACCAGGCCATCCGGCGTTAGCAGCGCATAATTACCGTGGCGCACGATGGAACGGCTGGCCAGTAAATCGTCGCGATAACCCACTACATTATTTAAATATCCCATTATTTTTTCCTTATTCAGTCCAGGCCAGTTGATGCAACATTAATGCGAGGGTTTTCACGCCTTCCGCCAGATCGTCGATATGCGTGCTTTCCGCCGGGTTATGGCTAATACCCTTTATGCTCGGCATAAAGATCATGCAGGTCGGGAAGCAGGGGGCGAAAATTTGCGCGTCGTGTCCCGCGCCGCTGTGCATCACGCGGAAGTTAACTTTCTCTTTTTCGCAAAGCGCAGTGAGCTGAGTGACCAGCGCTTTGTCCATCGGTACCGGGGCTTCATCCATCCACAGATCGATCTCGATGCCGATCTCCATTTCCTGACAGATTCGTCGCATATCGGCTTCGATCACTTCAGTAAATGCCGTTAATTCAAACGCATCGGTATGGCGGCAGTCCATGGTGAAGACCGTTTTACCCGGCACTACGTTGACGGTGTTCGGCTGCGGGTCGACCTTACCGAAGGTCAGCACCAGCGGGTCGCCGTGGGCTTTCGCCTTGGCGATAGATTCACAGCAGATGCGGCTGAAGGCGTGGACGGTATCGCGGCGGTAGCCCATTGGGGTGGTGCCCGCATGGTTGGATTCGCCGTTGAGGGTGATGGTGTAACGGCGCTGTCCGACGATGGCGTTGACCACGCCGATGGACTGCTTGTTGGTCTCCAGTACGCGGCCCTGTTCGATATGCAGCTCAACGAAGGCTTTAATATCGCGGCGCGGAGCCAGCGGTGCTGCGGGCAGCGTGAAGCCGCACTGCTTCATGGCATCAACAAAAGCCACGCCTTTGGTGTCTTTGATATCGCGAACGTCCGCCGGGTTGGCGATGCCGACGATATTTTTGCTGCCCCAGAACACATAAGGGAAGCGGCTGCCTTCTTCTTCCGCTAACGCCAGCACTTCGACGGTACGCAGCGGCTCGCCGTAGGTCTCTTTCAGCCAGCGAACCGCCAGCCATGCAGCCAGCGCGCCGAACTGGCCGTCAAGATTACCGCCGTTGACCACGCTATCAATATGCGAGCCGCTAAGGATAACTTCGTCGGGAAAGCGCGTACCGGGCAGGCGGCCATACAAGTTGCCGACCTCATCAAAGCGCGTCTCCAGCCCGCTTTCGCTCATCTTTTGCTTGAACGCCTGTTGTGCCTGTAGCCATTCCGGCGAGTAGAGCAGGCGGGTTATGCCCCCGGTTGGGTCAGCGCCGAAAGAGGAAAGCCACGGCAACGTCTCTTCAATTGCCTGTCGAAAATAATTAGCCATACGCAACTCCTGTATCTTAATTTATTGAGCAAAAGGGGAATTGGTTTCATAAGAGCGGTTATATAAAGCGTCAGAAACCAGATAGTCATAAATCTCATCAACGATCTCGATACCGTCGACGGCGCTGTTTTTCTCGTTGATATCCAGGTTCTGCCCCGGGTAATAAACCTGGTTAAATCCGGGGGCTGGCGTAATGGCGTTTAATTCGCGCATGGTGTCGCTGATATGCTGGCGGAATAACGCGCTGGAGGAGAAAAATTCCGGGTTGATAACGATATGCAGCTGGCCGAGTTCGCGTCCCTGGCTCAGGTTGTCGTACATTGAGCTGACCTGACGGCCAAAGGGAAGGTTGAGCAAAATGCCGGAGAGCACGTCGATCATCATCATCAGGCCGTAGCCTTTTGGACCCGCAGCCGGCAGCAGGGCGTGAACGGCAAACGGGTCGCTGGTCGGCGCGCCGTTTTTATCCACCGCCCAGCTATCGGGGATGGTTTCATGACGCGAGCGGGCGTCGAGAATTTTCCCCCAGGCCTGCACGGTGGTCGCCATATCGAAGGTGATGATATCGTCGCCCTCACCGGGTGCGGCAAAGGCCAGCGGATTGGTGCCGTAATAGATTTCCGCGCCGCCAAAAGGGACCACCATCGGGTCTGACTGACACAGCGAAAGCCCGATAAACCCGGCGCGGGCTGCCTGCTGCGCGAAGTAAGAGATCGCGCCGCTGTGCCCCATGCGCCGAATGCCGACCACGGCCACGCCGTTTTCCCGGGCGATGTCTATCGCGTGCTCCATGCCCATTTTGGCGGCAACCTGACCGGCGGCGTTATCGGCATGCAAAATCCCGCTGCAGGGGCCGCTTTTTTCAAAGGTGAAGGTGGGGTTACGATTGGTTCCACCTTTTGAAATACGCTCCGCATAATATTCAACGCGAACCGCGCCGTGCGAATGAATTCCCCTGGCATCGGCATAAACCAGCACGTCGGCAATAATATCCGCGTGATGATGAGTAAGCCCTGCTGTGTTCAGCTTATTGGCAATAAGCTGATGAAGTGTTTCCCGACTGACTTTCATCTGTCTTCCTTTTAACGACGGTGTAGAGCCTGACTGACGACTAAAATACGGGGAAAATAAACTTAAATTGTGATCTGTACTGGTAAAAATAGTTAGTTAGATTTTATTTGATAATCACCGTGGGTTTATCAGAAGGGACCCGATTAATCTATTCATTGAAAATTACGCGCTAATGTCCTGGGGTTTGTTTGAAAGCGTCGTGTAATAATTTCCATGTGATATTGGTCACGCCACCAATAATTTTATATCGCTAGCCTGATTGCAGATTAACCATGCTCATTCAATTGCAATGGGTGCAATTATTGGGGAGTTATTATGATCCATGCCTTTATTAAAAAGGGCTGTTTTCAGGATTCAGTCAGTTTAATGATTATTTCAAGAAAACTGAGTGAGTCAGAAAATGTCGACGATGTTTCGGTCATGATGGGAACACCGGCCAATAAATCGCTGCTGGAAACCACCGGTTTCTGGCACGACGATTTTGCCACGGCGACGCCGAACGATATTTGCGTGGCGATCCGCACCGATTGCGCCGATACGGCGGTAACGGAAATGATTGTCGCCCGTCTGGATGAAGCGTTAACCGCGCTGGCGCAGGGGAGTGGGCAAAGCCAAAGCCTCAGCGTGGTTCGTCGCTGGCAAAGCGCCACGCAAAAGCTGCCACAGGCCAATATGACCTTGATTTCCGTCGCCGGAGAGTATGCTGCGGAGTTAGCCCACCAGGCGCTCAGCAGTGAGAAAAACGTGATGATTTTCTCCGACAACGTCACGCTGGAGGACGAAATCGCCCTCAAAAAACGTGCTCGCGATAAAGGGCTGCTGGTGATGGGGCCGGACTGCGGCACCGCTATGATCGCCGGAACCCCGCTGGCTTTCGCCAACGTCACGCCGGACGGCAATATCGGCGTGATTGGCGCGTCCGGTACCGGCATTCAGGAACTGGTCTCGCAAATTGTCCTTGGTGGAGAAGGGATAAGCCATGCGATTGGTCTCGGCGGACGAGATCTGAGCGCCGAGGTGGGCGGCATCAGCGCGCAGACGGCGCTGGAAATGCTGACCCAGGACGGGCAAAGCCAGGTGCTGGCCTTTGTCTCGAAACCGCCCGCCGAGGCGGTGCGCCTGAAGGTAATTAGCGCCATGAAGCGCAGCGCCAAGCCGGTGGTGGCGCTGTTTCTCGGCTATGCGCCGAAAGCTACCCGCGATGAGAACGTCTGGTTTGCCCGCACGCTGGATGAGGCCGGACGCCTGGCCTGCCTGCTGGCGCGGGTGGTACGTCATCAGGAAACCCTGACCGCGGTCGCGGGAAAACAGATTCGCGGTTTGTACACCGGTGGCACGCTGGCCGCTGAATCCGCCGGACTGCTCGCTGAACGGCTGAATATCACCCCAGACGAACATCATCCGCAGGGCATGATGCTCAATGCGCAGGGCCATCAGGTTATCGACCTCGGCGATGATTTTTACACCGTTGGTCGCCCACACCCAATGATCGACCCCTCCCTGCGTAATCAACTGATTGCCGAACTGGGCGAGGAAAATCAGGTCGGCGTGCTGCTGCTGGACGTGGTGATTGGCTACGGCGCGACCGCCGATCCTGCCGAATCGCTGGTGGCAGCCTGCCTGCGGGCGTGGGCCGTCAGAGACGAGCGCCATCCGCTGCATATCATCGCCACGGTGACCGGCACCGAAACCGACCCGCAGTGCCGCTCCCGGCAGATTGCGTCCCTCGAAGATGCGGGAATTGTGGTGGTCGATAGCCTTCCCGAAGCCACGCTGCTCGCCAGCGCGCTGATTAGCCCGCAACGGATGGCCGAACTGGCCCCGCGCGCCAGCCTGCTGGACGGCGTGGCGGTGATCAACGCTGGCCTGCGCAGCTTCGCGCTCGATTTACAGTCCGCCGGAACGCCGGTTGTCCACTATCAGTGGGCACCGATCGCCGGGGGGAATAAGAAACTGGCTCGTTTATTAGAACGTTTGCAATAAGAGGTCTCTATGTTTACATCAGTGGCGCAGGCCAATGACGCAGTAATAGAACGAATTCGTAATGCACGTCCGCACTGGCTGGATGTGAAGCCAGCGGGTTCTTTAATCGGGGCGTTGAATCAGAACAAAACGTTGCTCCACGCCGGGCCGCCGATGCGCTGGCAGGAGATGACCGGCCCGATGAAAGGCGCGTGCATTGGCGCGTGCTTATTCGAAGGTTGGGCGCAGGATGAAAAAACGGCCCATGCGATGCTGGAAAGCGGCGAGATTACCTTTATTTCCTGCCACCACGTTAACGCCGTGGGGCCGATGGGCGGCATTACTTCGCCAAATATGCCGATGCTGGTGGTGGAGAACATCGCCGAAGGCAACCGCGCGTATTGCAATCTGAATGAAGGGATTGGCAAGGTGATGCGTTTCGGCGCTTACGGCGAAGACGTTCAGCAGCGCCTGCGCTGGATGCGCGATGTGCTGATGCCGGTTCTGAGCGCGGCGCTGAAACAGATGGATCGCGGTATCGACCTGACCGCGATGATGGCGCAGGGCATCACCATGGGGGATGAGTTCCACCAGCGTAATATCGCCACCTCCGCGCTGCTAATGCGCACGCTGGCGCCGCATCTGGCGCGCCTCAACCACGATAAACAGCAGATTGCTGAAGTGATGGACTTCCTCGCCATTACCGATCAGTTCTTCCTTAACCTGGCGATGGCCTACTGCAAAGCGGCGATGGATAGCGGGGCGCAAATTCGTGCGGACAGTATCGTCACCGCAATGACCCGCAATGGCGACATGTTCGGTATCCGCGTCAGCGGGCTGGGTGACCGCTGGTTTACCGCGCCGGTTAATACGCCACAGGGGCTATTTTTCACCGGTTTTTCTCAGGAGCAGGCCAACCCGGATATGGGCGATAGCGCGATTACCGAAACCTTCGGTATCGGTGGCGCGGCAATGATCGCGGCGCCGGGCGTGACCCGCTTCGTTGGTGCGGGCGGCATGGAGGCGGCAAAATCCGTTTCCGAGGAGATGGCGGAAATCTTCCTGGATCGCAATATGCAGCTGCAAATTCCGGGCTGGGATTTCCAGGGCGCTTGCCTGGGGCTGGATATTCGTCGGGTGGTCGAGACCGGCATCACTCCGCTTATCAACACCGGTATTGCTCATAAAGAGGCGGGGATCGGCCAGATTGGCGCCGGGACCGTCAGAGCGCCGTTGGCCTGTTTCGAACTGGCGCTGGAAGCGCTCGCAGACGAACTGGGCGTGAGCTGAGGAGGCGCGATGGAGACTATTCGTCCGCTGATAGGCAGCGTTGATGCGCCGGACCATCGCCAGCCCTGGCGAACCGGCGGCCTCTGGCAACGCACTATCAATCTCTATGTTGAAGGCGGCGCGCTGCTGACGCTTCATCATCAGGGGCAGGGGGTGAGCCCTGGCGGATGGGTATTACGCCATCGCGATTTTATCCGCTTACACGCGGCTCTGCGGGCGGGGGCGCTGCCGCTCGCGCGGGATAACGGCATTCAGGTCGATAGCCTTTTGTTGTCGCCGCCGCGCCGGCGCTGCACCCTGCGGCCTCGCTCTCAGCCCGATGGCGCTCACTTGCCGAAAGCGCTGGTGAATCGCCCGGAAGAAACCGGGCTGTTCGGGCCGCTGTCGCAGGCGACCCGTCTGCCGCAGCACCCTGAGCTGCGTCAACTGCGCCACTGTTTTGCCTCCGCCCTGACCGGGAGCGCCGTCGACTGGCGATTATGGCTGGGCAAAGGGCCGGGCCTGACGCCGAGCCTGGACGACATGCTGATTGGCATGATGCTGGCGTCGTGGTGCGCGGGGCAGATGTCGCGCCATGGCGGACGCACGTTCTTTCGTGCTTCCGGCGATCTGCATGCGACGACGACCCAGGTGAGCGTCAACTATTTACGCTACGCCAGCGAGGGGCTTTTTGCCTCGCCGCTGATGCATTTCGCGCATGCTCTTCAACGCCGACGCCGCATTGAACCCGCCGTCGAGGCTCTGCTGGCGATGGGCCACACCTCCGGCGCGGATACCCTGCTGGGATTCTGGTTGGCGCAACACATTATCTAAGGAAAAATCATGAAAACGCTGGTGGTTGCCCTCGGCGGCAACGCTTTATTGCAGCGCGGGGAAGCGCTGACGGTGGAAAATCAGTATCGCAATATTGATAGTGCGGTTCCGGCCTTGGCGCGTTTGGCGCAGAAGTACCGGCTGGCGATTGTCCACGGCAACGGGCCGCAGGTGGGCCTGCTGTCGCTGCAAAACCTGGCCTATGGCGATGTTGAGCCTTATCCGCTGGATGTGCTGGTGGCGGAGAGCCAGGGGATGATTGGCTATATGCTGGCGCAGCGTCTGGCGCAGGAATCACTGATGCCGCCGGTGTCGACGGTGATGACGCGCATTGCGGTAGCCTCGAACGATCCGGCTTTTTCGTCCCCGGAAAAATTTATTGGCCCGGTTTATGACCCGGAGTTGCAGAAACAGCTTGAAGCCGAGTACGGCTGGACGATGAAGCGCGATGGCAAGTATCTGCGTCGGGTGGTTCCTTCGCCGACGCCGGTGAGGATTGAGGAGAGCGAATCGATTGAGCGCCTGCTGGGCGAAGGTCACGCGGTGATATGCTGCGGCGGTGGCGGAATTCCGGTGCTGGAGAGCGGGCAGGGCGCGGAGGCGGTGATTGATAAAGACCTCGCCGCCGCGCTGCTGGCAGAGCAGATTAATGCTGATGGCCTGGTGATCCTCACCGACGCCGACGCGGTGTATGAGTACTGGGGCACGCCGATGCAGCGACCGATCCGTGAAGCAACGCCGGAAGAGCTGGCCCCGTTTGCCCGCGACGATGGCGCGATGGGGCCCAAAATCGCGGCGGTAAGCGGCTACGTGCGCCGTCGGGGCAAGCGAGCGTGGATTGGCGCGCTGTCGCGCATCGATGACACCCTGGCCGGGCTGGCGGGAACCTGCATCAAGCCCTGATGCGTGGCTATCGTGCGCGCTTTCCCCGGGGCGGCGCCAGACGCGCCTTGCCCGGGCTACGGGTTCATAGTTGTCTGCAGGGTGGTAGCCCGGACAGATGCGTAGCATCGCCTCCGGGGAAATACCCGAAGAATCCGTGCGCATAGAGGGTTTTGTAGCCCGGCTAAGGCGCAGCGCGCCGCAAGCCGGGATGACGGGCTGGATTATGCGAGCTGCGCCTGTGCCCAAACGATACCGCTGATATACTCCGGCGGCAGCAACGGCTTTAACGCTTCCAGCGTCGCGCTCAGGCGGTCGGTATCGCTGTCGGTCAGGTTCAGGTGCCCGACCTTACGGCCCGGACGCACCTCTTTGTCGTACCAGTGCAGATGCACCAGCGGCAGCTTCAGCCAGGCATAATTCAGATCGGTACCGATCAGGTTGATCATCACCGACGGGCTATTCACCACCGGCGGCGGTAGCGGCAAGTCGGTAATCGCCCGCAAATGCAGTTCGAACTGACTAATCGACGCTCCGTTCTGCGTCCAGTGGCCGCTGTTATGCACGCGCGGCGCCAGCTCGTTAATCAGCAACCCTTCCGGAGTGATAAAGCACTCCATCGCCATCACGCCGACATAGCTTAGCTCATGCATAACCGCCGACAGCATCGATTCGGCCTGCTCCTGCTGCTTCGCGTTCGCCTGCGGGAAGGCGACGCTGGTGCGCAAAATGCCGTCCTGATGCAGGTTGCGGGTCAGCGGATAGAAGACCGTGCTGCCGTCGTGGGCGCGAGCGCCAACCAGCGACACTTCGCCGGAGAAGTTAATCCCCTGCTCGACGATACACTCGCCGTAGTTATCATCCGGCAACTGAGCAGTTTCGTTCTCCCGCAGGCGCCACTGGCCGCGACCATCGTAGCCACCGACGCGGCGCTTAACGATAGCCAGCTCGCCAAGGCGGGCAAATACCGCTGGCCACTCGCTTTTATCCGCCAGAAGCTGCCACGGCGCGGTGGCGAGCCCCAGCTTATCGAACAGCTGCTTTTGCGTCAGACGATCGGCGATAATCGGGAAGACGTCTCGGTTGACGAAGGCGGAATGACGCGCCAGTTCGCGGGTCAGGGCGGTTTCCGGCCAGCGTTCGATTTCAGCGGTAATCACGCTTTGCTGAAACGGCACCGCTTCCGGGTCGGCATCAAGACCGACCGGCCAGACCGCGATACCCAGCGGCTCACCGGCCTGACGCAGCATTCGGCCTAGTTGACCGTTACCGAGAACGCAAACCTGCTTCATGCCGCACCCCGCGGGTCCGGATTCTCCAGCACTTCATCGGTCTGCGCCTGGCGCCAGGCGCTGAGGCGCTGGTGCAGTTCTGCATCATGCTGGGCGAGGATCTGTGCGGCCAGCAGGGCAGCGTTGGCGGCTCCGGCTTTACCTATCGCCAGCGTGCCAACCGGAATGCCGCGTGGCATCTGAACAATGGAGTAGAGGCTGTCAACGCCGCTTAATGCCGCGCTCTGAACCGGCACGCCTAAAACCGGCACCAGGGTTTTCGCCGCAATCATGCCCGGCAAATGCGCCGCGCCGCCCGCACCGGCAATAATCACCTGAAAACCGTTCTCTTCTGCGCTTTCGGCGAAGCTAAACAGTTTATCGGGAGTGCGATGTGCGGAGACCACGTCGACATGGTACGGAACGTTCAGGGCATCAAGGATTTCTGCGGTAAATTGCATGGTAGCCCAGTCGCTTTTGGACCCCATCACGATGGCGATACGCGCCGAATTATTGCGGGAAGACATGCGTCTTAAAACTCCTGTGGGTGTGTTTCACACTGCTTTAGAGGCCACAGAGAATAGCATGAACTCCCGGTAAGGAAAACGGTTGCGTGCGCGTGGTTAGCCGTCTTTTGTCTCATCGGTATCTGATGAAACCCGCTGGTTATAAGCTTTGGTCGCGCTGGCGAAAAAGGTAAAAATCAGCACCAGCCCCCAGGGCAGCATAATAATACTCATAATCAGCATGTATATCTGCACGAAACGGTCATCATGGGGCCGGGTACAGAGCAAATAAATGGCATAGAAATAGATGGCCCACGCCAGCATCGCACACCAGACAAACGTCAGCGTGTTGCCGATAGCGACGCCGATTAAGGCGATATAACTCACCCCTAACGGATTGAGGATCGCGATGATCATTCCCCAAATCAGGGGCTGACTCCATTTTTGCATTTTCATTCCTTGAAAGTGGTTTGGCTGAAAATTAACCTGGCGGTTAAATGTTAATACAGCAATTCTGTTGCCTGGAGAGTGTTTTTCGGAATAGTGCTTGCAGGGGTTAGAAGGGGAAATGAATCAGCTCAACGTCTTCTGGCGTTACTTTGACCATTGAACCTTCGCTATGCCACGCGCCAAGAACCACGCGATAAGCGGCTTTGCCGTTGGCGTCTAACTGATGGACGGCGGGACGGTGCGTATGCCCGTGAATCAACCACTGAACCTGATGTTTCTCCATTGCATCAACCACCGCTTGCGGGTTCACGTCCATGATTTCCATCGACTTGCTGCTGTTGGCGGCTTTGCTGTCGGCGCGCATTTTAGCGGCAATACGGCGGCGGATAAACAGCGGTAAGGCCAGAAACAGGCGCTGGATCCAGGGATTGTGGACTTTCGCGCGAAACGCCAGATAGCCCGCGTCGTCGGTGCAAAGGGTATCGCCGTGCATAATCAGCACGTTGCGCCCGTAGAGGTTGAGAACCTTCTCTTCCGGCAGCAGGGTCATGGCGCTTTCGCGGACAAAACGCTGGCCGACGAGAAAATCGCGGTTGCCGTGGATGAAATAGCAGGGGACGCCGGAGTCGACTAATGCTTTGATTGCAGAGGAGATTTGCTGATGCAGCGGGTTGGGATCGTCATCGCCAATCCAGGCTTCAAACAGATCGCCGAGAATATACAGGGCGTCCGCCTTGCGGGCTTCCCCCTGTAAAAAGCGCAGAAAACCGGCGGTAATCGCCGGTTCTTCCGTTTGCAGATGCAAATCCGCAATAAAAAGTGTCGCCACGAATTACTCGCTAACGGTGACGCTTTTGATCACAACATCTTCTTTCGGCACATCCTGGTGCATGCCGCTGCGGCCAGTGGAGACCGATTTGATTTTGTCGACCACGTCCAGACCTTCAACGACTTCTGCGAATACGCAGTAGCCCCAACCCTGCAGGCTTTCGCCGGAGAAGTTCAGGAAGTCGTTATCGGCGACGTTGATAAAGAACTGTGCGGTAGCGGAGTGAGGCGCCTGAGTACGGGCCATCGCCAGGGTACCGCGGGTGTTTTTCAGACCGTTGTTCGCTTCGTTCTGAATCGGGGATTTGGTGGTTTTCTGATTCATGCCCGGCTCAAAACCGCCGCCCTGAATCATAAAGCCGTTGATAACACGGTGGAAAATGGTGTTGTCGTAGAAACCTTCACGACAGTAGTCCAGGAAGTTTTTAACTGTTTCCGGCGCTTTGTCGTCAAATGTTTTGATTACGATATCGCCATGATTGGTGTGGAAAGTTACCATTTGTGCATCCTGTTCCGATGATTGTGGTGCCTGCACCCGGAGTCGGGCGAGATATAGGGGGCTGTTATAGCATAACCGCGGGGTTGGATCACCTTGCAATGTGTGCTGCTTCGGGGTTGAATTAAGGTTAGAATACGCGACTTATAACCACACACGTCTACACGGAATCTTCGATGTTAAAAATTTTTAATACACTGACGCGCCAAAAAGAAGAATTTAAACCTATCCATGCCGGGGAAGTTGGCATGTACGTGTGTGGTATTACCGTTTACGACCTCTGTCACATCGGCCATGGCCGTACTTTTGTCTCCTTCGACGTGGTTGCTCGCTATCTGCGTTTTCTCGGCTATCAGCTGAAATACGTGCGCAACATTACCGATATCGACGACAAAATCATTAAGCGCGCTAATGAGAACGGTGAAAGCTTTGTCGCGCTGGTGGATCGCATGATTGCCGAGATGCACAAAGACTTCGATGCGCTGAATATTCTGCGCCCGGATCTCGAGCCGCGTGCAACGCACCATATCCCGGAAATCATTGAGATCACCGAGCAACTGATCGCCAAAGGCCATGCGTATGTCGCCGACAACGGCGACGTGATGTTCGACGTCCCGACCGATCCGAACTACGGTCAGCTGTCGCGCCAGGACCTCGACCAGCTACAGGCTGGCGCGCGCGTTGATGTGGTTGACGTCAAGCATAATCCGATGGATTTCGTGCTGTGGAAGATGTCGAAAGAGGGCGAGCCGAGCTGGCCGTCGCCGTGGGGCGCGGGCCGTCCGGGCTGGCACATCGAGTGTTCAGCGATGAACTGCAAGCAGCTAGGCAACCATTTTGATATTCACGGCGGCGGTTCGGATCTGATGTTCCCGCACCATGAAAACGAAATCGCCCAGTCCACCTGTGCCCACGATGGCGAGTACGTCAATTACTGGATGCACTCCGGGATGGTGATGGTTGACCGCGAGAAGATGTCAAAATCGCTGGGCAACTTCTTCACCGTGCGCGACGTGCTGAAATACTACGATGCGGAAACCATTCGCTACTTCCTGATGTCCGGCCACTATCGCAGCCAGCTGAACTATAGCGAAGAGAACTTAAAGCAGGCGCGTTCTGCGCTGGAGCGCCTGTACACCGCGCTACGCGGAACTGACAAAACTGCGCAGCCTGCCGGTGGTGAGGCGTTCGAAGCGCGCTTTATCGAAGCGATGGACGACGATTTCAACACCCCGGAAGCCTACTCTGCACTGTTCGATATGGCGCGTGAAGTAAACCGTCTGAAGAGCGAAGATGCCGCCGCAGCCAACGCCATGGCAGCGCATATGCGTAAGCTCGCCTCGGTGCTGGGCCTGCTGGAGCAGGAGCCTGATGCCTTCCTGCAAAGCGGTGCGCAGGTGGACGACGGAGAAGTGGCGGAAATCGAATCGCTTATCCAGCAGCGCCTGGATGCGCGTAAAGCGAAAGACTGGGCGGCGGCGGATGCCGCACGTGACCGTCTCAACGAGATGGGCATCGTGCTGGAAGATGGCCCGCAGGGCACCACCTGGCGGCGTAAGTAATCTCTTAGAGCCTATCTCATTAGGGCTATTTTGCTTGCCACTTTGAACCTGGGCAGTGCTCAGAATCCTCACGTACTACGTGTACGCTCCGGTTCTTCCGCGCTGTCCGTGTTCAAACTGTCTGCGCCAATAACGCCTACTGGGATAGGCTCTTATTGAAATTAAGGCCGCTTTGCTGCGGCCTTATCATTTTAATAAACCCCGATAAGCACAAATTCTCTGAATTCAATTCGTTACATTTATTTTCCGGCTTCTGTATGCCCACAAACACAGCGTCAGAACGGCTCCCGGCAGCCAGACCCACTGTAGTTCTGAAATAATAACCTGATGGCCGGATGGCGTAGTGTATTGCGCTAATGCAAAAGGAGCGACTTTGATGACCTGCCAGGGTGCAAAGAAACGCTCATCCAGCCACGGCCACAGCCAGCCTACGCCTTTCCCACCTGTGGTAATTGAATCCAGCAGGCTATGCGACAGCAACGAAACCGTCAAAAACAGCCAGCTACGTACCAGACCGACGCGAAACCATCGCCGTGCAAATAATACGCACAGCAGCGGCACGATAAACGCAAACAGCAGTGAATGGGTGAAGCCGCGATGGCCGAAGACGTTGCCGTAGGCGATGCCGAATTTGAATGACAGCACATCGGCATCCGGCAACATGGCAAGTACGACGCCAGCCAGCAACAGACGTGGCGGGATAATCCGTAGCCCCAGCCCGGCTCCAAGGCATAAAGGCACGGCGGCGTGGGTAATGATGGTTGGCATATCCCGTTATCCTGAGCAAATAATTGCCATTATCGCCTCTGTACCCGGTAAAGGCATTCCCTCCGGATTCTGATTTTGGGCAAATGAATGGATCGGCGTGCTGATTTTTTGCATTGCGACCATTCCTGTTCGTTCGCTAACGCGCTAGCGTGAAGCTAAATATCATAAGGGAGAAGACGTATGCAGAAGGTGGCGTTGGTTACCGGGGGCAGTAAAGGCATTGGCTATGCGGCGGCGCAGGCCCTGTATCAGATGGGCTACACGGTCATCGTGGTGGCACGTAATGAGCAGCAGCTCACTGAGTGCGCAGAGGGGCTGGACGCTGAGCGATTTATTCCGATTGCCGCAGACGTCACTGATCCACTGCAGGTTGAGGCGCTTTTTCAGCGCGTCCACGAGCAGTTTGGTCGTCTGGATCTGCTGTTTAACAATGCAGGCAATAACACCCCGGCAAAATCGATTGAAGAGATCTCGTTTGATGAGTGGCAGAGGGTGTTTAATCTCAACGTGCACGCTAGCTTCCTTTGCGCCAAAGAAGCTATCAAGATAATGAAACAGCAGCAGCCGATGGGCGGGCGGATTATTAATAACGCTTCTGTCTCTGCAACCACCCCGCGCTTGTATAGCGCGCCGTATACCGCCTCGAAGCACGCGATTACCGGGCTGACCAAATCGATAGCGCTCGACTGCCGTCAATATAATATCGCCTGCGGGCAGATTAACGTCGGTAATGCCGAGACGCAGCTTTCGGCGCGGATGCGCAAAGGTGTTTATCAGGCTAACGGCACGATTGCGCCAGAGGCGATGATGGATGTGGCCGATGTTGCGGCGGCGATTCAGATGATTGCCGCGCTGCCGCCAACGACTAACGTACTGGAGCTGACGATCATGGCCAACGAGATGCCGTTTGTCGGGCGGGGATAAAATTAAGGCGCCGGTTGTGGCGCCTTCAGATTGCTGACAAACGTGCTTAAAAGTGAATGAGGGTTCATTTTTCTCCCTCTCCCTTCCAGGGAGAGATACCGTCTTGCCGGTTATCCTGCAAGTGGTATTTCAGCGTTAAATTCATGCCCGGATTTCACCACACCATAAGCCAGCTGCAGTAATTTCCTCATTCCTGCACACACTCGCTCTTTCCCTGTCTTACCCCGGGCTGCAAGCCTTTCCATCAGGTTTTTCACCACCTTATTGCATCTTCCTGCCACTACCGCTGGCATATACAGTGCGCTACGCAGCTCTGCATGGCCCACTTTCGACAGCCTGCTTTTCCCTTTCCACATCCCTGACTCACAACGACGAGGATTCAAACCAGCATACGCCACCAGTGCCTTGCTGTTGCTGAACCGTCGCAGATTTCCTGCGAACGCCAGCAGGCTCACACTCAGCATGTCTCCTATTCCGGGGATACTTTTCAGTAGCTCCCGGTCCCGCTTCAGGTCTGGGTTATCATCGATATGCCGGTTGATTTTATTGCGGGTTTCTTCAATCAGCTCATCCAGCATCGTAACGTGTTCATTCAGGGAAGGAACGATGACTTCATCTGCTGCCTCAAGGCGGTTCATCTCCATCTGACGCATCTCTTCCAGGTTACGCAGGTGGCGTACCAGAGCCGTCAGTTGTCGTTCGCTCAGCGGCGCAGGATGCCAGGGGGCCGGCTGATACAGAGCGCAGTAGCGCGCTATCAGCGCCGCGTCGCTTTTGTCCGTTTTATTGCGGGTCAGTTCAGTGTTTGCGAACGCATGGATACGTGCCGGGTTTTCAAGGCTGACGCAGCAGCCATTATCGGCCAGCAGGGTGGCCAGTTCAGTGCTGTAGCAACCTGTTGCCTCCATGCAGACATGACAGTGACCAAAACGCGCCAGCCAGTTCAGAAATTCGCGGCATCCGGCTGGGGTATTGGCGAATTTTTTGGTTTTGTACTTCTGGTTTGGCAGCAGGACAGCAACGTCGAATTTGAGTTTGGCGATATCAACGCCGACAGGGACAAGATTCATCATGGTACTCCGTAACCTTATGAATATTATCGCCGGACCATCCTTATATGTGGGTGCTCAGGGCACAGGATACCGTTCGGTCTTGAGGCGACAGGGAAACAGGTTACCGGGGCATAATCTCTCCCGCGGGCTCAGGGGCTCCAGGGCTGGGTGATGCTCACCGGTAACCTCCCGATGATCAGTCGGGGATCTTCTCCGCCGGAACGGAGAAGGTCAAGACATAAGGGCCGGGGTGAGGGAGATAACGAGCTGACTAATCAGCAGATTTACCCCTCACCCTAACCCTCTCCCCGAAGGGGCGAGGGGATCGTCCGTGCTCTTTTTAGGGTTTGTCTTGAGCTTTTTACTCGGTAACGGTAATGCTTTGACCTTCAAAGCTCACCGTTTGACCAGCGACGATTTTGCAGCGCTTGCGGGTTTCGACCACGCCGTCGACTTTGACTCGTCCGTCAGCAATGAAGATTTTCGCCTGTGCGCCGCTTTCGCTCCAGCCTTCCAGCTTCAGCAGGTCGCAGAGTTCAACGTGCGGGTGTTTGCCCAGAGAGAAGTTCGCCATCTTAGGCCTCCTTAATATCGTGATACTCTTCGCACGCCTGTAGCGTGTTCTGAATAAGGGTGGCTACGGTCATCGGGCCGACGCCGCCAGGAACCGGCGTGATGTAAGACGCGCGCGCGGCGGCATCTTCATAGACCACGTCGCCAACCACTTTGCCGCTTTCCAGGCGGTTAATGCCAACATCGACCACAATCGCGCCTTCTTTAATCCATTCGCCCGGAATAAAGCCCGGTTTACCGACCGCGACGATCAGCAGGTCGGCATTTTCGACGTGATGGCGCAGGTTTTTGGTAAAGCGATGGGTCACGGTCGTGGTGCAACCTGCTAACAGCAGCTCCATGCTCATCGGGCGTCCGACAATGTTGGATGCGCCGATCACAACCGCGTTCAGGCCGTAGGTATCGATGTTGTAACGTTCAAGCAGAGTTACGATGCCGCGCGGGGTGCACGGACGCAGGCGCGGTGCGCGCTGGCACAGGCGACCGACGTTGTACGGATGGAAACCGTCGACGTCTTTATCCGGCGAAATGCGTTCCAGGACTTTGACATTATCAATGCCGGCAGGCAGCGGTAGCTGGACCAGAATGCCGTCGATGGCGTTATCGGCATTCAGCGTGTCGATAAGCTCCAGCAGCTCCGCTTCGCTGGTGGTTTCCGGGAGATCGTACGAGCGGGAGACGAAGCCTACCTCTTCACACGCTTTGCGCTTGCTGCCGACATAAATCTGCGAGGCCGGGTTGCTGCCGACCAGTACGACGGCTAACCCTGGCGCACGTTTTCCTGCCGCAACGCGAGCCTTCACTTTTTCCGCAACCTCAGAGCGTACCTGCTGCGCAATCGTTTTACCGTCAATAATTTTTGCTGCCATCAGAGAGAGGATTCCATCTGTATCTTTACGAAAGGGGGATGGCGATATTTTGTCAGAAGCCAGCCCCGCTGTCAGTCTTCGTTTGAGATTTTATCTTTCTTTTGGCCTGACCGGCGTTGAGCCTGTGCTGAAGTTAGCGTGCAGAAACATGCACCTGGATAAACTTTGTACTGCTTTAGCTGCATAACCAGACAGGTTATGCAGACAAGCGCAGTTTCACGGCAAAATATATTGACTCATCAGGCGTGCACCGTATAATTCCCGGCGATTGCACATCATGAAGTTCTCACTTCTCAGTGCGCCCTTAGCTCAGTTGGATAGAGCAACGGCCTTCTAAGCCGTAGGTCACAGGTTCGAGCCCTGTAGGGCGTACCATTTTCAAGTCAACACACCTCTACTGAATTCTCTTTTTATCCTTTATAATCCCTGATATTACTGGATTTTTCTGTCACGAGTTCTATCGAAGTCAACTCAGTTCTACCTAAATCAAGTGGTAGCTGGGGGCCTTTGAGGGGGCTCATCTCGTTCAATGGAAATTAGGGGCCCCATATGCCACTAAATGCACGACAGATAGACACTGCAAAACCAAAGGAGAAGGAATACAAACTTACTGATGGTGGTGGGTTGTATTTGCTGGTAAAACCTAACGGCGCAAAGTATTGGCGTTTGAAGTACCGATTTTTTGGGAAAGAGAAAAAGCTTTCTATCGGTGTTTACCCAGATATCTCTTTGGCTGATGCTCGCCTGAAGCGAGAAGAAGCACGGAAGGTTATTGCTTTGGGTGGTGACCCGGGAGAAGAAAAGAAAGCAGAAAAATTGGCTAAAAAAGCCAGTGTTGAAAATACCTTCAAAGCGATTGCGCTGGAATGGCATGAATACAAGCGTCCTAACTGGTCGAAAGGCTACGCTGAAGATCTGATGGAAGCGTTTGAGAACGATATTTTTCCTGATATCGGTAAACGACCCATTGCTGAGATTACGCCGCTAGAAGTGCTCAATTCGCTCCGTAAATTAGAAAAGCGAGGCGTCCTCGATAAGTTGCGTAAAATTCGTCAGGCCTGCAATCAGGTTTTTCGCTATGCCATTGTCACTGGCAGGGCTGAAACAAACCCAGCCTCTGAACTAGCCAGCGCACTGACTGCGCCTAAGTCTACCAATTATCCCCACCTGCTAGCTGGTGAATTACCTGATTTCTTACAAGCTCTTGCTGCGTATTCAGGTAGCCCGATAACTCGGCTTGCCACACGCATTTTGATGCTGACTGGCGTTCGCACTATCGAGCTTCGTCAGGCAGAGTGGAAGGAGTTTGATTTCGGTAAGCGAGTGTGGGAGGTGCCAGTAGAAAGGATGAAGATGCGCCGCCCGCATTTGGTCCCCTTATCTGATCAAGTTGTGGCGTCACTTCGTGAAATTCAGGCAGTTACTGGTCGTTACAATCTGGTTTTCCCTGGTCGTAACGACATCACAAAACCAATGAGTGAAGCGAGCATCAATCAAGTACTAAAAAGAGTTGGTTATCACGGAAGGGCTACCGGGCATGGTTTCAGGCATACGATGAGTACGATCTTGCACGAAAAGGGCTATAACACGGCGTGGATCGAGTTACAGCTTGCACATGTTGATAAGAACACTATCCGTGGTACTTACAACCATGCTCAATATCTGGAGCAGCGTAGGGAGATGTTGCAGTGGTATGCAAATTATATTGACTCTTTAGCAAACAGGACTGTGATGCAAGGAGTGTTTGATAAAACAGCGTGAAAACCCAATTGATTATTTAATTACTAAATAACCATTAACGATAAAATTACCTATGAGAAGGCATCCGTTCAGTAACGTTCGGATGCCTTTTTGCTTTTAACAACTGTAAATCAGGAGAATAAGAAATGACTACGATATGCCCGGAATGTGGTTCTGACCGTGTAAGTGAACGTAATATTGGGAGGAAGGCAGGAAGTATCGCTGGAGGTGTGGCTGGAGCACTTAGCGGCGCAGGTACAGGGGCTGCAATCGGCTCTGTTGTGCCAGTTCTGGGGACTGCGGCCGGGGCCGTTATTGGTGCTGTGTTTGGGAGATTTGTGGCTGGTGCAACTGCAGGAGCAGTTACCGGCTCAGCCCTTGATGGACTCGTGTTTGACAGATATGAGTGTGGCGATTGTGGTCATACCTTTGACTAGAAGGTTATGAGAAATGTCATATCCTTATGTTTTTAATGAATAAAAAATACCCACTACTTGCCTCATCAATTTTAATACACCACATGCCCCGCATAAACCGATCTACAAAAACGATCGATATCATTATAATGATAGTTGCAAGCTATCAAATATATAAAATTGATCGTTTATATCGATAGATTACGCAGATCAATTATTGAAATTCGATCGGTAATAACAATTTTACCTGCACTCGTAACCTCCCTATCTTAGAAAGGATTTGATTAGAATCAGGCCAGGATTCTCATCGGGTGACAATTAGGAGATGCACCATGCGCCTATAGCAAGGATGTTTCAATGCGGCAGGTATAAGTCTGCCCATCCATTCAACATGTTTATCGGACAAAGTGACGGCATTAAACCACCACTTCAATCATTTATTGCTATTTTTCAAGGAGCCAACGATGGCATTTATTCTTTTACTTTTGTGGATCGGAGCATCGATAGTTATTGGTAAATTGGCTCAGGCCAGTGGCCGTTCGTTCTTCATATGGTTTGTTATCAGTATGCTTATAGACCCCATATTTGGTGCGATTCTTTTTGCTGTAGTCGTGAGGTCAAAATGAAGCCAGAAAGAATTAAGAGGCTTTTTAAAGCCTATCTAGGCATTGGTGTTTTATTCATGTTGCTTGTTTGTATAGGGATTGTTGTTTTGTTATGTTTATAAGGGAAGTGATTACGTATTTTAATAATTCTTTTATATCTACCGCTATACTCACTTCCTGTTCAACACTCTTGAAGTATATCAGTTTAACGTTCTCTGTAATATTTTGGCTATTATGTAAAGATAAGGAATTATCATGATAAACTATTATGAATATCTTGAGCTGGATATGAATGTCAGCTTTGATGAATTAAACCATGCGATACAAAAAGTAAGTGAGCGTGATGATGCAGATTTAAAATTAATCCGTGAAATGAAGTCCATTTTGTTAAACGATGAAGCCAGGGTACTGTATAATAATAAATTGATTTCTTTTATTGTTGGCGATAGAAAAAAGTCTGATTTTGTAAGCGCTGAGAATATCCGTAAATTATTAAATATAGACAGCTCGTCTTTACATGAAAAATATATCTGGATTGCAACGGGATTGTTTGTTGTCGGCGTTTTATCCGCATGTTTGTTTAGTTTAGCTGTCAACTATACGGTTAATCTGTTCGTTATGATTGCCCTGGTTATTTTGTTCTATATGGACTGGAAGCTACTGGATAAACATGGTAAGGCAAGTTTTTCAAAATGGTGGATTCTTTTTTCGCCAGTTTATATTGCTAAACGTTGTAAAGCCGTTGGTCAGGGGAAAATGCTGTTGCTGGTCTGGCTTGGGATCTGGGTTGTATATGGCATCGGGAACTTTGCGTTCAATGGTAGCAAAGCGATGCTGGAACGTACAGCATGCGAGGTGGTAACGGATATCTATCATAAACAGTTACGTCAATACTCACAGCAATGTGAGAACGTAACGTTAACTGAAAGTGAAGGGAAACAGCACTATGGATTTGCTCAACTTAGTGATGGTACAACTAAAGATATTACCGTGACAGAACAATCAGATGGTAAGATTGTTGTATATATTGAATAGGCATTTTTGAGGCAAAGTACTTACCTTTGGGGTAAGTGCTTTTTATTTATTATTTATTTTTAGAGGGGATTTGTATGAGGTTTTTAAATGGAATTAAATATGTGACTGCTCTGGGAGTAATTACTATCTCCTGTTCAGTAATGGCATCACCTTATGGAGATTCAGATGTTCTGTTCGGATGTGTCATAAAAGGTAAAACCACTAAAGAGGTGGCTGTGTTAAGAAATAATAATGAGGTCGCTTATTTATTCGGTAAGTCGGATATTAACGGAGATGGTGGGGTTATTCCTGAAATCACTTTGGTGAAAAATGTGAGCCAGTTAAGTCAGGCCTGGAATTACAGTAGGGCTGAGGGTGTGTCGATACATACATTGAACATACCAGAAAACGAGTATACTTACTCTGTTTCCTATATCGATGATGGAAAAAATACTGATGGGGAAATAACTGTTTTAAAACAGGGAAAAGAAATCAGTACGATAAAATGCGATGATGTCTGGGAACAACATCTGGGTGACAGCAATATGATGCATGGTATCCCCGATGAGTCAGAGTGATGTATCTGATATGTACTGTACCAGTTCACATGAGTGTTAACTGGTACAAAATATAGAAATATCAACTTAGGTAACGGTTTAATAGTGGCAATTAATAACCACCTCCTATGGAGGTGGTCAAGAAAACTAAAAGGGTAACTGACCATTCTATCAGCATTTTTCAACTATCGAAGAAAGAAATCCACAGTCATGTGGCTTATCAAAACCAGAGCTACTTTTCAGATATTCAGTAATCAGCGCTCCAATAATCTTAACCGACTTTTTGTTAGTTGTTATAAAGCCCAATGGCATAGTCACTGGCAAAGTTTCAGGTTGAGAAATATGGTAGATAACAACAGATAATTCATTCTCGAGATGGAGGATCCCATTGTTTACCTTGACTGTATCGTCGGCTTTGTTGAATAAATCGAACTTTCAGGAGATGGGCGGATCTGATCGTTACAGACGTTTCAGCATCAGGTCCCCATGGCAAAGCAAAAGTTTAAAATCACCAACTGGTCTGCCTACAACAAAGTGCTCAGGCAGCGCGGTTCGCTGACGGTCTGGCTTGATGAGTCTGCCATTACTGATCTTGCCCAGCAACGGCAGACACAATCTTGGACAGACTGGTGCATAACGCGCAAAGAGTGGTTCTGCAGGGTAAATTTACGAGAAAAAACCGCCAGTAGTGGAAAGCGGCGAAAAAACAGGTTAAAAAGTAGAATGAAAAGTTAAGTTCCCAGTTGATAGAATGGATGAGAAACTCTGATAGAACTTCAATGCCAATCCGTAACCGAATAGAGCGAAATACTCAGTGAGAAGCACTGATCGGAAAAATGTATCAATATTAGTCTATTGTATTAGACTGAACCTTCCTTTTAAATGATTTGCGCATTCCTAAAATCATTATTTAGTGATAATATTAGGGGCATGGCATAGAGAAGATTCGTGGTCCTAGCTATTAGTCGCACTCAGGTTTACTGGATGAGAGGTATTTTTAGGAGGAGTAAAATGGAAAAAAAATCCTTAAGAAAAATAAAAAAATGGATAATCGCGGCTGCAATATTTACTCAGACTTTAGGGTCTGCATATGGAAATTTAAACTTCCAAGCAGGAGCAATGGAGGATGGAACGTTTCTACTTACCGTAAATGGAAGTATTTCTTCAGGAGATGCATACATTTTCGCAAAACAAATCGACTCATTTAAGCAAGATAACATGCCACTCAGTCAGATTTGGTTAAATAGTCTTGGTGGTAATGTTGCCGACGCCTTAAAGATGTCATTGATTATATCAAGTAATAATTTAACAACGGTAGTGCCAAATAGATGGGAGTGTGTTAGTGCTTGCGTTCTTTTATTTGGCGCGGGAATACGACGCCATGCTTTTCCCGAAAGTATAATTGGTGTTCATCGTATAAGCATTAATGAAATTGATAATGACCAAGCAAGATCATTATCACTTGATATGGACACTGTATACACCGCAATGAACTTCCCAGAAAACATTAAATACAAAATGTTAACGACGCCCCCTAATGACGTATATTATCTAACAACAATAGACAAAAAGAACATATCAACGACATACTCAAATACTAAGCAGGTTGATACATCGTATAGAAACTCTGGAATCTCAGCACCACGGGTAATAATCACTAAAAAAGATCGTTCAGAATCAAGAGCGCTAAATCAAAAGGCTATTATACAAATTAGGTCAAATCAGTTCATTTCTGCTATAGCTAATCTTGAAACAGCAAAAAAAATATACCCGTCAGATGCTGAAGTATTAGGGAACCTTGGATATGCATATTACATGATCGGCGATTATACTGCAGCACAAATGAATCTGACATCATCACTTAAACTAGCTCCACGTAGAGGTTCATCATGGAATAACCTTGGATTAGTTTTAGCATCGACTAATCAAATAGAATGGGCCGTAAATTGCTTTATAAATTACTGGAACTTTTCAAAAAATAAAAAAGCGGCAACAAATCAGTTCTTTTCATGGGAGCAAGAACGTCCAGGAACTGGTATTGATATAGCATCAAAAAGAGCTCGTTCTACCCTTGGGATTTATTCACCCGAGTGATGTCGCCCCCTGAAACCCCAGACTGTAGCTGTATCCCCAGATAAGAGATAGGCTTGAATATATGTCTAACACTAACGCCAATTTTGAGATGACCAGAATCCTGTTAGGGCAAGAAGTCCGTAAACGTAAACTCCTCAGGAGAAGATCGCCATTATCCAGCAGACGATGGAGCCGGGCATGAATGTCTCCCACGTCACACGCCTGCACGGTATTCAGCCCAGTTTGCTGTTCAAGTGGAAGAAGCAATACCAGGAAGGCAGCCTTACCCCCGTTGCGGCCGGAGAGGAAGTCGTTCCAGCTTCAGAGCTTACTGCTGCTCTGAAGCAGGTCCGGGAGCTTCAGCGCCTTCTGGGCAGGAAGACGATGGAAGTTGAGATCATGAAAGAAGCCGTGGAGTACGGTGTATCCCGAAAATGGATAGCGCATGCGCCCTTGTTGCCAAAGGACAAGGAATAGCACAGGTCAGCCGCACCATGGGCGTGTCGCGTGCGCAATTATCACTTCGGGTTAATCGTTCCGCCGACTGGCAGGATGGGCGGTGTAACCAGCGCGATGAAGAAGCGGATGCGGCGCTGCTATGGCGCATACTGGTGGTTATCGCCGATATGCCGTGTTATGGCTACCGCCGGGTCTGGGCGGTGCTGCGGCGTCAGGCCCGCGATGAGGGGCTTGCGCCGGTGAATGCTAAACGGGTTTATCGGGTGATGAGCGAAAACAGCCTGTTGTTGCTGCATGACAGGCCGCCGCGCCCGGTGCCGGGTCGGGAACACAACGGTAAGGTGGCGGTGGCGCAGAGCGATCAGCGCTGGTGCTCTGACGGCTTCGAGTTCGGCTGCGACAATGGCGAGAAACTGCGGGTAACGTTCGCGCTGGACTGTTGCGACAGAGAAGCCATAGACTGGGCGGCGAGTACCGGTGGCTACGACAGTTCGACCGTGCAGGATGTAATGCTGAGGTCGGTAGAAAAGCGCTTCGGCGATAAGTTGCCGGACACAGCGGTGCAGTGGCTGGCGGACAACGGTTCCGCGTATACCGCGCATGAAACGCGGAGGTTCGCCTGAGAGCTGAATCTGGAGCCCTGCACAACAGCGGTGAGCAGCCCGCAGAGTAATGGCATGGCCGAACAGTTCGTGAAGACGATGAAGGAAGACTATATCGCGTTCATGCCAAAACCGAATGTGAGAACAGCCCTGCAAAACCCTGCAGCAGCAGCGTTCACGCATTACAATGAACCCCGCACAGTGCGCTGGGATATTACTCCCCTGGGGAATACCGGCGACAGCGGGCATCGTTAACTTAAGATACAAAAGCTGTCCGGGGATGGCAGGGTAAGATCAGTCCGGGCTAGAGATTGTCACCATGATCTCTGCGGAATGCCTTTCAGGAGATCCGTTCATTATTCAGGCCTCCTCAGCATTTCTTTAGTGACAAGAACGATCCCTTCTTCAGAACGATAAAAACGACGGGCGTCCTCGACAGCATTCTCACCAATGACCGTTCCTTCAGGGATCACACATCCACGATCAATCACACAGCGTCGTAACCGACAGGAACGTTCTACCCACACACCGGGTAATAAAACAACCGAATCAATATTGCAAAAAGAGTTAATCCGTACGCTGGAGAATAAAACTGAATGAACAACGACAGAACCAGATATAATGCAGCCGCCGGAGACCAGTGAATTCATGGTCATTCCATGACTGCCTGTGCGGTCCTGAACAAATTTTGCGCTCGGTAAAGACTCTACATAAGTATGGATCGGCCAGTTGCGATCATAAACATCTAGTTCAGGTACCACGGAAGCTAAATCAAGGTTCGCTTTCCAGTAGGCCTCCAGAGTTCCGACATCACGCCAGTACGGTTCTGCATTATTATCTGTCTGCACACAGGAGCGCGGGAAAGGATGTGCCCAGGCTTCTCCGGATACCGTAATTGCTGGAATAATATCTTTGCCGAAATCGTGGCTGGACTGTTCATCCCGACCATCTTCATCCAGTAGCTGATAGAGGTATTCAGCATCAAATACATAGATCCCCATACTGGCAAGCGATTTGGTTTTATCCCCCGGCACAGTAGGAGGATTAGAAGGTTTTTCAATAAAATCAATGATTTTATCATTTTCATCCACAGCCATGACACCAAAAGCACTTGCGTATTCCACAGGTACAGGAAGGCAGGCCACAGTACACCGGGCTCCTTTTTTAACATGGTCAATCAGCATCCGGGAATAATCCTGTTTATAGATATGATCACCCGCTAGAATAACGACATATTCCGCACCATAGCGTCGAATAATATCCAGGTTCTGTGTGACAGCATCGGCAGTACCCCGGTACCAGTTCTCACCATGCACGCGTTGCTGGGCGGGTAATAAATCGACGAATTCATTCATCTCTTCATTGAGGAAAGACCAACCGCGCTGGATATGCTGAACCAGGGAATGTGATTGATATTGTGTAATGACCCCAATCCGTCTTATCCCGGAATTAATACAGTTTGATAAAGCAAAATCAATAATCCTGAACTTGCCACCAAAATGTACCGCCGGTTTTGCCCGGGTTGCTGTCAGGTCTTTTAATCGTGTCCCTCGACCTCCCGCTAGGATCAGCGCCACAGATTTAAGCGGTAACTGGCGTGCCAGCATGACATTGTCATTATATTCATGTTTACTCATAGTGATGTCCTGCCATTAAAATAAAAACAACAAAAGGAAACAGCGAATAAAAAATATTCTTCTGTAAATTAATTCAGAAGAGACCACCTCCGGGAATAACTCAACTACCATGGCACTACTATTTAAATGAATAACCCCACCGCCGGGTAGTAGAAACCTCCGAAGTTTATTGATTATCAGGCACCCTTGTAAGCCAGATCGTCGCCAGCGGCGGTAGCGTAATGGAGAGGGAATGCTCGCGACCATGGCTGGCAATGACATCGCTTTCAACGATGCCGCCATTACCGGTATTGCTGCCATGATAGTGCATTGAGTCAGTGTTCAGCTCTTCGCGCCAGCGGCCAGGCTGGTTGATGCCGAAACGATAATCATGGCGCGGTACCGGGGTGAAGTTGCTGACGACGATAATTTCGTTACCCTCCCTGTCGCGACGCACAAAGACAAACACCGAGTGCTCATGATCGTCGACCACCAGCCATTCGAAACCGTAGTGGTCGAAATCCAGCTCATGCAGCGCTTTGTGGCGACAATAGGTATGGTTGAGATCGCGCACCAGTCGCTGAACGCCGTGGTGCCAGCTGTCTACGCCCTCAAGCAGACGCCAGTCGAGGCTTCCGTCGTGATTCCACTCACGTCCTTGTGCAAACTCATTGCCCATAAACAGCAGCTTTTTACCCGGGAAGGCGAACAGCCATCCGTAGTAGGCTCGCAGGTTAGCGAACTTCTGCCAGGCATCGCCCGGCATGCGGTCGAGAATGGATTTTTTGCCGTGCACCACTTCATCATGAGAGAGTGGCAGGACAAAGTTTTCGGTGTAGTTGTAGAGCATACCGAAGGTCATCTTGTTGTGATGAAAACGACGGTATACCGGATCCAGTTTCATATAGTCGAGGGTATCATGCATCCAGCCCATGTTCCACTTGAACCAGAACCCCAGACCGCCAGTGGAGGAAGGACGAGAAACGCCAGCAAAATCGGTCGACTCTTCCGCCATCGTTACCGCCCCCGGCGTCTGTTCGCCCAGCACGCGGTTGGTATTACGCAGGAACTCAATGGCTTCAAGGTTTTCCCGGCCGCCAAATTCGTTCGGTACCCACTCACCTTCTTTGCGGCTGTAGTCGCGATAAATCATTGATGCCACCGCATCGACCCGCAGCGCATCAATGCCAAAGCGTTCAATCCAGTACAGCGCATTACCAACCAGGAAGTTGCTGACCTCGCGGCGGCCGTAGTTGTAAATCAGGGTGTTCCAGTCCTGGTGGTAGCCTTCGCGCGGGTCGCAGTGTTCATACAGCGAGGTGCCGTCAAACGAGGCGAGCGCAAAGTCATCCGCCGGAAAATGGCCTGGCACCCAGTCCAGAATAACGTTAAGCCCCGCGGCGTGCGCGGCGTTGATAAAGTAGCGGAAATCCTCCCGGGTGCCGAAGCGACGGGTGGGCGCGTACAGCCCGGTCGGCTGATAGCCCCAACTGCCGTCAAACGGATGTTCGTTAACCGGCAGCAGCTCCAGATGAGTAAAGCCCATCCATTTGGCATACGGGACCAACTGGTCGGCAAGCTCGCGATAGCTCAGCCAGAAGTTATTATCGGTGTGGCGGCGCCAGGAGCCGAGGTGCACTTCATAAATCGATATAGGCGCATCAAACTGGTTAGCCTGCTTGCGCGCTGGAGGCTGCTCGACCTTTTCCGGCAACCCGCAGATAAGCGAGGCGCTTTCCGGGCGCATTTGCGCTTCGAAGGCGTAAGGGTCGGACTTCACCCGCAGATTGCCGTGGGCATCAATAAGCTCGAATTTGTACAACTGACCGTTAAACGCGCCGGGAACAAACAGCTCCCAGATGCCGGACTCTTTACGTAGTCGCATCAGATGGCGACGACCATCCCAGTAGTTAAACTGGCCAACGACCGACACCCGGCGGGCATTAGGTGCCCAGACCGAGAAGCGCGTACCGACAACATCGTCTATCGTATCGGGATGCGCGCCCAGCGTTTCATAGGGGCGAAGATGCGTGCCTTCCGACAGCAGCCAAATGTCCAGTTCCTGTAACAGTGGGCCAAAACGGTACGGGTCATCAATCAGATGCTGCTGTCCGTGCCAGGTGGCGGCCAGCTGATAGCGAAAAGGATTTTTACGACGCGGCAGAACGCCGCTAAAGAAACCGCGCAAATCAAGGCATTCCAGCTTGCCGACTTTGCGCCCGTTTTTTGGTTCAATGACCCACACATCGGTGGCATCAGGTAATAATGCACGAACTTCCAGTCCGGCGTCGGTACAATGCATACCAAGTGTAGAGAATGGATCCGAACAGCAACCAGTAAAAAGTGCTTCAATCACTTTTTTTTTCATCATGCCTCCCTACTATCATCTCTTATCGGCTATCTGTAAATATATGGCTGCTAACAGCCTGCGTGAACAACCCCAATAAGTAAATGATGTTTTTAATATTTATCTTTAGATTAATTATCTCTTAATCTTTTTCTGTGAGTAAACCGTCACTTTTGGGTCGTAATGCAGATTAGACTGGCCCCATGAATCACCAGACACTTCGACCCACTTTAAATTAATGACTAGTCGGGAGATAAGCATGATCGAAGAGTTGCTGGGACCAGAGCGCCACAGGCGCCGTTGTCCACAGGAAAAGATTGCCATCGTTCAGGAAACGCATCGCCTAGCATGACCATTTCCCATGTTGCACGGCTTCATAGTGTGAATGCAAACCAGATCTTCGCCTGGCGAAAGCAGTACAAGGAAGGTAGTCTCACCGCGATCATGGCTGGCGAAGATGTTGTTCCCGCCTCAGAACTTGCGGCGACGGTGAAACAAATCAAAGAGCTACAGCGCTTGCTGGGTAAAAAGACCATGGAGAATGCGCTGCTGAAGGAAGCCGTTGAGTATGGTCGGCAAAAATGAACCACCCCGTGAATCCTGGAGAGATTTCAGGCTGACAACTTTTCCTGAAGAACCAGCAGCGCTGCCATTTGCGCCAGTGCTTTATCTTTCCGGCGTAACTCTTTTTCAAGCGCCCGGATGCGGCTTTTCTCTGTGCGGGTCGCTCGTTGCTCGTCGACCAACTGGCGATGCTTCGGCTGGTTGGCGATCAGACAGTTTGGCTTCCATTCAGCGACATGTTCAGGATAAAGGCCATTTTTACGGCAGTATTCAGACAGCTCATGCTTAGAAAGTGCAGCTGTTTCAAGCAGAATAGTAAAAATTTGCTCTGCCTATTGTTCCACACCGGGTTTCACTTTTCGGATGATCAAGCCCTCAAGTTCCAGTTGTTTTCGCCAGCCATGTACCGTGGCAGTTCCAACGGCATCGTTCAAGCCATCTCTCCAATCGTCTTACGAAAACGTAGCAGTGCAATCGTAAAAAATACGCCACCGATAGCCAGCAGCGTCAGAAACTGCGGCCAGACAATCGCAAAATCTGCGCCTCGATATAGAATTGCCTGCGCCAGGCTGACGAAATGAGTTGTCGGCATGGTGAGCATGATGTCCTGCACCGCCTGCGGCATACTTTCTCGTGGCGTTGATCCCCCGGATAGCATCTGAAGTGGTAGCAGCACTAGAATCATCAACAGCCCTAACTGCGGCATCGAGCGGGCCACGGTTCCCATAAATATTCCAATTGAGGTAGTAGCAAACAGGCTCAGGGCTACTCCAAGCATAAACAGCGGTATAGAGCCTTCAATCGGCACCTGCAACACTCCCTGGACCATCAATATAAGCGATAATCCAGAAACGACCAGCACCACCAAACCCATTGACCAGATCTTTGCCATCATAATTTCAAACGGCGTCACCGGCATCACCAGCAGGTGCTCCACGGTTCCATGCTCTCGTTCACGTATCAACGCCGAACCGGTAAGCACGATGGCCA
The DNA here is from genome assembly GCF_013705725.1 of Klebsiella sp. RHBSTW-00484. NCBI lineage: Bacteria > Pseudomonadati > Pseudomonadota > Gammaproteobacteria > Enterobacterales > Enterobacteriaceae > Klebsiella > Klebsiella sp. RHBSTW-00484. The sequence goes on along the minus strand of NZ_CP055481.1, from coordinate 4,550,134 downwards.
GCATAGTAATATTGTTGATAATCGCCATTACGGCCCCGAAACGTTCCTGTTCCAGATTCGGGTTAAAACGCATCCTGACGGCTAGCTCGACTGGCAACGAGCTGTTATCCCGATAGCGGGCGACAAAGCTATTTACCTCACCAGTGACGATATTCTGGATATAGCTATTGCCGGTAAACGCCTGGCTCATTCGCGTCGCATCAACGTTTACCTGCAGCTCCGGCTGGCGTCCGGCTAAAACATCACGCTGGAAGTTAGGGGGAATATTGATCGCGAATGTATATCGCCCGGCATCCAGCCCTGCGTCCATTTCATCAGCGGTAATCAGCTCAGGGGGTAAAAACCAGGGGCGATAAAAACCGTTGATAATGCGCGATGAGAGCTGCGATTTATCCATATCCGCAATAGCGATAGGGGCTAAATGTAACGACCCCGGCATAACGGTAGCGGAGGAGTAAACCGAGACGGTAAAGGCGAAGACAATTAATGTCAGCATCGCCTTATCGCCAAGCAGGCTGCGTAGCTCTTTCATGCCTAAATTATAAATATTGCGTAATCCGCGCATTATCCCTCCTGTTTTTTCAGCAGCCACACGCTCAGGCCCAGCACCAGCGGAACCGCAATAAGCAGTGGTATGAAGGATGCCCACAGGTCCGTCAGATTTAGCGCTTTGGAAAACGTTCCTCGCGCAATGGTCAGAAAGTGGCTGGTTGGATAAATCTGGCCAATCCAGCGGCCCGGCCCTTCCAGAGAAGCGACGGGATCGATCATCCCCGAGAACTGCGTCGCCGGGATAAGCGTAATAATCGCGGTACCGAAAATCGCCGCAATCTGGCTTTTCATAAAGGTTGAGATCAGTAGGCCAAGCCCGGTGGCAATCGTGACATAGAGCAGTGCGGCCAGCATAAGCGTCAGGAAGCTCCCTTTATGCGGTACGCCAAAGACAAACACCGACAGTGCACATAGTAGAAAGAAGTTAAACATCCCCAGCACGATATACGGCACCTGTTTGCCCAGAAGAAATTCACTGCGGGTGGTCGGCGTCACGTACAGATTGATGATCGAGCCCAGCTCTTTCTCACGCACTACGCTGAGCGCGCTGAGCATTGCCGGGATCATCATCAACAGCAGCGGAATAACTGCTGGAACAATCGCTGGCAGACTCTTCACGTCCGGGTTATAGCGATAGCGGGTTTCAATAGAAATCAGTGAGGTATCGCGATTGGGGCTGGCCTGGCGACCGGCCATCTCCTGAAGCCAGGCCAAATGCATCGCCTGCACGTAGCCGCGCACCGTTTCCGCCCGGTTTGGCATTGCGCCATCCACCCACACGCCGATTTGCGCTGGCGTTCCCCGAGCGATGTCGCGGCCAAAATTAGGCGGAATTTCGATAGCCACCGCCAGCTCGCCGTTGCGCATCCGCCGGTCCAGTTCACTGTAGCTTTGCAGCGGCGGCTGTTCGATAAAATAGCGTGAACCGGCGATATTCTGCGACCAGCCCTGGCTGCTGACGGTTTGATCGCGGTCGAGTACCGCAAATCGCAGATCCTCGACGTCCATACTGATCCCATATCCCATAATAAACATCAGGATCACCGTGCCCAGCAATGCCAGAGTCGATCGTACCGGATCGCGACGTAGCTCCAGCGCTTCGCGACGGCTGTAGCTAAACAGGCGGCGCAAGCTAAACGCCTGACGCGGAGCAATGGTTTCGGTTTTGTGTTCAATCATGGGAATCGGCGCAGCCTCAGCAGCAGGCGGCTGTGCGGCATCTGCTGCCTCCTGTAGCCAGGCGATAAAGGCCTCTTCGAGGCTGGCCGACCCGCGCTGTTCGACCAGCGCCTGCGGCGTATCGCTGGCCAGCACTTTGCCAGCATGCATCAGTGAAATGCGATCGCAGCGCTCGGCTTCATTCATAAAGTGGGTGGAGATAAAAATCGTCACCCGATCCTGGCGGGCCAGATTGACCATCAATTGCCAGAACATGTCCCGGGCCACGGGATCGACGCCGGAGGTGGGTTCATCAAGAATTAACATTTCCGGACGGTGAATGACCGCGACCGCCAGCGATAGCCGCTGACGAATACCTAACGGCAGCGAGGCGGGCAGGGTGTCTTCAACCTCTTCCAGCATAAAGCGCTGACTCATCTCGGCGACCCGACCGGGGATCTCCGCATCCGGAATATGGAACAGACGGGCATGTAGATCGAGGTTTTGCCTAACGGTCAGTTCACTGTAGAGGGAAAAGGCCTGCGACATATAGCCAACGCGGCGGCGGGTTTCAATATCCTTCGGGTCGACCGGTTGGCCAAATAGCCAGGCCTCGCCTTCGCTGGCCGGTAACAGCCCGGTCAGCATTTTCATGGTTGTTGATTTACCACAGCCGTTGGAGCCGAGGAAACCGAAGATTTCGCCACGGGCGATACGAAAGTTCACGTGATCAACGGCGACAAAATTGCCAAAGCGCATCGTCAGGCCGCGAGCTTCAATGGCGATTTCGCTCTCCTCTGCGTTGCGCGGTGGAATGATCACCTCTTTATGCGCCAGGCGCTGGGCTTCAGGAAGCAGGGCGATAAACGCCTGTTCCAGCGTCTGGCTCTTCGTTTGCGCCCTGAGTTCGTCTGCGCTGCCGGTCGCCAGTACTTCCCCCGCATTCATGGCGACCAGCCAGTCAAAACGTTCCGCTTCTTCCATATAGGCGGTGGCGACCAGCACGCTCATCTCCGGCTGGCGCTGACGAATGCTGTCGATCAGATCCCAAAACTGTGCCCGGGAGAGAGGATCAACGCCCGTGGTCGGTTCATCAAGGATTAACAGCTGCGGATCGTGAATGAGCGCGCAGCACAGGCCGAGCTTTTGCTTCATCCCGCCGGAAAGTTTCCCCGCCGGACGGTCGCGAAACGGCGCGAGTCCGGTGCTCTGGAGCAGCTCATTGATTCTGCTCTCACGCTCGGCCTTATCATGGCCGAACAGGCGGGCAAAGAAGTCGACGTTTTCATAGACCGACAGGGTATGGTAGAGGTTCTTCCCTAGCCCCTGAGGCATCCAGGCAATTTTCGGGCACACATCCTGGCGGTGGCGAACATCGCTCATGTCGCCGCCGAGCACGACCACATTGCCGTGCTCAATGACCCGTGCGCCGGAAATTAATGACAGCAGGCTGGACTTGCCGACGCCGTCTGGCCCGATCAGGCCCACCATACAGCGGGCGGGAATGCTCAGCGTAATGTCTTTTAGCGCGGTGGTTGCGCCAAAGTGCTGACTGACGTTCTCCAGGCGGGCGATCGTGTTCATTGTGGCAACCTCACCGTCAGCGCTTCAGGCCACGCCTGCTGGTTATCCAGACGCACCCAGGCCATACCTGGCAGGCCGGTTTTCACATACTCAAGGTGCTGTTCCAGCAGCTCCGGCGGAATGCGGGCTTTGACGCGGAACATCAGCTTCAGCCGTTCATCGCTGGTTTCCACCGTTTTGGGGGTAAACTGCGCCACGCTGGCGACAAAACTGATATTGGCAGGAATGGCCAGATTGGGTGCGGCATCAAGGATAATTCGCGCTTCGCTGCCCAGCGCCAGCAGGCCAGCTTGTTCAGTAGGCAGGAAGAAGGTCATGTAGACATCGGACAAGTCGACCATATTCAGCACCCGCCCGCCTGCCGCCAGCACTTCTCCCGGTTCAGCAACGCGATACTGAATACGACCATCGCGGGGCGCTTTCAGTTCGCTATCATCGATATCGGCGATAATCCGACGCTCCGTGGCCTGAGCTGCTTCAACGCGGGTTTGTGCCTGAATAATGCTGGTTCTTGACGCCTCAATAGCCGCTCTGGCGGCAGAGACCTGGGCTTTTGCTGATTCCAGCACTGCTCTGGCGCTTTCCGCCGCCGCCAGGTCGTCATCAAGCTGCTGAGCGGAGACCGCGCCGCGCTGTGAGAGTGTGCTGGAACGGCCGTAGCGTTTGGCGGCGGAGTTTAATTCAGCCTGCCGCTGCTTCACGACCGCCTCAGCGGCGCGCATTTCGCCTTGACGCTGATCGAGCAGCGCTTTCGCTGCGGCAATCGAACTTTCAGCTTCTTTAATTTGTGCGGCGGCTTCCAGCCGTTGTTCGTTGAGCACCCGGATATCCATGCGGGCTAAGACTTCACCCTGGCGGACAAACTGCCCTTCTTTGACCAGAATGGTATCGATACGTCCGGCGGTTTTGGTGGCGATATCGACCTCTGTGGCTTCAATTCTACCGTTGCTGCTGGCAAAGCCTGCCGGGAGTCCCGGTGGGCGCAGCATCCACCATGCGGCGGCGGCAATCACCACCAGTAAACCAATAACGTAGACTGCCCAACGCCGTTTGATTTTGTCCATACGCGACTCGCTTTGTTCCATTTGCTGAGTGGTGCGCGTTTCTCCTCCGCATAGCGAAGTATCGTCTCTCCAGGAAAGGAAGGTATGGGGGATAAGGCCAACCGGCGCATGACGCCTTCAGCGCTGCTAACCGGTCAGAAAGAGGTGCGATTAATGTGGTCATCATCAGCAATCCTCGCCTTAAATGAAACACGCATATTTATTGCTACTGTCAATGCAATACTAACACCCGCAACAAATATGTCCATATACAAAACATGGACTTGTCGTAGAGTTAACATAAAAAAACAGCTGAGGCACGGTGAGGCAATATTACCCATGATGCTTATTGGGTTTAATGCTCCGGGCCTTGCTCATACAATCTTCATCGTTTTTCATTAAGAGCCTATCCCAGTCGGATTTTATTCCAGACAATGACGCCGCAGGAAAAATATAGCATCGCTTCATAATTTTCGATTTTCTGTTCCCTGCGCGTCAGGACGCGGCGGTAGCAATTCATCCAGCAGTGTGTTCTCTCCACACCCCAGCGATGAGCCTTAAAATCTGTGTTTTTAATGGTTTCTGCTCCCTCTTTCCGTGACCGGATATGAGGTTCATAGCACCGGATTTTCAGATACGCCTCCAGCTATCCGGCTTCATACCCCTTATCCATGCAAAGGCGGAGTCTTCTGCCGGGTCTGCCCGCCTGAAGAGCGTCGAGGGTATCTGCAACCAGCTTTATGTCGTGGGTATTTGCACCGGCGACAGCCAGTGCAAGCGGAAGCCCGTTCGCGTCAGTCATCAGGCTGCGTTTTACTCCCTGTTTACCGCGGTCTGTGGGGTTGCGGCCTGTTTTTTTGAACCAGCCAGTGGTGATTTGGTCATACATCCATCGAGCGACAGCCACGACCAGTCAATAGCATCCAGATGTTCACAGGCAAGCAGGCCGTTCTGCCAGAAGCGTTCAAATACTCCGGCATCCCGCCATTCCTGAAAGCGCCGGTGAGCGGAGTTGGACGAACAAATCCCTGTGGCATTCAGGGCATTCCACTGGCAATCTTTCTGAACATAAAGAAAATGGCATTCATGCCGCACGATTATCAACGCGCTTGCGATGCGTACACAGTGGGGGGTGAATTTTGCGTTCCAAGATGAGTCGGGCCATTTTCTCCCAGAGTTCATCGCTGATCTGCCACTTGTTGCCCGCCATACTTTGATCTCAGAAATTTCCATCATTTATTACCTGACAATCCCTTTTGGGATAGGCTCTTAGCATCATTAACACTTTGTTAACTTGAGCTGGTTTAAGTTAATTTAAATTTGATAAAAAGATAAGGGTGCATGGCCTGTATGGACGCTAACCCGGTAACGTCTTTTGACGAATAATGCAGCAGTATTTTTTATGTTTTTTAACACATTGATTTAAAATAGGAATAATATTTGTAAGGAAGTTTGAGTTACTTATGGGTTACTTCTTGTGGGATTAAAAAACGTACAGAATGAAGGAGAGATTTAAAGTAACACTCGAACAAAACAATGTCGAGTGTTAACGAGGCGTATACTTTCTCTGAAAAGCCTTGCTTGCCTGATATCTTTCGTGGCTATGGATTTCATGTTGTAGCGCTTACAGTTGAAGTAAGGCTTCATGTAGGACGGTATAACGATTCGCACCATGTAAACCCCGCAATGAGCGAGAAGCAGATATCTGTCGCGCTTGTAAGTCATGTAAACCCCTAATATTTTGTCGGGACAGTTGACCATTGGCTGAAATCCGGTTGTTGCATATAGTGATTACCTGTCTGTTGATCATGAGATCGTTGATGCCAAAGATAACCCAAAAACAAAAGGTAGAGTTGACCAGGTGGTTTAAACCTGGCAACTATCTGGCGCTGAAAGACCTGACCCTCCGGGAACTGTACTATGAGTTCGTTCTTCGGCGTGAAATGCACGAACGCTATCAGGAAGCGGCTGAGTCCCCGGATGCTGAGTGGCTGCTGCCAGATGTGAACAAGAGTCAGGAAAAGCTGATTTTTGGTGGTAACCCGATACTTATCAAAAATGTTGATTTCATTGAGTCAGAGGATTTGCTTGAGGATTTTCATGTAAAACCGCTTACAGTTAAGCGGGTAAATTTGTTGATACGCAATATCAAAAAAGTGGCGGGTGTGCAATCCGACAAGCACAATACCCTGGCACCAGAACAAACAGACATGCTTGAAATGTCGTTTACCCGATTTAACCTGGAAAGTTTAAAAAAAGGGGCTGAACAATCAGCCAACACAGGTCGTGAGATTAATCCTGCGCTTAAAAACATGTGGGAACGCCGGATAAAAAAGGCCAGGGAACAGATCTACCTGCAAATCGATTTAGGCTGTGTCCCTTAATTACGTAACCGTTGATAAAAGAGTCGGATGCAGCCCAGTTTCACCATTGCCAGATAATTTCTCGCCGTTTTGTCGTAACGAGTAGCGATGCGACGATATTCTTTCAGGCGGCCAAAGCACCGTTCAACGACGTTACGATTTCGGTACGCATCACGATCAAGCTTCGCACGTCCATCCGATGCCATTTTCTCATTTGATTTTCGGAGGATAACTGCCTTTATGCCGTTGTTTTTCAGCTCATTGCGTAATGCGTGTCCGGAGTACGCTTTGTCGGCCAGTACTGCATGACCACGGCGTTTCATGCTGCCGTTCTGACGCTGAACGCCAATACCGTCCAGAAGTCGTTGCGCGAACAGGCTTTCATGAGCCTGCCCGGGGCTTAACACGATATTTAACGGGAGACCGCTTCCGTCTGTTGCCAGATGGATTTTGGTGCCGAAACCGCCGCGAGAGCGACCCAGCCCATTATCTCCGTCGATATCAGGATGCTTTTTTGAGCACCAGCGGCACATTTCAGCGCCCGGATATTACTGCCATCCAGCGCGGTGGCAGACCAGTCAACAAAGCCGTTCGCATCAAGTAGTGAAAGTAACCTGTTGAAAATAATGTTAATCACGCCTGACTTTGACCACCGGTTAAAGCGGTTATAAACCGTTTTCCATGGCCCATATCGTTCGGGCAAATCACGCCATGGAGCACCGGAACACAACACCCAGAACATGCCATTAATAATTTTACGATGCTCAGCCCATGGGCGTCCGGCTGGTCGTGTAGCAGGTTCAGGAGGCAACAGGGGCTTGATGATGGTCCATGCTTCATCGGGAAGGTCGTAGCGAGCCATAGTTCAATATGTCGTGGAAACAGACAGTTACTATAGCTCAGATGATTAAGGGACACAGCCTAGTCTCAGCATATGCTAATCAATGGGGAGCAGGTCAAATAGTTTCCGTTGTTGATTAAGTCCGGACGGATTGAATGAGTTAGATCAATTTTTTTAAACTTAGGTCTTTTAAGGTCAGAAAACAAGCTACACTAAATATGCTGCACGATGACAGACTGATACAAGGAGTTTTTATGAAAAAAGTTATGCTGGCCATTTTTTTAGCTTCATTTACTATTTTCGCCATAACAGCCTGCTCTTCTAATCAGGCTATAAAGACTACCGATGGGCGTACTATCGTAACCAACGGAAAACCAAGTATTGATAACGATACAGGACTGGTTTCTTACAAGGATGCCCAGACAGGGAAAACCGAGCAGATAAATCGTGATCAGATTACTAACATGAGTGAGCTGGATAATTAAAGAAGGATTAGTTATGAATAAAAAATTCCAGTGAAATACCACATTAACTGAGGTTTCTGCTCAGGACCTGTAATTATAGGCTCCGGGCAGACAACCATCTAAACGGGGAAAACTGCTCCAGAAATGATTTATTCAATAACGCAAAAATGAACATTAAATCCTGCCGGGAGGAGTAAAGGGGATGCAAGCCGTAAAAATCAGGTGGAGCAGCACTTAACTCAATGAATCTTGAAATAATAAAGGAGACAAGCAGTGGCTGAATGCTTTACCAGGCTGCAGCACTCATTTTACCGCTTACCATATCCCACCATAAACCGGAAAATCAAACCACAGGCTGGTGACAGGAAAAGGAAAAAACCCGTGATCATTTCATTTCCATCAGTCAACCATAAGGTAGTATAATATATTAATATTGCCAGAATGACCATTCCAATAAAAGAGCTGACAGATGCGACAACCCCCATGACCTGCCAGACGTAGCCACTCACGGACAATATACTAATTGTAAGAAAAGTCCATAGATAGATCATCATGTCCTCCTTCTGTTTACTCTAAGATTATACCAGATTTCATATTGTTAACCTATTTGGTTTATTACAAAACTCACAGACTGAAAAGAAAATCCGTGATGAAAGAATACTTTTAAACACAGGGTGCTGATTTTTCGAATGTAACTCAGCGGATTGGCCCCTATATTTCCATAGATCTTTTATCACTTAACCCAGTACTGGTCCGACGCTGTATATATTCCCGTGGCGAACGATATCCCGGCGCACTGGGCGGATGCCATTCGTTATAGTGTTCGAAGGTTTCCGCAAGGTGCTTCACTGCCGTTAACCTGTCAGGTTTCGGCATGATACTGGTACAGGTTCGAAAGAAAAGCGGCGATCATCACATGATTCTCGCTCAATATCCGTAACCAGTAAGCACATATCCTGAATCACTTCAAAGTGTAATTCCCAGGGTGCAAATGATTATATCTCGCTCATAGCGGATCCAACAGCCATTCTGAGTCTAAATAAGTGATCCTAATATCGCTACACTTTTACCAGTCCGTGTTTGCCACCGGGAAATGGACTGACGGTTTCCATAAAGTGGCGTACTTTTTTCAACAGTTTCCACATTGACCGGCACTGATGATTCCGGGTGATGGTTTCGTGCAGCGCCTGCCATAGCCTTTCAATGTGATTAACCCACGGCGAGTAAACAGGTTGATAAATGACTCTGAACTTCGGGTTGCACTTCAGCCAACGCAGCGTTTCTCTGCTCTTGTGAATAATATAGTTATCAACGATTAACGTGATGGTTTTTGCCCGCCGGTAAGTCGCTTTCAGGTGTTTTAGTAGGGCGATGAACAGCACCGAACTTTTACTGCTGCCACCCACATAACTGACCCGGCCGCTACTGCTGTGGAGTGCTCCCGCTAGATAATATTTTTCGTTCTGCCCCGGTGTGGCAACGCGTTTCTGATGGCCCCGTCTCTGCCAGTCTGCACCGATTTTAGGATTGAGATGGATATCCACCTCATCTTCGTAAAACACCGGATGCTCTGCACTACATTCGTCCAGCGCTTTGTGGATTGCCGCCATTTTTTCATCTTTGTGCGGGTCGCGAATATGCAGTGTGGGCGCGGTTCTGCGCCACACCAGACCGGCGGCGGGTAACCAGCGACGCACCGTCGAAGCATGCAGGCAGCAGCCTGTTATCTCTCTGATTTTTATTGCCATCAGTTCCGTACTCCAACGGGAACGCTGATAACCAAAATCGCCCGGCGTGTGTTTTATCAGTTCACGTAATAATGTGCATATATGCTCAAATGGCCAGCGACGGGAACGTCCTGCGGGTAATGATTTCAGGCCTTCAACTCCCGACAGCGTGAACCAGTTAATCCAGCGGCCGACGGATGAACGGGCACAACAGAGTGTTCTGGCTACGTCACTGACACGATCGCCCCGGTGCAACATCAGCAGAGCAGTGAGTCTGCGCGCATGATTTTTGTCACGCGTTTTATGGATAGTTTTCTGCATCAGGCGTCGTTCAGCGCGGGGGATGGGTGCTATGATCGGCATCGCTCAGTCCGGTTGGTGGTTTGTTTCTTTTTGGCAATTGATCAGATCGCACAATCCGGGCTGAGTTCCCCTAAAGTGATCTACTATTTGGAACGCTTATTTAGGATGAGCGTCAGTAGGCGTTCATTGTCTTTATCGTGTCCGGAAACAGGGTTATGCAACGACGGCAGCAGTATCGAGAGTCACAGGAAGTAGCTGAAGACTCTCTGAAGAAGATAATAGCAGCTTTCCCTCGCGCCATTGCTGGCGCGATTTGCCTGAGCGATATGGCCCAAGGAAGACCTTTTATAACCGTTTTAACCGATGGTCTAAATCGGGAGCAATTAACATTATTTTCAACAGATTACTTTCTTCTCTTGATGCTCATGGTCTCGTTGACTGGTCCACGACTGCGCTGGATGGCAGTAATATCCGGGTACTCAGGTGCGCCGCCGGTGCAAAAATAAACATTCCGATATCGCCGGAGATAATGGGCTGGGTCGCTCTCGCGGTGGTTTTGGCACCAAAATCCATTTGGCGACAGACGGAAGTGGTCTGCCGTTAAATATCATACTGAGTCCCGGTCAGGCTCACGAAAGCCAGCTTGCACAACGTCTTCTGGACGGTATTGGTATACAACACCAGAACGGCAGCATGAAGCGTCATGGCCATGCAGTGCTGGCTGACAAAGCTTACTCCGAACATATATTACATCAAGAACTGAAAAGAAAGGGGATAAAAAACGGTCTCCCCCGAAAAACCAATAAAATAATGGCAGCAGATAGTCGTTCACAACTTAATCGAGATGCCTACCGCAATCGCAACGTTGTTGAGCGGTGTTTTGGGTGCCTGAAAGAATACCGCTGCATTGCCACACGTTACGTCAAAATGGCGAGGAATTATCTGGCGATGGTGAAACAGGGGTGTATCCGGCTGTTTTACAGAAGGTTATGTAATTAAGGGATACAGCCTCGTTTGATGTTCATTTTGCTCTCCCCGAGCGGTAAAAGAACATCTGAATTACGCTCTCATAAACTGCTGGGTGTCCTGGCACAAATTACCTTGCATGAGCATACTTAATCACTCCTTGCTCGGTATTTTTTGCATGCGCTATCGGGTGAGGCGATCAAACGACAACCTTACGAGCATTTTTACTACTGACAAGTTCACCAGTAGCTAACTTGCTAACCTTTCTTAAAGCAGCATTAAAAGCAATCACGGTAACTGGGCTGTCACGGTTTTTAACGCGGTTTGAATGGCTCTGAAACACAAAAACATCTTGAGGATACGTCTCTCTTCTACGTTCCAGTATCGCGCAAACAGGCGCGCTTAACTCAATCCGTTTTGCTTTTATTCTTCCTTTCACTCGCAGATAAGCAGAACCTCTTTCAATGTCTGTATAACGAAGATCAATCAATCTACCAACACTTTGACCAGTATAAAAAATTACCGCCCGTAAATCAGACCAGGTATCCGATACATGAACCAGATTGCTATTAATAGTTAAAAATTTCTTGAAACTTATTGCTTTCTTGCCTTTCACAACCAGACCATTCCCATAACCAAAACGCTTATTATCCTAAACATCGTACCTCTGCAAAACTACCTATGTTTTGGATGGCTAATGGTCGCCGTAAAGTATTTGTAAACCGTCTTTACCCCTAACTGAGAAGGATGGCAGTACCGTTGGCGAGTGCCGGTAACCTCCGCTGTCAGTTTGGTGTAGTGCCACTGACGGCAGCAACACTAGGGACAATTGCAGGTGACAACCCCGAACGCATGAAAAACGAACCTGCATTAGCATCATTCTGTGGCGTTGAAGGTGCCTCTTTATCTAGGCGTGAAAACTTTGGGTGGTGATACCGAGACGTATTGCAACGTCGGAAATAGAATGACCGCTATTAACAACCTGTCTGACTGCTTCAACTTTAAACTATTCTGGATAACGCTTAATACTCACAGGTATTTATATTTGAGCCATCTTGAATGACACCTCAGATGTATGTTAAACCTATTGTGATTAAGTGTTGGGCTGCTTAGTGGGCATCAAAGGAATTTAGTGAGATTCTCCTATTATCCGATAACAAAATGGGCAGGGCTTAGCCCCACAATACTGACGTTTGCATTGGTTACAGATACAACGGGACCGTTTGTTTGCGGTAGTATCTTGAGTGGAGTGAGTCCGTCGGTTAGTGTAGTCAATACGTTTTGCATGCATGGTTAGTTTCCTCTTGATTTTTCCATACGCTGTTTTAACCACGACTTTACTTCGCTTTCAGTCCAGCGAGAGCTGCTGCCCAATTTAATCGGCTTCGGGAATTCACCGTCCTTGATGAGTTTATAAAACCATTTGTCTGTTAATCCAGTGTAAGCAGTAATAAAGGTCATATTAACGAGGCGATCTTTTGTGAGGTCTGTATCTGACATGTGATTATTATTTTTATGATTAAATACTGATGCATGTTCTTTCATTATTAACTCTCTTTCGGTAAATATACAATATCTGGATTTGTTTGAAGCTTAGACTGATTTTTTTCTAAACTTTACCTTTAAAATATAACTGTGCGAAGAAAAATAATATTCGGATATTATAAATCTCATCATTCATGATGGATTATGAATTAACAGTTATTTTTGTATCTAGCCTTAATCTACCCATATGCTGACGTGAGTTGCTCTGACAACAGCAATAAAAATTGAATAGATTGTGTAAGCATTACATCTACAATATCAGATTGATATCGGGCGATTATTTAGCCAGTCGTCCAGTTCTGACTCCAGCCAGCCCACTGATTTAGTGCCCAGCCGACGCTGGATTGGAAAAGTTGGATCATATCGCGGTGATTTTGGATTCAGCCAGTCGTATATGGTGGATCTTTTGATCCCGGCTTTCTCGACTACTTCAGGTAACCTTAAAATCTTCATATCTTGTGTAGACATGGTTCATTGCTCTTGATTGCTTTAGATTGGTTCTTATATTAATGCGAGGGTTAGTATCGAAAAAGCTGTCTTCATAAAGTATTTTTTTAGCTTTACTACTTCACATTCACTTTTTGGTAACTAAATGAAAAATAACGACTTTGATATCCTTTTTGAAGAGGTTTTAAATGAGTTTGAGAAAGCGGTAGTGAAAGTGAAAACTTCCACTCACTTTGAGCCGTGTTCTGGCGAAGAGATGGTGCGTAAGCTCGAGAAAGATGCCCATACTGCCATTACTGATTACCAAAAATGCAGGATTCAGCCTTACAAACATGCTTACAGGGAACGTACTGTTGAAGAGTACATAAGCAGTATGAAGTCTCAAGCTATGTGGACGGGTACACCCAGCAAGCTTCTGGAATGCGCTTTTGCATCGCATAAATGGGGAATATCTCGGTACAGACAGGGCCGCAAAGCTGAAGGCCGTAAATATGTTTTGATGGCACTAAATTTGATAAACATGTGGAATGGAGCCTGCTGGGCTCTGGAAATGGTAGAATTTAAAGAAGAGTCTAATAAGTTAAAACGAGAAGCAGCAAGCCTCGGTGGTAAAAGAAAGTCGCAGAACTACAGGCCAGTCAAGGATGAAGTCATTAGGCTATTAAAGAAAAATAAGCCTGAAGACGGGTGGAAAAGTAAAGCTGCTGCTATTAATTCTTTAGAGGAAGAGATTTCTAAGTTTATTGAACTTGATTTCCATAAAAATAGTAATTGGACATCATGGGATAAATTATATAGGACCATTAGCGACTGGTCTAGAAATGACATCGAATTGAAGAATGCTTTCGCTGATGTTGTAAAGAGATAACTGATGAAAATAAGCGAATGAAAATGATTTTCAGAGTGTTAGATGTGGAGCCTGTCCGTAATTCTGTGTAACTGCCATCGTATTAAAGGTGATTGCTCGGGCGGTCACCGAACTCGATAATAAAACGACTCATTGTCAGCTGTCATTTGAGGCCTATTATTCAATGATGAAAATAAATGAGTTGAAAGGAGGGGGTTGAGAAAATAGAACATATAAATATCAACACCTCAATGCTGGGGAGTCACTAAGAGTCAAATGTTTATAACTGGTGATGTTTTTTATATGAGTGAATTACTGCTATTGTCTGCTACCAGTAGCAGACAATAGCAGCCCTTTATCTGTGGTTATCGATTGATAACGATTGTTTCGCCCATAGTTCCATTGTTGTTTCTCAATTTCTGAATACCCACTTTTCCTTCTTGTTCAAGGAATTCTAAAGCGGCGTTGAGTTTGATTTTATTTCTCAATTTATAAGGTCCTTTTCTTCTTATTTCCATTTTGTTTATATGGGTGGTATAACTATAGTAGTTATCTTTGCGAGAGACCAGCCAGGCATAGAGTAAATCAGCATTCTGATCCACTGTTTCACTACGTAAACCACCCGAAGTTAGTAAGTAAGAATAATAAAAAATCACAATCTTTGAGGCGTTTACAACATTCTTTGAGGAAATAACTCCTGAATTGTCACCGTCGAAATATTCAAATAAGGCAGCCACTCTTATAAGGTTTTCTGAGAATTTAGAAAACATGCCTTCAAAAAGAGGGGATTTGTCTTTGTGTTGAATTATAGCGTCTTCAGCCTTTTTCTGGTACTCGGATAAAGCAGTCTGAGCTTGTTCTGAGAGTGTATAGTAATCATGTGTAACAGTACCACTGTTACACATTTCTTCAAAACTGGATAGCGCCTCTTCGATTTTTTCATGAAATAATCTCAGGCTATCTCCTCCTGCATTTTGTACTGTCTTCGTGTCCCTGCGCCCTTGCATAGAGGTGACTCCGGTAATCATGAATCGAGAGAAAAAACCGGAACCCACTGCATAATCCCCTTGTTTTTTAACATATTTTTCGAATTCATCTGTCTGGATCATTAGTAAGATGGTGAACATGCAATCATCTACAGTGAAACTGCCTGTTTTGCGTTCTACATCGAATGAAGAGCCATCCCATAACTGGTTTAAAAAACCTAAATTACTCTTAGCTCTTCCCTTAAAGAATACCCCTGCTTCATCTGACATCAGGCTCGCAGAAGGTATATTGTTGTATAATCCCGACTGTAAAGCCTCAGGGGTAGTATCGTTGTAAATCATCTTAGGCAGAACAGGACTTTTCGGTTTTATTCTGTAATGGAGCTTCAGCCGCTCATTTTCACTTTCAATGCTGACACCTTTCTCCGTTTTCTTGCGGATATGACCTGCCCCCACGATTAGATACAACACTCAGTTAGTAACGTCGGAATCTTCATTCTCAGAATGACCCTTTCTCCAGCCCGCTGCAAATTCAGACGGTGTCTGATAATTCAGCGTGGAGTGCGGGCGGCATTCGTTATAATCCTGCCGCCAGTCATTAATAATTTTCCTGGCATGAACGATATCGCTGAACCAGTGCTCATTCAAACATTCATCGCGAAATCGTCCGTTAAAGCTCTCAATAAATCCGTTCTGCGTTGGCTTGCCCGGCTGGATTAAGCGCAACTCAACACCATGCTCAAAGGCCCATTGATCCAGTGCACGGCAAGTGAACTCCGGCCCCTGGTCAGTTCTTATCGTCGCCGGATAGCCTCGAAACAGTGCAATGCTGTCCAGAATACGCGTGACCTGAACGCCTGAAATCCCAAAGGCAACAGTGACCGTCAGGCATTCCTTTGTGAAATCATCGACGCAGGTAAGACACTTGATCCTGCGACCGGTGGAAAGTGCGTCCATGACGAAATCCATCGACCAGGTCAGATTGGGCGCCGCCGGACGGAGCAGCGGCAGACGTTCTGTTGCCAGCCCTTTACGACGTCTTCTGCGTTTTACGCCCAGGCCACTGAGGTGATAAAGCCGGTACACGCGCTTATGATTAACATGAAGCCCTTCACGGCGCAGCAACTGCCAAATACGACGGTAGCCAAAACGCCTGCGCTCCAGTGCCAGCTCAGTGATGCGCCCTGATAAATGCGCATCAGCAGCCGGACGGTGAGCCTCATAGCGGCAGGTCGACAGGGATAAACCTGTAAGCCTGCAGGCACGACGTTGCGACAGACCGGTCGCATCACACATCAACATCACGGCTTCCCGCTTCTGGTCTGTCGTCAGTACTTTCGCCCAAGAGCCACCTGAAGCGCCTCTTTATCCAGCATGGCTTCGGCAAGCAGCTTCTTGAGTCTGGTGTTCTCTTCCTCAAGCGACTTCAGGCGCTTAACTTCAGGCACCTCCATACCGCCATACTTCTTACGCCAGGTGTAAAACGTGGCATCGGAAATGGCATGCTTGCGGCAGAGTTCACGGGCGGGTACCCCAGCTTCGGCTTCGCGGAGAATACTGATGATCTGTTCGTCGGAAAAACGCTTCTTCATGGGGATGTCCTCATGTGGCTTATGAAGACATTACTAACATCGGGGTGTACTAATCAACGGGGAGCAGGTCAGATACTCTTCAATATGGATTGTTCCTGTACCTTCCATGATTGAAGTTCTGCATTGTAATCAACTATTAGCATTTCATGTTTCTTTCGGCAGGCTTTCTCAAATGCAAAGACAGGTTGACCTACCACGTTATATACAGCAGTTTTCCGCTCTCCTGAGTCTGCAATCACGGTAAGATATAAGGAGAGGGGCCTGACTCGCCCGTCAGGATAACGAATTTTTTTTAACCCCTGCAACGCAAGTGATGCAATACCCAATATAGCGGTACCCACAAGTTCCGGAGGAGCCTGAACATCCCTTACTACAGATTCAATTGCATTCCGCATTATTTGAGGGAAGTATTCTACTGGGTAAGTAGCCTTTTTGTCTTTTACAACTCCAACACTCATATTCGACCTCTCATATGTTAATTTTTACTGGCAGGTACACTGCAGGACCAAGAATATGATACCCATCTGCTATTTGGAATACTCCGGCAGACCATTGGACTAAATTGGTTTTATTTGGATTGATATTATTTTTAGTCAGGATTGCTTTGCTACCTGATACTGTACAGATATGAGTCATGAACAGCTCTGTTCTGGTCTGTTTTACCCATGGGGAAATAGATAATTTGTGATGCCATTATTTAAAGCTACATCCAAAATTACGTTCACCATCTGTAAAGCATTTGCTTTTCTTTTTTGCAAAGTAACTTGTCCGGTAAATCAGTGAGCCATATGACTCACTTTTCTTGCCATCCTTTGCATTCAGGTAATAACAAGGATTGCTGGGTGTGTGGACTAACTCTTTATCGGGGGGATAAATGAAACTGACAGCACTCATCCATGACTCACGTATAAGGCGGAGGAGTGTACCTTTTTTACTATCGTACGCTCCCAGTGTATTGAAAGTGTCCCCGTTGAGTAAAAGTAATACGTGATAATGTTTTTTATGTGAATCAGGTGCAAACTCTCTGGCCCAGACAACGCGTAATGATGTCTTACGAACTCGCTTTCCCTCTTTCTCCCGCTTGTTAAGATAATGTGAAATTTTTGCTTTCAGAGAATCCGTAAAGCGGGATATTACTGATGAATCTGTCCTTGCGAAATTAGCCTCATCAGGCATGTCATTTAATGGCTTGAGAGCAGGAGTATGTAAATCTATTCTTACAGCCAATACTCTTGGGTGTTCACTCAATGCTTTATCAATAGTTTGTTCTATTTTCTTTAAATGGTATTGATTCAATTTTCCGTGAGAGGTGATATATTCGTACATACTATTTGTTTCCTTTTTTATATTTCGAAAGTGTTAGTCGTAGTAGAGCTGATTATTTAATTAAATCACTTTCTCTACGCTTGTATTGTTCATATGCATTATACATACGGTATATGTTTACTTGCCGAGTTATATGCATGAGCGTTGTTTTATTAGTGATGAAATGTTTGTTGGTTTCAATGTATTGAATTACATGTGTTCTCATGTTTATTAATCTACAGATGTTAATTTAAATGCATTGATATGTATCAGTAATCTATATACACATCTATATACATACATAGACAAACGCCACTGTTCTTTAGTCAGGGGTTGAAATTGCAATAAAGGAAGGAATTAACGATATTCATGATTTTTATACCTTTTTAGCCATCAAATTGCTCTGGACTTATCACATATAATGTTTGGGCTTTTTATTAAGTTATGGATGAGTTTGAACCTATATTACTTTGGCGAAAATCCGTTATCCCTCGAAGGATATATCTATTCTTGAAGGTTAAGCGGTTTGGTACAAACAGATAAATTAAGGAGCTCATCATGAAACTAGCCAGTCGTTTTGGACGGGTAAATCAGGTACGGCGCGACCGCCCGTTAACCCGTGAAGAATTGATGCATTACGTCCCCAGTGTTTTTAGTGAGAATAAACACGAATCCCGCAGTGACCGATATACCTGGATACCGACCATCACTATTCTTGATAATCTGCAGCGGGAAGGTTTTGAGCCTTTTTTTGCCTGCCAGACCCGCGTACGTGACCAGAGCAGACGGGAGCACACCAAACACATGTTGCGCCTGCGTCGTGCCGGACAACTCACCGGCCAGCAGGTTCCCGAAATTATCCTCCTCAATTCACACGATGGCTCATCCAGCTATCAGATGTTGCCGGGACTGTTTCGTGGCGTCTGTACCAACGGACTGGTCTGCGGGCAGTCATTCGGCGAAGTACGGGTGCCGCATAAAGGGGATGTGGTGGAGAAAGTTATTGAAGGGGCTTACGAGGTACTGGGGATATTTGACCGGGTTGAGGAGAAACGTGATGCCATGCAGTCGGCTCTGTTACCACCACCAGCGCAGCAGGCGATGGCGAGGGCTGCTCTCCACTATCGTTTTGGTGAAGACCACCAGCCCGTCACTACCGCTCAGATACTGACGCCACGACGTTACGAAGACCGCAGTGACGACCTCTGGACGGTGTACCAGCGGGTGCAGGAGAACCTGATGAAGGGAGGACTGGCGGGACGCACTGCACAAGGACGAAGCAACCGTACCCGTGCTGTGAACGGTATCGACGGCGATGTGAAACTTAATCGTGCGCTGTGGGTGATGGCAGAGAATATGCTCGAACTGCTGGGACAGGAATGACTTCGACGAGGAGAGACATACCCGTGAACACCGAAACTCACCCACACCTTCCCTCCGGCCCGTTTACGCGTGAGCAGGCCTCAGGCATCGCAGCGCAATATGACAACGTCGCCATTGAAGACGACCAGGGAACGCATTTTCGTCTGGTTATTCGTTGCGAAGGTGTGATGGTCTGGCGGGCATGGAACTTTGAACCTGAAGCCGGAGTGATGCTGAATCGCTACATCGCACGTTATGGCATCCGCAGGTCCTGACCAACCTTACCAGACTTCAGTCTCAGCCTTTCCCGCCAGCCCTGACCGGCTGGCTTTTTTATTTCCGGAGTCATTAATCATGAACAACGCATTAACGGATAACACCATTCCGACAGACACTCTTTGTGCCATACCTGTTAAAGATGAACAGCGCCTTCGTTTCTGGCCTCAGCATTTTGGTCGTATCCCGCAGTGGATAACCCTCGAACCCCGCATCTTTGCCTGGATGGACCGGTTGTGTGCGGATTACAGCGGTGGCGTCTGGGCTTTTTACACTCTCAGCAACGGTGGTGCTTTCATGGCTCCGGAAGAGAGTGACGGTCCCTGGTCGCTGTTCAATATCCTGAATGGTAACGGCGCTGAAATGAGTGCTGAAGCTGCGGGTATTGCGGCCTGTCTGATGGCTTACAGCCACCATGCCTGCCGCACGGAGTGCGATGCCATGACAGAGCATTATTACCGTCTGCGCGACTATGCGCTGAACCACCCTGAGTGCAACGCCATTATGCACATCATCGACTGAGGTCCTGCACCATGGAAAAACAGTTACCGTTGTTTGCATATGAACTGACAGCCTCCGCACAACAGACCATCCGCGAGGCGTTGACTCTTCTGGAGCGCCAGTTACGCGAGCCCGGCGCATCGTTTACGTCCAGCAGTTCAGTACGTGACTGGTTACGGCTTCAACTGACCATGGAGGAAAGAGAGACATTTGTTCTGCTGCTGCTGGACAACCAGCACCGCATGATTACGCACGAAACGCTGTTCAAAGGCACCATCAGCCATACCGAAGTCCATCCACGGGAAGTGGTGAAAGCCTCCCTGAAATACAATGCGGCAGCGGTGATTGTCGCGCACTGCCATCCCTCAGGCCATGCCGAACCCAGTCAGGCTGACAGACGGGTGACAGAGCGTCTGAAGAATGCTCTGGACCTTGTGGGGGTGCGTCTCCTGGACCACCTCGTTATCGGCGGAATGGATATCGTCTCGTTTGCCGAACGGGGCTGGTTATAAGGGAGGAGTATTAATGAAAATTATCAGTAAACGTCAGGCAATGGCGATATACCGACAGCATTCGCAGTCCAGGCTGTTTCGCTTCTGTACCGGCAAATATAAATGGTCCGGCAGCATCTGCCACTATGCCGGTCGCGAGGTGGAAGATATCAGCGGTGTACTGGCCGTATTCGCAGAGCGCCGCCAGGACCGCAACGGCCCGTATGTCGTATTACGCAGCGTAAGCCTGAATTAATTCACGATTAAGGAGAGCGACATTTTGTCGAAGAACACCACGATAGCAACGCATGATATCAGCGAACCCTGGTGGGGGCTCAGGCGAAGTGTCTCCCCGTGTTTTGGGGCCCGTCTGGTCCAGGAGGGAAACCGCCTGCATTACCTGGCTGACCGGGCGAATGTTAGCGGACAGTTCTGTGATGCGGATTTACGCCATCTTGACCAGGCTTTCCCGATATTGCTCAAACAGCTGGAGTTAATGCTCACCAGCGGTGAACTGAATCCCCGTCATCAGCACTGCGTCACGCTGTATGCAAAAGGTCTGACCTGCGAGGCCGATACGCTCGGTTCGCACGGCTATGTTTATATCGCGATTTATCCCACTCCTGTCGCCACGGCATAACACCGTAATACTTCGCACTTCAGCGCACATATCTTCCCACTAAAGAGATAACGCTTATGCAAACCAAATCATCCCCCCTCATGCGGGCGGCATCGTCACGTCCGTCTCCGGTGAGTGTCTGGCAGACCCTGCTGACCAGCCTGCTGGCACAACACTATGGCCTCACGCTTAGCGATACGCCGTTCAGTGATGAACAGGTCATTCAGCAACATATTGATGCCGGTATCTCGCTGGTTGATGCCCTGAATTTTATCGTTGAGAAGTATGAACTGGTCCGCACTGACCGCCCAGGCTTCAGCATCCTGACGCAGTCTCCGTTTATCACACCCATAGATATCCTCCGGGCCAGGAAAGCAACGGGGCTGATGAACCGTGACACGTATAAAGAGGTGACGGCTATTACCAGAGGGCAACATCCGCAGGTCAGCGCTCCAGGCAAGCGATGAGCTGGACGAAACAAACCGCGTCCCGCAAGCACATAAACACCAGCCCTGACCGGCTGGTATTTTTCTGACTATAAAGGAGAGAAATAATGTCCGGAAATAATATTAATGAACCCGAAGTATTAACCGGGCACACCGGTGTGATTTGTTCCACCAGCATTGAACGTATTGTCACTGGCCGTAATGCTGCGCTGACACGGATTGAGGCGCTAATTCGTCAGCTTGATGACGTTTCCCAACTTACTTTCGGGATTGGTGGCGACGTAGCTAATCATTGGGCGATGCGGCAGGGCCATTCTTTCGACTGCTGGTTGGTGCAACCTGTAGATAAAGCGATGCCAGTCATCACCCGCAATATCGACTGCAGCATCTGGCGCGATCTGATGTTGAAGTCAGGGATGCTGACATTGATGGATGCTGAGGCGCGTAGCCAGTGGGCTAAAAACCTCGAAGAGGGCGATCTCCCGGCAATCAGCGAAGCGAATATCCTGAGTACCTTTGAGCAACTTCATCTCAACAAACAGGAGGTCTTCGAGCGTGGCATCATCAATGTGTTCAGGGGATTAAGCTGGGATTACAAAACCAATAACCCCTGTTACTTCGGCAAGAAGATTATCGTTAACAATCTGGTGAAGTACGATAAATGGCGCTATAGCCTGAGCTGGGGCTGGCGGCGTGACCAGTTAGCCGATCTGGAGCGCATGTTGTTCCTGCTGGATGGTAAAACCATTCCCGATAACCGGCACGATGTGACTATCCGACTGATGGATTTCATTCGCGATAATCCACTACTGCAGGTATTCGGAGATGATCTCTTCACTATTCGCCTTTTCCAAAAGGGTAGTGGTCATATCTCGTTTAAGCGTATGGATCTGGTAGATAAGATGAACAACATCGTAGCGAAGCACTATCCGGGGATGCTGGCAGCACAGTGATTTACAGTTATAATCATCAGATTCGAAATCGTTTGTTTTTTCAGCGAAATACGATTGGGGGCCTAATTGGGGGCTCCTGAGTTTTTCGAACAGAAAAATATCCAGTTATAGCAAGGGTTGCAAGGCTTATATTCGAATCCTGTAGGGACCATTAAAAATCAATAAGTTATCAAATCCCTCCAATCGCTGATTTCCTACAAGTCTGACAACGGAACTCTTCAGTGCCTGTTCAATTGTTAGACAATGCCCGTCCGTTACTCAGATGATGCAAGTAAGTGAGGTGCTTACATTTGGGCTGAACTCGATCCATACCATTACTGTTCGCAGAGGGGCTGAGCGCTTCCATGATAGTAATCGTAAACGGCGATGGAGAGCGCAATATCAAGCACCCCGGAGCCGACACTTTCATAGAGGGTAATTTGCTGATTATTATCACGACCTGAGATTTTGTTAGTCAGGATATCGCCAATTGAACCATCGATTTTATCTTCTGTTATTAATCCCTTTTCAAAAGGGATGATGATATCTCCAGCTGCTTCCCATAATCCTTCTACGTGTTCAGTAATAATTTTGTCCGACCTGACGACTGTTTCCTCATCAATTTCTTGCATGAAAGAGGTAAAGGAACCAATTGCGTTAATATGCGTACCCGGTTTAACGTTTGACCCAGAGAATACGGGGGTCAGGGACGTCGTGCAGGTACACAGAATATCGGAGGATGATACGCAATCGTCGGCTGTTCGTGCCTCAATAATACGATAAGGCTTGTTTTGTACTTTTTTAATATGCTCAATGAATGACTTAACTCTTTCTGATGCAATATCAAAAATATATAGCTCTTTGATTTCTCGGACCTCCTGGATGGCAAGAACCTGTGAGAATGCCTGCAATCCAGAGCCAATAATTCCCAAACGGCAGGCATCTTTTCTGGCCAGAACATCGGTTGCAATAGCTGCGCTACCTGCGGTTTTTATTGCAGTAAGATAGTTCGCATCAATTAAGGCCAGTAGATCTCCAGTCTCAGCTGAGTACAGGCTAACTTTTGACATAACGCTTGGCATGCCCTTAAAAATATTGCCAGGGAATACCGACGAGAATTTAGAACCAAAGTAGGGGGCGTTGGTGAAATTGGCGATCAGCCACTGGCCTACGTTTTCCTGCCCTCGTACGGGCATAAAAACCCGATTCCCGGCATAAATCTCACCTTTTACACAATCCTCATAGGCTTTTTTTAACACCGGGAGAGTCATCTTAATTGTCACGACTTCCTGGACTTGTTTTTCATTGATTAACAGCATTTTTCTTCCTGGGTTTCAATACGATGACGCAGGGAATGCAGGTGTCGAATAGTTTTAAAATAGCTGATTAGCCTTTTTCCCTATGCCATAAAATTTACGCATGCCTGAACAGTAGAATTATTGCCCAATAAGGGCAGCGACTCTCCCGCGAAATAATTCAGGCTACGACGACATCCCCTTCAAGGCGGCACGCACAGGCTAAAACATAACCTTGTTCAATTTCGTCCGCACTCAGCGTTGTTGTACTACTGACGCTGTGTTTGCCCTGTATTACACGGGTTTTACAGCTACCACAGAAGCCTGCGTTGCAAATGGCCATGACCGGTACGTTGTTTCCCTTTAATGCCTCCAGCAACGTTACTCCTGCTGGTACGTGAAACTCTTGTGCCAGATGAGCGACGGTGACGTTTAACAGCTTCTCGCCTGTACTAGGAGTTGCCAGTGCTGGAACATGAAATTGCTCTTGTTCGTATTGTGTGGCACCTAGCGCAGCAGTATCAGCGGCGACCTGGTCCATGTAAGGGACTGGGCCACAAACCATGACCCGACGTTGGTCAAGATCGGGGACTAATTCGGCAAGCTTTTCCTGCGTTACGCGGCCAGACAAAATATCTCCCTCCGCGCCTTGTTCAGCAAAAATCGTGAGCTTTAACCAGCGTTGAAGATCCCGCCACTCCTCATTAAAAATAATATCGTCAGGGGAACGTACGCTGTAAATAACCTGTACGTTTGTTTGCGGGCGATTAGCCTCCAGCCATCTGCACATTGAAATAATTGGGGTGACGCCACACCCAGCCGCCATAAACAAATAACGTTTGTCCTTGTGATGGGCGCAGGTGAAATCTCCCTGAGCTTGCGATAACCAAATGTTATCCCCTGCTTTGACTTGCTCGGTGAGCCAACGAGAACCTAACCCATCAGGTAAACGTCGTACAGTTAAGGCAATATAAGGGCTAATTCCCGGGGTGGAGGAAATTGTATAAGCTCGTAAGGTTTCGCTGTTATTTATACTGACTAATGCAAATTGTCCTGGTTCATACTCATAGCCTTCATGGCAGCTCAGAAATAAGGTCCATACATCAGCCGTTTCCTGATCGATGTGGTGGACTTGCATACGATAAGTACAGAGTGCATGTGGTGCTGATAACATAGCGCTTCCTTAGACAATAGTCATAAATTTGTATAACCATCTGATAATCTTGCTCTTATCAAGGTTATGTTGTTATGCATACATGATATGACTCAAGAATGGCGGATCTGGTGGAGCATATTCGCCAATGAAAATCATATCATATTCCGTATTGTGTTACGACGTCCCGAATTAATGATAGTATATTTCTAATATTTCAGAGGTGTCAACACTTGAAATATACAGTGTTGAGCTTGATCGCTATTTATTTGTTCAGGATTGTATACATAAATGATTTTTTGATTTTAATCATGCTTTTATTGATTTCTCCGGTGGAGAAAGCTTTTGGAAATGTATTCAGTTGTAGATTAGTAATTAGGTATTCTGCATCTCATTAGAGAAGCGATTATCTGAAGTATTTAAAGTACACCTGGAGGGATGGGCTAGCGTAGCGATATTCGAAATGCAATAAGGGAGGGCAATCAAAATAGATGATTGCCGATAATAAAGGGAGGCTGTTATTTTCACATAAACAGTTTTGATAAAACAGCCGTTGAGGCTCCAAGACGTTGTGATATTCGACCAACGGTCGTGAGAAGCTGTTGCTCAATATTCGCCGCAGTTGTTTTATCAAGACGAACAACGGGTATCGAAATGCTGAGCGTTGCAACTACAGTATCTTCATAATTAAAGACCGGTGCTGCGATACAACGGACGCCCTGGAAAACCTCTTCATAATCGTGAGCGATGCCGACTTTACGAATTTTCTCAATTTCTTTGAGCAGAGATTCACGCTCAGGGATGGGGATGTTTTTATTATCGATTAGCTGAAGCGTTTTATTGACTTCATTCTCATCACTGAACGCAAGAAACACGCGCCCGGAAGCTGACTGAATAAGGGAGAAAGAGCTACCGATAATGGAATCCTGGCGAAGCGTTTGGGTGGTGACCTGTTTGTCGATAATCAGCATCTCTGTACCAGAAACGACGCAGAGGTTTACCGTTTCATCAATTGCCGCCAACAGATCTTTGCAGAATGGACGCGCGATATCCACCAGTTGAGAGTGATTAATCACCCTACTGCTGATCGAAAATAATTTAAACGAAAGAGAGTACTCCCCCCGCTGTTTTTCTTGTACGACGTATCCGTTATCGGCAAGCGTCAGCAGCATTCGGTGTACCGTTGTTTTCGGCATGCCGACTGCACGGCATAACTCTGAAAGTTCCCATGATTTTCTTGTCGAAAGCATTTCGATTAGCGTACAGACTTTCGTTATAGAACCAATTTCGTAATATTTTTTATCTTCTTCTGACATGACCTGGGTATCCTTCAAAATCATGGTGTCGACAAGCAATCAAGATACGCTTCCCTCATTAGCCTTTCCCTATTTTATTGCATTTAGAGGGGTAAATAAACTGAAAAGCCCTTTTGATGGAAATTGTTAGTGCTTGTACTTCAGTATGTTAGCAATTGATTATGAATGAATTCAGCGTCGTTTTCACGACGCTGAAGCGGAACAACACGTTAGCGCATTATGCGACTTTCTCCAAAATGAGCTATGTGCGTTTAATGCTTATGCAACAGGTATTTTTTGTTGTTCGAGGCAATTTTTAAAGACCTGCGGAGTAAAGCACTCCAGAGCATTCTTTGCTGACCATGCATAGGCGTCCGTGGCCGTCATTTTTAACCCTGTGGGACACGGAACGATGACTTCAACGAAGGAGAACCCTAATCCTTTGATTTGACATTCAAAAGCATTGCGTATGCTTTGTTCTGCTTTCATTATCCCCTGAAAATCAGCAACGGTTTCCCTTGCCAGATACGCTACGCCTTTCATTGCGCGCATCATTTCCGGCACCAGTAGCGGATTACCGTGAATTGACGGATCGCGTCCTTTTGGTGTGGTTGTGGTGATTTGTCCTGGAAGGGTTGCTGGGGACATCTGCCCCCCGGTCATCCCATAAAGTGAGTTATTCACCATGATGCAGGTGATAGGAACCCCCCGGTTTGCGGCATGTAAAAGTTCGGCAAGTCCAATACTGCTCATATCACCATCGCCTTGATAGGTGTAAACAATATTATCAGGCATAGCCATTTGATAACCGATGGCGACGGCAGGGGCTCTGCCATGCATGGCTTCAATTGCATCGATATCCAGATAATGATGAGAGAAACCACCGCAGCCTATCCCGGCAACAGCTATTGTTTTCTCTCTGATTCCGAAGTGTTCGATGGTTTCTGCTACCAGGCGGGTCACAATGCCATGCCCGCAGCCGGGACAAAAACTGAAGTTTTCGTCAAACTTGAGGGTCTGGCCATAAATGTCTTTTAGTGACTGCATTTTATTCTCCATCAAGTAATTTGTTCACTTCACGCGTCATGTCCGCGAGCGTACACATCGGGAAATTTCCGCCAGTCTTACCCAGGAAATGGACCGGAACTTTCCCGTTAACGGCAAGACGAACGTCTTCCACCATCTGACCATGGTTCATCTCAACAACGAGGATCGATTTGACTGAGGAGGGCAGTGATTCAAAGGCTTTATCAGGGAAAGGCCATAAGGTAATTGGGCGGATATAGCCCACTTTTTTCCCTTCTGCGCGCAGAGAAGAGACGAGGTCTTTTGACATGCGCCCGTGAATGCCGAAAGCAGCAACCAGCACTTCAGCGTCTTCCACCTCTTCCTGTTGCCAGAGTTGTTCCTGCGTTTTGATTTTTTCGTATTTATGCCGCAGTCGTTCGTTCATGTCGTATCCCTGCTCATGGTTATAACTACCGGTAAGCAGGAACCGTTTGGTGTGATCTTTTGTACCTGTTATAGCCCAACTCGACGTATCAAATTCGGCGCTGTAATCGTGTTCATCCTGGAAGGTCGTTGATTCCGTCATTTGGCAGGTCACGCCATCGACGACAAACAAGATCGGGGTTCGCCAGGTGTAGGCAAGTTTTACCGCATGCGGCATAAGATCGGCGATTTCCTGACCGCTGGATGGGGCGAGTACGATAACTCTGTAATCACCGTGACCCCCTCCTCGGGTTGCCTGGAAGTAGTTACTTTGCGCGCCAAGAATATCGCCGTCCCCCGGCCCCACGCGCATAGCATCAAGGAACAACGCGGGGAGTTCACCTGCGGCCATAAAGGAGAGCGTCTCTTGCATCAACGTCATCCCTGGTCCGGAGGTCGTTGTTGCGCCCAGTTTACCGGTGCACGCATAGCCCGCCAGCGCATTCGCCACGGCCAGTTCACTCTCCATCTGCACCATGCGGCCATTTTTTTGCGGTTGACGCCATGCTGAATACTTCATGGCATCTGTTGCCGGAGTAATAGGATAGGCAAAGTGGCAACGAACTCCGCATCGGAGCATGCTTTCGGCAAATGTTTCAGTATTTTTTAAAAATAATGTTTCGCTCATCCTGTTG